>CAITJF010000152.1 GCA_903892645.1 uncultured Nitrosomonadales bacterium | reverse complement strand
TGACCTGCAGGTCGCCCTGCTCTTGATCGGCACGCAAATAGTACTGCCGCACCAGCCCATTGAACGTGATGGGCGAAGCCGTGCCGGCATAGGCTTGCAAATGCAATACCTCGGGCTGCATTGCTAAATAGTGACCCATCTCTTGCAGTGCTGCGGCGGTATCTTCTAAAGGCGTGCCCGGTGGCATATCTACCACCACCTGAAACTCACTCTTATTGTCAAACGGCAGCATCTTGAGTACCACACCTACCATGGAGGACGGCACCAGCGTCAAACCCACTGACATCAGCAAGGCCAGCACAATTCCGAGCAGTAGCATCCAGCGCCGCCGACTGCTTTCCAACAAGGGGGGCAGCACCTTGGTAAAAACAGTTTGTATACGATGTGCCAAACCCGATGTATGGGGCGTACCAGTGGGGTGCGCTGCATGCTCCCGCATGAATTTACGCGCCAGCCAAGGCGTGATGGTAAAAGCGATCGCCAGCGACAAGGCCATGCCCAAACTCGAGTTTATCGGTATCGGGCTCATATACGGCCCCATCAGCCCGCTGACGAAAGCCATCGGCAACAGCGCGGCGATCACCGTAAAGGTGGCGAGTATGGTGGGGCTGCCGACTTCGTCCACCGCCTCGGGAATGATCTCGGATAGCGGCTGGTGCGGCGCCAGTTCGCGGCGGCGATGGATATTCTCTACAACGACTATCGCGTCATCCACCAATATGCCGATGGAAAAAATCAGCGCGAACAGTGACACGCGATTCAGGGTAAATCCCCATGCCCAAGATGCGAACAGCGTCGCCGCCAGCGTGAGCAGCACCGCGACGCCGACAATGAACGCCTCGCGCCGCCCCAGCGCAATCCACACCAGCGCCACCACGGCGGAGGTGGCAAAGATCAGCTTCTGGATCAGCTTCATCGCCTTGTCGTTCGCAGTCTCGCCGTAATTGCGCGTGGTGGTGACATGCACGTCGGCAGGGATCACGCTGCCTTTCAACTCTTCCACCCGCTGCAACAGTTTATTGGCAATCTCCACCGCGTTCTCGCCCGGCTTCTTGGTCACCGCCACGGTCACGGCGGTGAACTCGCCGCGCGCACCGATGCCCTTGTCGTCCGCCGCCGCGCCCGCACCCAGCCACACATAGCTGGAAGGCTGGTCGGCGCCGTCCCGGATGTCCGCCACATCGCGCAGGAACACCGGCTTGCCGCCGGACACGCCCACCACCAGCAGGCTGACCTCGCTCGCATCGCTCAGGAAGTTGCCGGTCTGCACCAGTACCTCGCGGTTGCCCTGCACCAGGCTGCCCGCATCCTGCGCCACATTGGCGGCCTGCAAAGCGGCGCGCACATCCTGTACAGCAAGCTGGTGCGCGTTCAGCGCTTCCGGGTTAAGCAGCACCCGCACCATGCGCTGCGTCGCGCCCATCGTGATGACTTCGCGCGTGCCACCGACGCGCTTCAGTTCTGCCTCGATGGCGTGCGCCACATGGGTCAGCGCCAGCCCGCTGCCCGCTGCCTCCTCGCGCCACAGCGTGAAGGCGGCAACAGGCACATCGTCTATACCTTTGGCCTTGATGATGGGCTTGGCCACGCCCAGAGTGGGCGGCAGCCAGTCGGCATGGGAATTGATGACGTCGTAGAGCTTGACCAGCGAGGGAATGTGCTGCTCACCCACCTTGAATTGCACAGTGAGCACCGCCATGCCGGGCTGCGACACGGAATAAACATGGTCCATCCCGGATATCTGCGACAGCACCTGCTCGGCGGGTGTCGCCACGGTGTTCGCCACATCCTGCGCGGAAGCGCCGGGATAGGCGATCAGAACGTTCGCCATAGTGACATTGATCTGCGGCTCCTCCTCGCGCGGGGTCACCATCACCGCGAACAGGCCTAGCAGCACCGCCACCAGAGCCAACAGCGGCGTCATCTGCGAATGCAGGAAGAATTTGGCGATACGCCCGGAAATACCCATCATTTCGCCTGCTGCAACATGCCCGCTTTGATCGGCTCCAGCGCCACCTTCTCGCCGGGGTTCAGCCCGGCCAAGACCTCGATTTCATCCTGCCCTGCAGCCTCGCCCAAGCGCACCTGGCGCAACCGCGCTTTGCCTTTTTCATCCACCACATATACCGCCGCCACTTCGCTGCGGTGCACCACGGCGCGGGCCGGGATCAGCAGCTTGTTCGCCTTCCCCACCGTGAAGTGGACACGCACGAACATGCCGGGGTACACCTCCGACACGGTGCGCGTAAGCGTCTGGTGCGGGAGGAGGTGTCCAGCGGCTGCTCCCGCAGACGGCTGCTCCGCAGTAACGTGTTGCAGCCGCACACCAACTTCGTTGGCGGGCAGATAGGCGCGCACCTGCGTGCTGTGCGTGCGCGCATCGGCGGTGGGCAGCACCGTCACCGAAGCGGCCTGCACCCGTTTGTTTAGCGAAGGGAGTTCAATCATGACTTGCGGATGCGCCCCGATGTCCGCCAGTTTGTATTGCGGCACATCAACTATCACGCGCATCTGCGCCGGGTCGAAACCGCTCATCAAGGGCTTGCCTGCGGTCACCATCTCACCCACCTCGACCAGACGCGCACTCACCACGCCGCTGTAGGGCGCCACCACAGCGGTGTAGCCATGCGTCAGCTCCGATTGGCCTGCCCCGGCTTCGCTCACCGCAGCCTGCGCCAGCGCCATTTTGTAGTCGGCCTGCGCCTTGTCCAGCGCGGCCTGGCTGATGAATTTCTGCGCGAACAACTGGCGCGAGCGCTCGTAATTGGACTTGGCATTCTGCATGGCGGCCTGCGCCTGCATCACCTGCGCCTGGCTACCGGCCAGTGTCTGAGCCGCTTCGCGCTCGTCTATACGCAGGATAACCTGGCCCTTCCTGACCGTGTCGCCGACGTCGAACAGAATCTCCTTCACGCGCCCGGTGATCTGCGCCGACACGGTGGATTGCCGCGCCGCCTCAACCACACCCTCGGCGCTATAGCTTTGCGCCACCTCGCGGTATTGCACCGGCGCAACGGCAAGCTTCTCCGCCGCCTGCGCAACGGATGTGAATGCAAAACCCAAAGCCAGCATGAATAACGTGCGATACCCCATGCGAACCACCCACATTGAAAGTTACAATATTAGCATATCCTAATATATTGAGAAGCGCAAACCCTATCTGGTACAAAACACTTCGCGCATCATCCCCACCAGCTTGATGGTGCGGGGGTCGCCGATGCGGTAGTACACGCGGTTGGCATCCTTGCGCGTGGTCAGCACACCCTTGTCGCGCAGGATGGCGAGGTGCTGCGAGATATTGCTCTGCGAGGTGCCGACTTCGGCAACGATGTCCTGCACGCTGACCTCCTTGTCGCCCAGCACGCACAGTATTTTCAATCGCAGCGGGTGGGCAATTGCCTTGACCGCCAGCGAAGCCTGCAAAATATCTTCGTCTTTATCGATTAATTTTTTCTTCACGATCTACCATTACCTTCCCTGCCCAGCATCATGCGACACCCAGAAATCGGCTAAGATAGCACGCTAAATTAGCAACCTTTTACATTCTGATACTTTGATAACGCAAAAGCCAGCATGAAAGTTACCCCTGTCCTCCTGCTCATTCTCGACGGCTTTGGTTACAGCGAAGACCCCGACCACAACGCCATCGCCCAAGCACGCAAGCCGAACTGGGACCGGCTATGGAACAGTTACCCGCATACTCTGATTAATGCTTCCGAATTGTCGGTGGGTTTACCCAGAGGGCAGATGGGCAATTCCGAAGTCGGTCACCTCAACATCGGCGCGGGCCGTGTGGTTTATCAAGAGCTCACGCGCGTGGACTTGGCGATTCAGGACGGCAGTTTCAACACCAATGCGGCGTTTATCCATGCCATCGCGCAAGCCAAAAATAACGGTACGGCGCTGCATATCATGGGGCTATTGTCGCCCGGCGGGGTGCACAGCCACGAAAATCATATCCACGCCCTGCTGGAACTGGCGGCACACTCCGGGCTGCGCAAAATATTCCTGCACGCCTTCCTCGACGGGCGCGATACGCCGCCGCGCAGCGCCGAACATTCGCTGCAACGCTTGCAGGATAAGTGTACCGCGCTCGGCGTCGGGCGCATCGCCTCCATTGTCGGGCGTTACTATGCGATGGACAGGGACAACCGCTGGGAGCGGGTACAGCCGGCTTACGATATGCTGACCCAAGGCAAGGCTGCATTCAGTGCTGCCACGGCTTTAGAAGGTTTGCAGCAGGCCTATGCGCGCGACGAAAACGACGAGTTCGTGAAGGCCACCGTCATCGGTGAATCGGCTGCCATGCAGGATGGCGACGCGGTAGTGTTCATGAATTTCCGCGCCGACCGCGCGCGTGAAATGACTCGCGCCCTGACCGATGCGGCATTCGACAAGTTCACGCGCAAGCGCTTCCCCAAGCTGGCGGACTACGTCATGCTGAGCAGCTATGGCGAGGATTTCAGCCACTTGCCTGCCGCCTTCTCGCCTTCAGCTATCCACAACGGTTTCGGCGAATATGTCGCCAATCTGGGACTCAAGCAGTTGCGCATCGCGGAGACGGAGAAGTATGCGCACGTCACTTACTTTTTCAATGGCGGCACGGAACAACCCTACCCCGGCGAAGACCGCATCCTGGTTCCCTCACCGAAAGTGGCGACCTACGACTTGCAGCCGGAGATGAGCGCGGTCGAAGTCACCGGCAAACTCGAGGCGGCAATCCTTAGTGGGCAGTATCAAGCCATCATCTGCAACTACGCCAATTGCGACATGGTCGGCCACACCGGTATCCTGGCAGCGGCGGTCGAGGCTATCGAGACACTGGATGGTTGCATTGGCCGCGTGGTGAACGCGATGCTGGAATGCGGCGGCGAAGTAGTGATTACCGCCGACCACGGCAATGCCGAACAGATGATCGATCACACTACCCATCAGGCGCATACCGCGCATACTTTGAATCTGGTGCCGTTCCTGTACATAGGCCGCAAGGCGGGCATGATAGACGGCGGCTCATTGCGGGATGTCGCGCCCACCCTGCTCGCCATGATGGGCCTGCCGCAACCGCCGGAAATGACGGGCAAGCCGCTTATCAACCTCCAGTGACCACTCGCACCCGACTCACGCTGCTGCTGTGCATCTGCCTGGTGGCAGGCACCGGAAGCACGCATGCTTCGCAGCAGGATGAACTGGAAAATCTGCGCAAGCGCATTGCCGGGCTGCAACAGGAACTGGAGAAGACCAGCGAATCCAGATCGGAGGTGGCAGACGCGCTACGCGAATCGGAACGCGCCATCAGCGACAGCAACCGCAAGCTGGCTGATCTGGCGCAACAACACCGTGAAGCGGGACGCACACTGGTGCAATTGCAACAGCAGGCACGGCAACTGAAACGGGACATCCAAGGACAGCAGATGCTGCTGGGGGAAATGCTCTACCAGCAATATCTGGGCGGCAAACAGGAGTATCTCAAACTGCTGCTGAACAATCATGATCCCAATCAGGCTGCGCGCGAAATGCAGTATTACGAATACATCGCCCGCAGCCGCGCGGCATGGCTCAAAACCCTGCGCAACAACCTGGCACAGTTGAATACGGTCACTACCCAGACCATGCAGAAAAGCGCAGAGATCACCGCGCTACAGGAAGAGCAAAAATTGCAGAAACAAACCCTGGAAGAAGATAAGCGCACGCATCAACAGGTACTCGGCAAAATTGCGTTGCAGCTCAAGCAACAGCGCCGCGAGATCGGCCGCCTGCAACGCGACGAGAACCATCTGGCTCAACTGGTGGAAAAACTCTCCAGAATGCTGGCGCAGCCGAAAAGCAAGGGGATGTTCAGCAACGACAATTTGCCCGACGGCCGTTTCGACGGCAGCCCGTTCGAGCAACTCAAGGGCAAGCTGACGCTACCGGTGAAAGGCGAAGTGAGCAACAAGTTCGGCAATGCGCGCCCGGACAGTACAGTGCTGTGGAAAGGCCTGTTTCTGCGCGCTACCGCCAACCAGTCGGTCAAAGCCGTGGCGGCAGGGCGGGTAGTATTTGCCGACTGGCTGCGCGGCTTCGGGAACTTATTGATCATAGATCATGGCAAAGGCTACATGAGCTTGTATGGCAATAATGAAACGCTGTACAAACAAGTGGGCGACGTTTTGCGCGGAGGCGATACCATAGCAGCCGTCGGCAACAGCGGCGGAAATGAGGATTCCGGTTTATACTTCGAACTGCGCCACGAGGGAAAGCCCATGGATCCGATGAAATGGGTCATCCGGTAAAACCGGGGCGTAGAAAAATATCACTCAATGAGGTTATACATGCGTAGTCGTATCGAAAAAACTGGATTGATCGGGCTGGGCCTGATCGCTGGCATACTGGCCGGTCTGCACTTCTCCGCCATTGCCGACAAGGATACCGAAACGACCCTGCCGGTCGAAGAACTGCGCGCCTTTTCCGAGGTATTCGGCCGCATCAAGAGTGACTACGTGGAACCGGTCAGCGACAAGAAGCTGATCACCGAAGCTATCACCGGCATGTTGAGCGGCTTGGATCCGCATTCCGCTTATCTGGATGCCGAGGGCTACAAAGAGCTGCAAGTCGGCACCCAAGGCGAATTCGGCGGCCTGGGCATAGAGGTCGGCATGGAAGATGGCCTGGTAAAAGTCGTCTCGCCGATCGAAGACACGCCAGCATACCAGGCAGGCATAAAGAGCGGCGACCTGATCTTCAAGCTTGACGACACGCTGGTAAAAGGACTGTCGCTGAACGATGCGGTCAAACGCATGCGCGGCAAGCCGGGCAGCAAAATCACCCTGATGGTGATCCGCAAGAACGAACCCCATCAACTGACCTTCACCCTGACGCGCGCTGTCATCAAGGTGCAGAGCGTCAAATCCAAGCTGGTCGAGCCCGGCTATGCCTTTATCCGCATCACCCAGTTCCAGGAACGCACCGGTGAAAATCTTGCCGTCGCGCTGGACACTTTATCCAAGCAGAGCGAAGGGGGGCTGAAAGGCCTGGTGCTGGACTTGCGCAACGACCCGGGCGGCCTGCTCAACAGCGCGGTGGGCGTGTCCGCCGCCTTCCTGCCCAAGGATGCGCTGGTGGTTTATACCGAAGGGCGCAATGCGGATGCAAAGATGCGCCTGACTGCTTCTCCGGACAACTACGCGCGCGGTCATAACGATAAGGCCGATTACCTGAAAGATCTGCCACCAGCGATTAAGGATGTGCCGATGATCGTGCTGGTAAACGGCGGTTCCGCGTCTGCCTCAGAAATCGTCGCCGGTGCATTGCAAGACCATAAACGCGCCGTCATTATGGGTACGCAAACTTTCGGCAAAGGTTCGGTGCAGACCATCCTGCCGCTTGGCAACAACACCGCGATCAAACTTACCACTGCGCGTTACTTCACGCCCAACGGACGCTCCATCCAGGCCAAGGGTATTGTCCCCGACATCGCCGTGGAAGACCCGGCGGCTGGCGACTTTCACATAAACATGCGCGAAGCCGATTTGGAGCGCCACCTGATCAATAATCGCCAATCCGAGGATAAAGTGGATGGCGAAAAACCTGCAACCCCGGCTAAAGCTCCGGCTGCCAAATCCAAGGAAGGCGAAACAACCAAACCGGAAATCACAGAGTTTGGCTCAAAAAATGATTACCAGCTGAACCAAGCCTTGAATGTGCTGAAGGGGATGAATATTCTGCACGGAAAGTAAGCGCAGTTCGCCATAGGGAGCCTCTAAAAATCCAGAGTTCGCCCAAATGCAAGGCGCGTAAAAAATTTCGCCGCGCCGCATATGCTTTATATGTAAGCAAGAAATTTTTTACGCAACGCAGCAGTTGGGATGAAATGTGGATTTTTAGGTATGAATGACCAACAACTGCTGCGATACAGCCGACATATCCTGTTGCCGGAAATCGGCATCGAGGGCCAACAAAAACTGCTGGGTGCACACGCGCTGGTAATCGGCACCGGCGGGCTGGGTTCTCCCGCCGCCCTGTTCTTGGCCGCCAGCGGCGTTGGCACCTTGACGCTGTGCGATGGTGATACGGTAGACCTGACCAATCTGCAACGCCAGATTTTGCACCGCACTTCCAGCATCGGCATGCTCAAGGCAACTTCTGCGCAGATCGCGCTTGCCGAGATCAATCCCGAAGTGCGCGTCATCGCGCTGAATGAACGTGTGAATGAAACGCGTCTGCTTGAACTGGCGGCACAAGCCGACATAGTGCTGGATTGCAGCGACAACTTCGCCACGCGCTACGCGCTTAACCGGGTCTGTGTGCAACTGAAAAAACCTTTGGTATCCGGCGCCGCTACCCGCTTCGATGGACAGGTAACCGTGTTCGACCTGCGCCATCCGCATAGCCCCTGCTACCATTGCCTGTATCCGGAACAGACCGAAGCCGAAGAAACGCGTTGCGCGGTGATGGGCGTGTTTGCCCCGCTGGTCGGCATCATCGGCAGCCTGCAAGCCACCGAGGCGCTCAAATTGCTGCTGGACGCGGGCACCTCACTTTGTGGAAAATTGCTGCTGCTGGGCGCGCTGCACATGGAGCTGCGCACCATTAAACTCATCAAGGATAAAACCTGTTCTGCCTGCGCCCAGAAATGATACACACACGGCAGCATCTGAAAAAGTCCGCATGGGCAGGATGAACATTTGCTAGAATCCGCAGGAACGCTGCATAACCCGACATCCTTGCGACTATGACGCCGGAAAACTCCCTCCTCATTGAAGACATCGGCGAAATGCTGATGGAATGCGACCTCTTCAACAATTTCCCCTCTGCCGAGATCCAGTCGGCTGCGCGCTATTTCAGCGTCAGCAAAATTGGGGAGGGAGAAACAATCTTCAAGGAGGGCGATGACGGCACCTTCATGTGTATTGTCAATTCCGGCAATGTTTCCATACTGAAAGTCAACATGGATGAGGAAGCTGTCGATATCGCCACTTTGCACAAGGGGCGGGCATTCGGCGAAATGGCGGTGCTGGATGGCGAGAGGCGCTCCGCCACCTGCGTCGCGGCAACGGACTGCACCTTGCTGACATTAACAAAAGACTCACTAGACAAGATGCTGACCGAGGTGCCAAGAACCGCAGCCAAGGTAATCCGCGCGGTGGCGGTCTCGCTTTCAAAAAGGCTGCGCATGGCCGATGGCAGGTTGGTCGATCATCAAATCTAGCGCGCTACCGATCGCCTTGCCGACCGCGCCGGGAGCGCAATCTTATGAATGAGCGGATTCGCCATATCCTGAACCAAATAACCTCGCTCGAAGATGAACTGCGGACGGCTCTCCATGAACAGGAGGGCCGTTTCCTGTACCAAATCGAAGGCAAGCGCGTCGAATTCGAACGCTCCATCAGGGAAACGCATCTCCGGCTAAAGATGGGGATTTTCCGCTGGTTCCTTACTGTGCGCCCGCAGCAGCTGCTCACCGCGCCCATCATCTACGGTATGATCATCCCATTGGTTTTTCTGGACTGCTGTGTCACGCTTTATCAGGTGACCTGCTTCCCGATTTACGGTATCCCCAAGGCCAGACGATCGAATTACATCGTGATTGATCACCAGCACCTGGCATATCTCAATATCTTTGAAAAATTCCACTGCATCTATTGCTCGTATGCCAATGGGCTGCTTGGCTACGCCCGTGAGATCACAGCGCGAACCGAACAGTTTTTCTGCCCAATCAAACATGCGCGCAAGGTTCTCGGTTCCCACTCGCGCTACGCCCGCTTTCTGGATTATGGCGAAGCGGCGGACTTTCATGCCAGACTGGAAGAGCTCCGTACTGCGCTCGCCGAAGAAGGACTTGCTGCAATTAAACCAAACGATGGTATCCATCCACCTCACTAATGGAAAAAATCCGCCTCTCCAAGCTGATGTCTGAACAAGGCCTGTGCTCCCGCCGCGAGGCGGATAGCTATATCGAACGCGGTTGGGTGCTGGTAGATGGCAAACCGGTCACCGAACTGGGCATCAGGATTGACCCCGCGCAGCGCATCACCCTGAATCGTGCCGCACAAACCCAGCAACACACGCGTGTGACCATCCTGCTGAACAAGCCCATCGGCTATGTTTCCGGGCAGGCGGAGGATAACCACAAGCCCGCCGTCACCCTGATCAACGCGGCTTCACACTTTGCCAGTGATCAATCACCGCTGCGTTTCAGCCCGGCGCATTTGAAAGGCCTCGCCCCAGCAGGCCGCCTGGATATTGATTCGCAGGGCTTGCTGGTGCTGACTCAGGATGGCCGCATCGCCAAACAACTCATCGGCGAAGATTCCGCCATCGACAAGGAATACCTGGTGCGCATACAAGGCAAGATTGCGGGCAACGGTTTACAAATGTTGAACCTCGGCCTGAAGCTGGACGGCGAAGCGCTCAAACCCGCCAAAGTAAGCTGGCAGAATGACGACCAGTTGCATTTTATCTTGCACGAAGGAAAGAAACGCCAGATCCGCCGCATGTGCGAACTGGTCGGGCTGAAAGTCACCGGGTTAAAGCGCGTGCGTATCGGCAAGGTCAAGCTGGGCGACTTGCCGACCGGACAGTGGCGTTACCTGCGCGAGGATGAAAAATTCTAGTGCAGTGCCTCGTAAATGGCTTCGCATACCCGTTCGGCCTGAGCCTGATAAAACGACTAGCCATCCCACTAAGCAACCCAAAGGCGGCTTGCCAAGTGGTTGCCATTCATACCACTTCGACATGCTCAGAACAGGCTCAGCACGAACGGCCTTGCGGAAAGCAAAGGTGATTGCAAGACACTACACTAGGGTGGTGCGCTGCTGGCTTAATGTTACATCTTTATGTGAAACGTTTTTCCTATCGCCTCAATAAATTCCGGGCTATCCCATTCATGAGCCCCATGAACTTTCTCAACCACGCGACCGTTGGCATCCACCAGAATGGTCAATGGAATCATATTGGCTCCCAACATGTTTTCCAGGAACACCTTGCTATCAAGATAGTTAACAAACGTAATCTTTGATTTCTTGATAAATGCTGCGGCTGCGCTGCCATCGTCGTCGGTTGAGATGCCGATAACATTGAATTGCTTTCCACCATACCGGCGGTAAAGCCGCTCCAGCGAACCCATTTCTGCCCGGCAGGGGGCACACCAACTGGCCCAAACGTTAATGACCAAGGGTTTCCCACGGTAGTCGGAGAACCTTTTTGAATTACCGGAAAACCCATGTAACGTCGCCTCGCGAAGATAGCCACCGACCTCAACCTCGCCTGGTGTACTCGCAAATGCAGTTACAGATATTGCTGATGCCCAGAAAAAAACCAGAAAAATTGCTTTCATGTACAAATCTACCTATTCGTTGAAACACCATGCACTCATGGATATCGCTACCTAGGCCAAAGTTTACCATTCATCGCCAGATCCATTCCAGGCTGAGCCTTTTGCAGCATGAAATAAACCCGTGGCACGTGTGTATCGGCAAGATCAACTGGGCGACTCTTTTACTTTAAAAGCGAATGGTCCATGGGCAATTGTTTTGAATACCAGATTGCAAGTTTGTGCCGCAAGGATTTTTCGGCAACCCGATCTTCCGGCAATAGCTGAATGACTTTATCGTGGGCCAGCCGCCTGTAGATATATAAAATTTTCTTGCTCGCCGAATCAGTTGCTTCAAACTCGACTACGCCTCGCCCCTCCGCATACTTCACCCCTGCGAGTAACGCTTCTTTAAACAATGCCGCTTCATTTTTCAGTCTTTTTATGGCGATCCCCATAATTTTTCCAGTGCAGAAATACTACCCTTTTTGCCATCTTATCCTCTCATGCAATTCCATTTTAAAGCGGTAATCTGGATGCACTCACTCAATGGAGAAAATCATGTTCATCTTATTCGTCAACGGCATCCCTGCTATCAAATTAGGCAGAAAGTCCGACATTCCGGCTCGCCAAGGGGAAGAATCCTGGCTGGTTGTAGATACAGAAGGCAGGACGATTGCTTCTTACCGGCCCAAGTAATTGCGGAAGCGTACCTTCCATCTGACCGGTATGCCGCGAAATCCACCTGCTTAGCTCTATCCAAAAATGACATTCATCCGCCGGTGGGCGGAAAGCGACCCCTGCCGGATACCTGCATCCTGTCAGACAAACACTGACACAAACCTCTCTCTTCCCCCTACGTCAAAATATATAGGCCTTTTGGCATATATGAATTAACCAAAAACAGGAGTAGCTTCTCCCTGATGAGTTTTTGTTTAGGGGTAAGACAGCGATGGTCATGACGATTCTCATTATGATGGTGACTGACGATCAAAATTAATCCGTACCGGGCTAACTCAATACTTTGAGAAGGTAGCCAGGTGTTGGAGTCGTCGCTGAAATAGACCCCCTCGACATGTAGCATTCGAAGGAGCCACTGATGTACGCTCCAGAAGGAGAGTGATTGTGCAGTTGGTTGATCCAGCACTTTACAAGCAACTCAAGGCCTCGGGGCAGTTGCCCTCCCCTAAGGGCGTAGGCTTGGCTATCGCCAAGCTACTGCAGTGTGACGATTACAAAATCGACGATCTAGTTCGCTTGGTACAGTCCGATCCGGCAATTGCGGGGGATCTACTGAAGTTTTCCAATGCTGCTTCCTACGGCCATAACCGTCCCATTGTCTCGCTTTCGAAAGCCGTCACCACACTTGGCACTCTTCGGGTGCGCGTTCTCGTTCTCGCCCTCTCTGTGTTGCATAATCATCGTAGCGGCAACTGTCCTCAATTTGACTATAAGCGATTCTGGTCACGCGCCTTGGCAGCCGCCATTTCAGCACAGGCACTGGCTCATTATGCCCAGATTACTCCTGAAGAAAACTTTACTGCCGGACTGTTATGCAGCGTTGGGGAATTGGCTCTAGCCTCCATCTTTCCCGAGCGCTATGGTGAAATTATTTCCACATCGGATAACGAGATTCATAAACAGCTAGCGTTAGAGCGGGAAGCCTTTGATACCGACCACCGTGAATTGGCCTCTACCTTGCTGATGGAATGGGGATTGCCAGAAGTGCTGGCAACTGCGGTTTATCATTGTGAACTCCCGGATGAAGCAGGTCTTCTGGATGGCTCTCGGGTTTCCAGCCTGACATCAGAGCAACGCGCCCAAGTCCATCAGGCCTTGCGTGTAAGTCGCCACGTCGCGCACTGGCAACAACGCTTCCGCCTGTTGCCAGAGTTGCGCCTCAGTTTTTTTCTCGCCAGTGTAACCTTCGATGGCGCGGTAGCGCGCCAGTACGCGTTTGACGTTGCCATCGAGAATCGCGCGCCGCTCATGGAACACCAAGGCGCTGATGGCGGCGGCGGTGGAACGGCCTATGCCGGGCAGTGCGAGGATATCGTCGAAGTGATATGGAAATTTTCCGTCATGCCGCTGCATGATGAGCTGCGCCGCACGGTGCAGATTGCGCGCACGCGAGTAGTAGCCCAGCCCGCTCCAGTGCGCCAGCACGTCGTCCTCGCTCGCCGCTGCGAGCGCGGCAATATCCGGGAAACTTGTTACGAAGCGCTGGTAATAAGGGATGACGGTGGCGACCTGGGTCTGCTGCAACATGATCTAGGACAGCCACACACAGTAGGCATCCGCACCCTGCCACGGCAAGCCGTGGCGGCCATACTGGCGTTGCCAGCGAATGAGGCACGTTGCAAAATTACTCATAGATGAATTGTTCTGTGGGGCGCGATTAATCGCGCCCCTGCGGTGTTTATTTGAACAACCCCTTCATGCCTTCTTTGAGCTGGTCTTGCAGCTTGGTCTTGACCTCTGTTTGAACCTTCTGCTTCACCGCGTCGGATACCATCGCGCCGAAATCCAGTGTGTATTTGAGGTCGGTGAATGGCCCGCTCAATCGCACCGGCACGGTGATGCCGCCGACATTGTCCCTGCCGCCCTGGCCTTGCAGCGTGGTTGCCAGCGTGGCCTTGGCCAGATAGTTGATGCTGTCGTTGCCGATGTTGATGTCGCCATTGCCGGACAAGCGCAGCAGCGGCGATTTCAGCGAGAGATCGTCGTTGTGCGCCACGCCGCTGTTCACCTTGAAGCTGGCCTTAAGCTCGCTGAAGTCGGTCTTCTCGTCCTTGTTGGCCGCATGAGTCTGTGCCACACCGCCTTTGCCAAACAGGTCTTTCGCATCGCGCAATTTTTTGGCGATGTTGATGCCCTTGACCGCGCCATCGGCCAAGCTTAGCGCCATGCTGCCGTTAAGTGCCTGCTTGAGCGCAGTCACAGTGCCGCCCTGCGTGTTGAGGTTGAGCGACACATTGCCCTTGCCTTCCAGCGTATCAAAATTGGCGGCATCCTTGAGCAACGACGCGATGTTAATGCCACTGAGATTTTCGTTGATGGCGAAGCTGGGCTTGACTGGTACGGCATTAACCGTAACGCTGCCACTCATACTGCCCTGATACAGATTAGCGGACAGCGGATTGATGTCGAGCACTCCATTGTGTGCCTTCATGCCGAGGCGCAGCTGCGACGATTTTATATTGGCAGCCTTGAGGGTACCGATGCGCAAACTGCCATCCAGATTGAGTCTTCTCAAAGCGGAAAGATCCAGCGGTTGCTCCGATGCTGCGGCATTAACCTTGGCAGAACCATTTTCGGATTTCTTCGGCAGATACAGGTCGGCATCGAACTGATCTACGTCCACATCAAAACGGACAACCGGGTTGGAAAAGCTATTCAACGCCACTCTGGCCTTTACCTGGCTTTGCAACAAGCCTCCCGCAAGATTGATCTGCACGCTCTCCCGCCCGGCATCCACCTGCACGCTACCCTTCATCTCGCTGCTGACCGATTTGTTCGGCAGTTTGTCGCCTGTGGCATTTACCGCGACCGTGAGATCGGACAGATTGAATTGCGGTATTTCAAGGTTGCCATTCACAGGAGATGAGAGCTTCACCTTGAACGCCTGCTCTGGTTGCTTCATGTCCAATCCCAGCGTCAACATACTGGCCTTGAACGATTTTGCATTGCCTTCCAGCATGGGAAGCGCAAGACTGGCCGCAAGATTATCAATGCCTGGTGCCACACCTTTAGCCTGCAAATCCAGCCCTTCCAGACGGTAGATTAGCTTTCCAAAATCGAAAGTGAGCGTGGTCTTCAGTTGTGTAATGATGTCCAGCTTGGGCTGGCTAGACTGGATCACCGCCGCGAAATCAATCTTGCACGGTACGCCATTAGCGACACGACTGGTTTTGAGGTTGATGTCTTTCAGCGCATACTGTGCACCGCTGGTTTCATCGTGATAAGTCAACCCGGCTTTTTCCACGCGCACCGAAGCGATGTCGAATTTCATCTGCGTATCTTCAGCCTTGATTCCGGCCTTGCCCCCCTCCTTGCCCAGCAGGTCCTCAATATTGGTCTTGCCGTCTTTAAGTTTCACCAGCGTGGCCTTCAGGCCGCTGACCACCACCTCGTCCACCACCACCTGCCTGGAAAACAGCGGTAGCAGTGCCAGCGAAACATGGGCACCCTCAATTGCAACGAATTCTTTTTCGCTCTTGAATTCGGAGAGGGAAATCTTGCCGATGTTGGCGCCTATGCCGGGAAAGAAAGTCAGCTTGATGTCGCCATCCAGCTTGAGGGTGCGCTGCTTTTTGTCCTTCACGACCTGGATGATCTGTGCCTTATAGTCGTTGGGATTGAATGTCGCGGCAATATAAGCCACACCTGCCGCCGCCAACACGCCAATGCCACCTGCGCCCAATAAGCCATATTTGAGGAATTTATTCATGGCGCCACCTCTTGAAAGTGATGGGGCGATTATAAACGAAGCCAAAACCTGCTGAAGGCTAGTGAGATGTTAGATAACTCGGGCGAAACACTTACACGCTACGGATTTACCGTGAGTGCATGTAAGGTATGAGACTAATCAGGCAAAGCAATTTTATTGTCAGCACTGAACTGGTAGTCATGAAACACTTGTTCCGCACTGAGAACCTGATAGCTACCGTCTGGCAAGCGGCGTGTGGTGTCCTTTAATCGGTAGGTGTAGTGCCCGCAGGTCCAGCACTTATAGTTGCGCATGTGAGTACACAGACAGGTCTTATCCATCACGGAAATTGTCTTTGCGTCCGGGTGCGCCGCGACCTCGCGGTTATACGCATCAATGTAGGAGCAGTTGCCGTTGGCATCGAGCAGGTAGCCGTAGGATTCGCAACCGGGGCGGATGCCCGAACCGATGGCCGGGGTGTTTTTCAACATACGCATCGGGTAACCGGTGGGCGAGATGGTGTTAACCACGATATCGTCTTCACCGGCCTTGAAATATTCCTGCATCACGTCCTGCGGCAAGCCGCATTCGTGCGCCACGGTAAAGCGCGTCGCCACTTGCACTGCCGCAGCACCTTCCTCGAGAAAAGATACAGCGTCGCTGCCGGTAAAAATCCCTCCTGCGGGGATGACTGGAATATCCAGATGCTCGGCTTGCAGATACAGGTAAATCTCGTTCACGATGGTACGCAGATCGTATTTTGCCCAGTCCATACCAAAACCCAAATGGCCACCTGCAAGCGGGCCTTCCACCACGATAAAATCCGGCAGACGGCTGGTTCTGGCGTTTTTGCGCAGGAACAGCTGCAACGCACGTAGCGAGGAGACGATGATGCCAAGCTTGGCATCGCGAAAACGCGGGTGGTCTTCTATCATCGCGAACGAACCCAGATGCAGTCCGGCGGCCAGCGTAATGCCGTCTATACCGGCATCCAGTGCGGTGCGCAAGCGCACGGTAAGCGTCTCGCGTGGCGCATTCATGGTAAGCTTTTCCATGCAGTTGATGAAAATCATGCCCTCTCCGCGCTTGGATTGCATGGCATGGCTCACGTGCAAACGCGTGGCCTCGGCAACCTGGCCGAGATCGAATTTCACTGCAGATTTATCGGAGTTGTCGAGGTTGTATTTGTACTGCTGGAGTTTGTTTTTAACGAAATCGGTGTCGTAGCGCCGATCTGTAACAGTAGGCAACATTGCGTCGGAAATGTGGCCTACACCGCCTAGGCGGGCAATCTCCAACGCAAGATCGGCGGTCGATATATCTACGCCCATCCCGCCGACCATAATCGGCACCAGTTCCTGCTTGCCTAAGCGCAAGCGAAAATCATCTACGCATTTCATTACCATCCCTTGCGAATCATGCCGCTATATGACCTTGGAATAGCGTGCATGTTCCTGTCTCGTGCGCAGATATTTGTCGAACACCATGCAGATATTGCGGATTAGCATGCGCCCCTTTGGCGTGACGCTGATCCACTCCGGCGTGAGCTTGAGCAGCCCTTCGCGCTCGTATTCCTTCAGCTCACCGAGTTCGGTGGCGAAGTAGCGATCAAAGTCGATGAGGTAGGCGATGTTGAAAGATTCCTTGGAAAGCTCGAAATGGCACATCAGGGCCTGGATGATGGCGCGACGCACCAGGTCGTCTGAATTCAGTTCCATGCCGCGCATGATGGGCAATTCGTCACGGTCAAGCGCGTCGTAGTAATCTTCCAGCTCACGGAAATTCTGGCTGTAGGTAGGGCCGATCTTGCCGATGGAACTCACCCCTATCGCCACCAGGTCACAGTCGGAATGCGTGGAATAGCCCTGGAAATTGCGGTGCAGCCTGCCTTGGCGCTGCGCTATCGCCAACTCATCATCTGGCTTGGCAAAGTGATCCATGCCGATATACACATAACCGGCATCAGTCAGCGTCTTGACCGCGAGGCTGAGAATATCCAGCTTGACCTGCGGCGAGGGCAAGTCTTCCTCGTGGATACGGCGCTGCGGCTTGAAAATGGTGGGCATGTGCGCATAGTTGTAGATGGACAGGCGATCCGGATTGGCGGCAATCACCTTCTCCAGAGTGGCTTTAAAGCCCGTCAGGGTCTGCTTGGGCAACCCATAAATGAGATCGAGACTAACCGACTTGAAGCCGTTGGCACGCGCCGCGCGGATCACCTGCAGCGTTTCTGCCTCACTTTGGATACGATTTACCGCGCGCTGCACCAACGGATCAAAGTCCTGCACACCGATGCTGATACGATTGAAGCCCAATTCGCCAAGCAGGATGATGGTCTGGTCGCTGACTTTGCGCGGGTCTATTTCAATGGAATACTCACCATTTTCCACCAGCTTGAAATGCTTTCGGGTAGCACCCATTAATTCGCGCATCAGGTCGTCGCTCAGAAAGGTTGGGGTGCCGCCACCCCAATGCAACTGTTCAACGCGCTGCCCATCGCCCAGCAAGGCAGCCTGCATGGCCAGCTCCTTGATCAGGTAGCGGACATAATCTTCCGCCCTGCTGCGATCTTTGGTGATCACCTTGTTGCAGGCGCAGTAAAAGCACAGTGTATTGCAGAATGGAATGTGCACATACAACGACAGCGGACGGTTGATACCGCCAATCTCGCGCTTGGCCACCCAATTGCGGTAGCTTTCGGCATTGAACGCCTCGACAAAACGGTCGGCGGTAGGATAGGAGGTGTAACGCGGGCCGTTCTTGTCCAGCCTGCGGATTAACTCCAGATCAACTTCTAATTCGGATGATGCTTTTATATTTGAGGACATGATAATTCTGCTGGCTCACTAAGTTATCGGATTATGCTAGCAAGCCATGGCGTGCGTTTGATATAGGTCAAAATCCCTGTCATAATTATGCCTATAAAAATTATGCTGCCTAACTCAAGAAAAACGTGCAAAAATCCGTCTCTCTAACCCCGCTAAGAGTCGCCTGTTCCGGCTGTAACTTGCGTGAGCTGTGCCTGCCCAGGAAACTCACTGAGGCTGACTTGGAGCAGCTGGATGACTTAATCAGCCTGAAGCACGCATACCAGCGCGGCGATTACTTATACCGCAGTGGCGCAAAATTCCAGTCTCTATATGCCATCCGTACCGGTTTTTTCAAGACCCAAGTGCTGCACGAAGATGGCCGCGAACAGGTCACCGGCTTCCAAATGGCAGGGGAAATCATCGGGTTGGATGCCATCAGCAGCGATGCACATACCTGCGATGCGATCGCCTTGGAAGACAGCGAGGTATGCGAGATCCCTTTTAGCCAACTGGAGGAACTCAGCCGCAAATTACCCTCTCTGCAACGCCACCTGCACCGCATCCTGAGCCGCGAGATCGTGCGTGACCAAGGCATCATGCTGCTGCTCGGCTCGATGCGCGCAGAAGAGCGTTTGGCTGCCTTCCTGCTTAACCTGTCGCAGCGCTTTGCCACACGCGGTTACTCGCCCACATCATTCCATTTGCGCATGACGCGCCAGGAAATCGGCAGCTATCTCGGGATGAAGCTGGAAACGGTCAGCCGCACACTGTCACACTTCCAGGGGATCGGGTTGATTAACATACGCAACAAATCGGTGGAGCTTCATAATCTGCCTGGGTTACAAGCCTACGTCGGCCCGCCGCCGCAATTCCTCTAGCAGCCATACTGTCAACGCAAAACGGAACCGTTCGTTAAAGCATATGGGTGAGAAACTTGCTTACCTTACCCAGTTGTTTTGGTTGCGGTTGTCGCCTTGCCATTTTTCTCTCCCATACCATCGAGAGCAAGTGTTACCGGTAGCGCTGACCTGTCGAAATTTGATTTACATCAAGTAATACATGGTTGTTTTGCCACAAAATGCTTATGGCTGAAATTAGGCTATCTCACCAACTGTCGTCAGATTTTTTAACCTCGTGGAGAAATAAAATGAAAAGAGTTTTGATCATTGCAGGAATTACCGCTTGTTTCCTCAGCGCACCGGCATTTGCCGAAGATGGGAAAGACCTCGCCAAAAAAGCCGGCTGCCTGAACTGCCACGCAGTGGACATGAAACTCGTCGGGCCAGGATATAAGGAAGTGGCCGCAAAATACAAAGGTGACGCTACTGCCGAAGCCAAGCTGATCAAAAAGGTAACAGAAGGCGGCTCCGGAGTATGGGGCACCATGCCAATGCCAGCGCAAAAAGGCAAGATGACCGATGCTGAAATAAAGTCCACAGTGGGTTGGATTCTTTCGCTGTAATAACGAACGAACCAATGCAGCAGCGGTTTCTCGCAACTGCATAACTGGACACATGGCGCACTACTGGTTTTTCCCGGTGCGCCATTGTCTTTTTTGCGCGGCCTAGTGTGGTCAGGTAGTCACTCCCGGCAACTTGCGCCAAGCACATAAGAACAGCCCATATTGTGCAACCATCTTGATGTCGAAGATAATAACGTGCTGACGGACATTTATAATTCATGGCTTACCTTTATTACACCCTGATCGCCCTTGGTCTTTATTTCGTATCAGACTGGCTGCTTGACCGTCTCGAGAACGCCTACGGTGGCCGCTTCAAATATCGTAGCCTGGTTTTTTTGGTTATCATCTCGGTTCTTGCGGTAACCACCTCCCAAATAATTACCTTCATTAATCCCTGAAAAAGAGATTCAGGTAAGGTTCGCCTTCTGAGGTCACATGGCTGACGGTAATCGCGTATTCCACGGCTTGGTGCTGTTCACCTTCGCACTAATGGCGATAATCATCTTGCTAAGTGCCCACATGCGCCTGACTGGCGCCGGGTTGGGCTGCCCCGACCGGCCTGCATGTTATGGACACAATCTGGCTGGCCTTGCCCCTCCCCATCCGAACTGGATAAATACCACTCACCGCATTGCGGCGAGCACCATGGGTTTTACCGCCCTTGCCATTACCTCACTCGCCTGGCGCCGCCGCCGCGTGGCACCCGGTGATTTTCCGCCTGCGCTGGCATTATTGGGGCTAACGGCTTTCCTTGCAGTGCTCGGCAAATGGACGCACAACGCACACCTGCCAGCGGTTGCGCTCGGCAACCTGCTCGGCGGCCTGGGAATGCTGGCGCTGCTGTGGCGATTACATCTCGGATACGTGCCTCGATACGCTGCCTCTTCACGTTTGCGCAGGTGGGTATCACTGGGGTTGGGGCTGCTCGTGGTACAAATAACGCTGGGGGGCATGGTCAGTGCGAGTTTCGCTGCCTTAAGCTGCACCGGTCCATCCGGCTGCGATGGATGGCTACAGCACGCATCACTGGCGGACTTCAATCCTTTTCAGGTGTTGAAAGTGCCACAGGGCGGCAACTTCATTCCGGGTGCTGCGCAGCAGACTTTGCACATGGCGCACCGTTTCTCCGCGCTGCTGGTGTTTTGTTATCTTGCCTGGTTAGGAGCCTGCCTGATCCGGGAAAATTTGCGGCGCAGCGGCATGCTGCTGATCGCCGCGCTCACGCTGCAAGTCGCTCTGGGAATCAGCGCCGTGGCATACAGCCTGCCGCTTTTTCTGGTGCTGCTTCATAACGCCACAGCGGCATTCCTGCTGCTCATTCTGGTGTCACTTAACTACCGGCTGCGCAGGCGTTAATCAGGTTGGTTTTTGTCACCGGACTGGCGTTCATGCTCTCGCGAATCCTCTTCCATGATTATTTCTCGCGGCAGTTGCGCCACCCGCGCACGCAGAGTGCCGAGTTCCGCGCGTGCCCGCTCATCATCCTGTATGCCGGCCCAACAAAACTCGATACGCTGAAGTGGCACTCGCTGGCGCAAATGCGGTACTCGCTGGCGTGCCAGGCGCAACTCCGTCCAGCGGATGCCAAGACGGTATTGGCAATCCCCTTCACGGCAACCGGCAACCATCACCCCATCAACACGTGCGTCGCGCAGCACGTAGTCAATAAACGCTGGTGGCAGCATGCCGATGCAGGGGAGCGAAAGCGCCGCCACTCCCTCCGACTGCAATGCATGCACATCGTAGGCACAATCGCAGCCAAACACCATAACGCGCGCATCGCCGTGCAACACCGCCAGTGTACGATCAATACCTGCACGTAGCGTCGCCAACTCCTGATCCGGCAACTCGATACCGCTCACCAGTTCGTTACTGCGGAACGGCATGGAAGATGGACAGGCACCGACGCAAATGCCGCAACTTGCGCACAAGTCCGGATCTACCACTGGCTGTAATTGGTGCGGCCTGCCGTCCTGGCGCGGATGCATCACAATGGCCGAATAAGGACAGTCGGCAGCGCAACGTGCACAACCGTTGCAATTGTCCAGATGCACCTCCGCCACCGCAGGGCGCGTGCGCGGCCTGAATAACCACGGCACCAATAGGAGCAGCGCGGTAATCCCGCCAACCAACACCCACACCGCGCCAGGCGACCAGATATAAAGCAGCGGATACGGCGCCAGATAAAACCAGTCAAGTCGGATCACATCAGGCAACAGCGCCAGATCGGCATGTGCGTGGCTTAGCGCCGGCTTGACCAGCGACAGCGCCAGCAGCATAAGCAGCGTGCCGACCGCAAGGCGCAGGGGAGGGTTGGTTTCGGCGTGGTTCATGCGCTTGGTATGTATCCACATGAACAGCAGCAATACCAGCGGAATGGTGATGTGGGCAAACGACAGCAGTGCAAAGAAGCGATCATTGACATCGCCTTGCACGAGAAAGTTGCGCGCCAGCGGCTGGCTGAACAGCGGCATCCAATCGAACCATTCCGCAGTGCCCACGGCAATGAATTGCGCCAGCCTGTCCCACACCATCCAGTAGCCGTTGATGCCGCAAGTGTAAACCAGCCAGATCAGAAAAACCCCGCTCACCCAGGAAAACCAGCGGAAGCTGTGGAAACGTCCGGTAATAAAATTGCGCAGCATATGCAGCAGCATCGTCACCACGATGCCGTCAGAAGCATAGCGGTGCAGGCTGCGCATCACGCCGCCGGCATACCATTGATCATGGGTAAGGCGTTCGACCGACTGGTAGGCTTCATCCACCCCGGTTCGGTAAAAGATATAGAGATAAACGCCGCTTACCACCACGATCCAGAACAGATAAAAGGTGATCGCGCCGAGGTGGTACCAAGGATTCAATGCCTGACCGAACGGCGCATTGAATGCGTTTTCCAGACGCAGCAACAAGTTTTGTAGATATTTGCGCATTCTATGCAAACTACGTTGCTGTCAAAATAAGAGAAGTCGTAACGAGCTACAAAGCCGAAAAGCGTGGCGTAATGGCCGCCTGCGGCGCTAACGTGTTCGCCCCCTCATTGCACGAAACACCACCACCAGAAACATCAGGCCGCCGATCACGGCGATTAACCCGCCTATTCCCATCAATCCCATTCCGGCGACCTGCCCGAAACTGTGCAATTCCTGGGCTGCTCCAGCGACCTTGCGTTGCACGCCGTACCCACCCGACCACAGCAGCCCGATGATGTGCAGCAACTGCCCGATACCGTACACATAAGGCTGCCAGCTGGCAAGCTTCAAATCAGGCGCACGAAACCCCAGCTTGGGCAGCAGCACAAAAGCCAGCCCCATGAAAGCCAGGCTCACAGCGCCCCCGGTACCATGATAATGCGCGGTGATGATGGTGTTGCTATCCTTGATCATGAGGCTAATGCCACCGCCCACCGCAAACAAAACCATCGAACACAGCAAGGCAGCAAACAGCGGACGCTTCGAAGGGTCAGGATAGCCACGGTTCCCCATTGCATACGCTACCGCCAGCCCAATCGGCACAGCCGCCAGGCTGCCACCGATTTTCATCATCCAGATGAACATTCCCATGTTATCGCCGGTATTGGTCTCATAAAGGGCGTAGATCAGCGGTGTAAACAGCACCGGTGCAACCCCCAAGGCGAACAGGAACAGTGATATGCGCGGAGTTAATGGCACCTGGGCACCGCATTCAGAGGACAGCCACAACCAGCCAACCAACATCAGCAGGGTATAGGCGAATTGCATCACATGCCCACCACCCCAAAACAGCGCCTCGTAATAAGGAAGACCGCGCACAAAAAACGGAATGGTTGCGAATGCCCAGGAAAATGCGATGAGCGCCATCGTCGTCGCCACTGCGGCAGTATAAAGGCCGAAACAAAGTATGCCGCCATCTCTATTTGCACCAAACCCGGTGAGGGGAATCGTCAGCAGGCCACGCAAGGCAAGCAACCCGATACCGCAACCAAACAGGAACAAACCGGTAAGGAACACCCTGTTTTCCAGCACCGGAATATAGTTATTCATGAGCGGCCCGCCGGTGCTGACAAACGGCGAAACCACAACCACTATCACGCCTACCACCGCCAGCAACAGCGCTACCCAACCGAGGGGCATCCACTTTGGAGGGGAGGCTGCACCCCACAGCACACCGGCGAAAGCAAAGAACCACAATAGCACCGACAAATCCACATGCACCACCAGGGCGCTACGGAAAAAATCTACCGTGGGAAAAATATCGGACACATAAGGTGTACGCGCCATCACTACCAGCAGAGCAAAAAAACCTGCCCCCACCAGTGCGGCAAAACTCAGCCACAGCCAGCCGGCAGCCAAGCGCTGGCTGGCTTGATGCGGCGTGGGCAACGCATACACACCGCCAACATCCGGCGGCGCATCATAAGGAGAGTTCGCTTCCACGGGAATAGTCATGTTGTCCTAACTCTTAAACATAAAGCCGGGGGCGCCGGGAACGTCGGCCTTGAAATCAATCACCATTACCTTGCCGGCGCCAAGAGTAATGTTTTCCTCGTGCACAAAGCTGAAATCGCCCCCCTCCATATCCTTCAGGCGCGCCACGAAACGATGGGGGCCTGCCGGCACCGGCAGGCGGCGATATATTGAAGCGGCACCGTCATGCGACAGGCCGGGCGGGTGCAGCACGACATGGTACAACTGCTTGCCGTCCATCTCCAACTCCACCACCACGTCGGAGCGTTCGCGCGGACAATCCTTGCGTATCCGCATATTTTTTGCCAGCTTGGCCATTTCCTCGTCGGTGCGCTCGTGGCACGGTTTCTTTCGCTGGGCCGCGTGGTTGAAACTCAGCTTAAGCAGCGCGGAATCCGCCGGCAAGTGCGCGTACTCCGGTGAAGTGGAGAAATAACCAAGCACCACGGCGAACAGCGCGTAGGCTAGCCCTTGCCCCAAGTATTTCAGCGGCTGGCTCATGGTTGCACCTCCACGGCAGGTTGCGCTACCTTATGTGTAGGCAACAGGAAGGCATCCGAAAAACATGCATTTTCCGGCAACCCCTGCGCGAGAAAAGCCGGACGCGCTGCCTGTACCATTAGCATCGAGCCGCAAGCATAAACCTGGAAGCCACTCAGGTCAGGGTGATCCTGCAAAATGGCCTCATGCACCAAGCCGGTACGCCCCTGCCAGTTATCATCCGGCCCCGGCTCGGACAGCACCGGTATAAAAGTAAAATTGTCGTGCTCCCGTTGCCAGAGCTCCGGCAAATCGGCCATGTATAAATCTTTGCGCATTTTCACCCCCCAGTACAACAGCATACGGCGCTTGGAGCCAGTGTAAAAAGCGTGATCCAACATACTTTTCACTGGTGCGAAGCCAGTAGCGCCGGCCACAAAAATTATCGGCATATCACTTTTCTCGTTCAGGAAGAAAGTACCAAGCGGGCCTTCAAAGCTCAGCTCGTCGCCTTCCTTCATTTGCGTGAACACATGATTGGTGAACTTGCCGCCTGGAATTAGACGGATGTGCAATTGGATAAATCCGTCATCGTGCGGGGCATTGGCGAACGAGAAGCTTCTGCGTGCACCATCCTCCAGCAGAATGTCGAGATATTGGCCGGCAAAAAATTGCAGTTTACTGCCCTGCGGCATTTTCAAATACAGCACCATCACATCCGGCGTGGCGCGCACCATCTTATGTACACGGCACTGCATGAGCTTCACTGGGACTTGTTTCAGTGTTTCATTTTCGTAATATTCAATTTCCATATCGGACAACGGCGTGGCGCAGCAGAACAACGCCTTGCCTGCCTGCTTGTCCTGCTCGCTCAAGGCATCTTCCTGATGCACGCCATAATCAACCGCCCCATGCAGAATGGTGCCCTTGCAATTTCCGCAGGCTCCATCGCGACATGTGTAAGGCAGCCGAATATCCTGACGCAACGCTGCTTCCAATACAGTTTCACCCGGCTTGGCCGTAAAGGTGCGCATGCTCGGCGCAGTGGTGATCTGGAAACCTTCGCTCATGCGTTTGGTGCGCGCCAGCAATGGCAACAGCAGGAGAAAAGCCAGGAAGCCACCAACCAGCGCCCACAACTGGTTCGGCGACCACATATAAATCAGTGGGTAAACCGCCATGAAAAACCAGTCCAGCTTGATTTGCGCGGCAATCGTGCTCAGGTCAGCCTGGCCGCCCTGGCTCAAAGCTGGCTTAACCAGAGCCAGCACCAGCAGCGTAAGGCCTAGTCCAATCGCAAGTGGCCTCGAAGGCTGGGTCTTGGCTCCGCTCACCCGTTGGGTGTGAACCATGATGAAAATCAGCATCCCAAGCGGAATGCCCAAATGCATGAAAGACAGCAACGAGAAGAAACGGTCATTGATGCTGTCCGGGGTCAGGAAATTGCGCACCAATGGGGAGACGAAAACCGGCAGCCAGTCCAGGAATTCCGTGCTGGCCACGGCAACGAATTGCGCAAGCTGATCCCACACCAGCCAGTAGCCATTGATGCCGGAAATAATTAACAGTAGCAGGAGCACGATACCGGTAAGCCAGGAAAAAGCACGGAAGCCGCTCAAGCGGTTCATCACAAAATTGCGCGCCATGTGCACCAGCACCAAGACCACCATGCCATCCGAGGCATAGCGGTGCAGGCTGCGCATGATACCGCCCAGATACCATTGTTCGTGGGTGATTTTATCGACCGAAGAATACGCCTCGCTTACTCCGGTGCGATAAAACGCGTAAAGATAAAACCCGCTCCCCAATACCACCCAGAACAGGAAAAACAAAATGGCGCCAAGCTGGTACAACGGATTCAGCTCCGCGCCGAAAATGGCATTGAATCCTTTTTCCACACGCAGCAACAGACCCTGCCCAATACGCTGTATCAACTTGATCATGACCACCCCATATTAATCATATTATAAAAGATGTATTAATAATATACCTTTTAGCATTATGACAGCTGATTTTCCTGGTTGCAATTTTTGTTTTACCGCCTACTTCACAGGCATAAACCATGGCATCGCTCAAAATGATCGTGATTACACAACTACTGAACTCAGCACTGAGCGCAGGCATGGCTAGGATGGTTTTATTTCAACTGCCTCATTGGCTTTGGGAGGGTTGCGGCGTGGGGCGCGGCGCCATTCACGGACAATCCATTTGACGAAGTAATAAGTCATCACCAAGCTGATAAATATGCCGAAGAAAAACGAATAATCGGTGGTATAGGATCCCGTGCTGGGATCATAAACGGTACAGAACAAGCGAATGCGGTTGCTCAAACCCTCCCAACCGGGATACTGGGTTTGCACATTGCCCACCAGTTTTTTTAACGGCTCACCCATCTGAGGCAACTCGAAATTATCACCGTATATTTGGCGATAAACCTTGCCTTCCTGGTCAAGCAAGGTGAGCTGGGAAATATGATCGAAACCAGTGACCGAATAGGCGTAGCTGAATCCGAGGTCTCGCGTGAAATTCTGCATGGTTGCCGCATCTGCACTCAGAAACTCCCAGTGTGGCAACTTGATATTTTGCCGTGAAGCAAAATCGCGCATCGCCTGTGGCGAATCCCAAGGGGCATTGAAGCCGACAGTCAACACCTGGAAGCTGTCAGCACCAAGAGCGTTCTGCATGTATTTGACCGCTTTGGCAAGATATTGTGTGGTGGCGGGGCAGGTTACCGAACAACCGGTATAAATAAAGCTCACCAGCACCGGCTTGCCGCGATAACTGGAAAGCCTGACTGCCTGACCGTTGCGGTCAAGCAAGGCATAGTCGGCCATCTGCTGGCCGACTACACTTTGACTGAATTGCAATGCAGATTTTTGATCGAATTTAACGGGTGCTGCGGGTTGAACGTTTCCCCCTGAGGCAAACGCCGCTCCCGCCATCCCCAACAGGCCCAGCAACAGCCATAGACGCATCGGCAAAACTACAAAGACGCGTCTATCATCGCTGCGGTCAGCAATAGACTCAATTGCATGAGTGAAGCATGGAAGCATGACATCGCTGTTGCACGATTTGGCATACGCATCAACTGCACGCTTTTCAGCAGAAAATACGCACCGCCGCTCGCCGCACCAATGAAATAAATCCAGCCCATGCCGTAGAAAACCGGCATCAACGAAGTCGCCACCAGCAGCACAGTGCTGCCAAAAATAATGCGTGCAGCGCGTTCGTCACCCACCACCACCGGCAACATGGGGACTTTTGCGGCATCGTAATCCTTGTGATAGGCGATTGCCAAGCTCCAGAAATGCGGTGGTGTCCACAAAAACAATATTCCTGCCAGAATCAACGCTTGCGAGCTTAGCTGCGGGTTTACCGCAGCGGCTCCTGCCAGCACCGCGAAACTACCGGCCAATCCGCCGATCACGATGTTCATCCAGGTACGACGTTTCAACCAAACTGTGTAAACCACAGCATAGAAAAACGCCCCCAAAAATACAAACAGGGCCGAGACGGAATTGAGCGCCACTACTGCCGCCGACACCGAACCTGCCAGCATGACAAGAATCACGCACAGCCAGAACGGGCCATGCTGAAGCGTGCCGGTGACAAAGGGACGCTTACAGGTGCGCGCCATGCGCACGTCAATATCCCGCTCAACGTATTGATTGAATGCACCCGCGCTGGCTGAAGAAATCAACACCGCAAGCCCCAACAATACAATTTTCCAGCCAGCCAGCGAACCCGGCGTTACCGCCACACCAGCCAATGCAGTGAAGCTGATGACGATACCGATCCTTAACTTGAACAAATCGGTAACTTGTTTAATAGCTGTTCCCATATACAAACCCCAAGTGGTTGGGCGTGAAATATCCACACCTTGTGCCTTTAACTCCAAAACGGCAGGAGAAAAAACCTCCCACCGTTTTGGCACGCCTTAGGTCAACTTGCGCCCATCAGGTCAATGTCCACAGAGTGGCCAGATACTTGAAGTTGACGAAGTAGTAGAGCACGAGGGTTACAAACAGCACCATGGCCAAGATAAAGGTACCTGGGGCTTCGAAGCCACCCATACCGATTTCCTTGTGACCGCCCGCATCGGCGGGAGGCGCCACGATATTCTTGGCATTTGCTGGAACCGGCTCGCCGATCAGGATGGAACCCACCACGATCACGCAGAACAATGCGCCACCCAACACCGCTATGACACCGCCTATTTCGCCGATGGCTAACATCATTTGCGCCATACCGGGCCATTCAAAACCCAGCGCCTGCCCAGCAAAAGTGACATCCCAATGACGGCGTGGCACACCCAAGGTTCCCGCACCCATTATGGCAATCGCGAATATCGATGTCCCGATGCCAAACAACCAAGGCTGCAAGGCTGCCAACGGCTTCATGATGACTTGGCGCTGAAACAGCACCGGGATCAGATAGTAGGTCAGTCCCATGAAAGCCAGCGTAGTACCGCCCGCCACCGTACCGTGGAAATGCCCCGGCACATAGATGGTGTTGTGGATGATCATATTAACTTGCTCCACACTCATCACCACCCCGGTAACGCCGCCGATAAAGCCGAAAATGATGATCGACAGGATCGTGGAGGAGAATACCGGATTGCCCCAGGGACATTTACGCAGCCACTCGAACAGGCCATTGTTCAACCCGCTCCTGCGCTGCGCCACTTCGATCGAACCAGGCACGGTCAGACCGTGAATCAAGCTGGCCAACACCGCCAGATACATCATGTAGCTGGTGTTGAAGATTTTCCACGCCGAGCTCAATCCCGGATCGGACAACAAGTGGTGCACCGAACCAAATTGCAGGAAGCAGATATACAACAGGAAAGCGGTACGGCTCACTTTTTCCGACATCGGCTTGGCGCCGAACGCCAGACCGGCAACCGTGTACCAAATCGTAATATGGGCGGTCACGTTGATTTGCTGCGACGAGTGGCCGAACGCCCACCAGATTACGCGATACATCATCGGGTCTATGCTCTTGATCAGGCCCAGCGACCACAGGAACGTCGGGATCAGGATGATGGCACCAGAAGCGATGGTGAAAACCGCGATAATCGTGGCGATTACGCAACCATACACCGTCAGCGGCAACGTGCCTTCGTAGGTCTTTTCTTCCGCAGCGATCACTAATGTACCCCAGAATACGCCGCAACCAATTAGCGCACCCACCGCAAACAGGATCAAGCCCAGGTAGAAATGCGGGGCGGCATTCATCGGCACATAAGACGTCATCATGACGCTGGAATCGCCTTGCAGGATTGCGACAAAAGTCATGGCTGCGCCAACAACCATCAGCACAACCTGCGTCCAAGCCAGTTTTGGCGCCGCCAACCGGCAGCTAAGCAAGGTCGAGGCTACGAAATACAGCACCGCTATTTCGAAAAAGATGATCCACACCATGAGCGCTACAATGCCGTGTGCGGTGAGCGCCATATAGAACAGGTCAGCGGGCAGCAAGTGCACCGCCGGCCAGCGCGTCAAGGCGACCAGCAAGCCGGCAGTTCCGCCGACCAGCAGGAACACGACGGCGAGTACTGCATTGACCTTCACCAGTGCTTGGGCGGTCAGGTCAATGCGCAGACCGGTCAGCGGGTCCGTGCGAAAGGGTGATTGTGCGGTAGTTATAGCCATTTCCTACTCCTTTACGTAAATTCTGCCGAGCATGGTGTGGTGACCGATGCCGCAATATTCATTACACACAATGCCAAATGTGCCAGTCTTGTTGGGTGTCATGGTCACAACTGCATCGTATCCGGGATAAGCCGTGAAATTGATATTCTCCGGCTGCAGGGAAAAGCCATGATCCCAATCCAGTGACGAAATATGCACACGGTAGGATTTACCCTTCTGGAACTCCACTATCGGACGCCATTGCCAACGGCTTGCCGCCAGATAAACGTCACTGCCGGGAGGCGGAGCCACCACCGGCAAACTGGGATCGCTCTTGTCTTGGCGCACGGTATATTTCGCGGTGAATTCCTCGACTTTTTTAGCGTAAGCTTCCGGCGTAGTTTTATACGCTTCGTTGGCCATGTTTTGATTGCCAATCCAGTGCCAGGCAATCATCCAGCAAAACATGAAAAGACACCACGAACCTGCGATAACGATCCATAAGATTTCGGTACGCTCGATCGGTTCGGTCGCCCAATTCTTTGCTGGTGCTGTGAATGAATAACCCATTGAAGCCCCCTCTTAAAAAGAAAAAATTAAAATAAATCCAGCGTGAATGCGGTTATTTGCCCAATGGGATGGTGGCAACTTCCATGACTCCCCACAATGTGTAAAACACCGTCGGTATAACCAACCCCAAACACATCATAAAATTGATGTCGTCGAGGATGCGTTGCAAGACGGTGGGTCTAAAACTCTCTTCATTTGACATAATGGCCTCCCTGGCACGATAACTAAAAAATAGTTCCAAAAAAAAGTTCCAAAAATCTAACTACAAAATCATTTTGACGATACCCCAAACTACGTAAAAAACCACTAAGCACATCACACCTATGAAACTCATGCGCCAGCTGGACATCCGCGTTCCTTGCCCACCGGTTGTTTCAATCCCGCCTTGCTTTGTTGCTTCCATCGGTTAGTTCTCCGGGTGAATGGTAATTGAATGAAATTCGGGTACCGCTTTTAGCGATGGCAATTTTCGTTGCCCAAGCACCAAGTTTCTTTGATGTATATCAAGTTTCATGAAAATGGAGCGCTCTTGAGAGGAACTTTCATAGAGATGGCAGCCTTTAGCTTTAAGCTTTTAAAGACGCCGAACCGCTACCAAATCGTAACAACCAGATATGCGCCGTGACCATTATATATTTCTTGCGGTACACTGGCTCATCCCGAAAAACTGAGGAATAACCTGATGCCCCCCCTTTTTAACAAAGAGCACTGTAGCCAAAAAATGTTTTGCAAAAAAGATGTTATGTGGCTTACCCCATACGTTCGCACTTTCTTGCTGCTATTCGTTTGTGCCATCCCGATTGCCGCTGAAGCCGCACCGCAATCGTCTAAGTGGCAGGTCTCACCCACACCTTCGACAGCTGAAGAATCTCTGACTTTATCGCTTAAGGCAGAAAAGGCGGTAGAGGGCTGGATGAAAACTTCCTTTCCCGTCCTGACCATTCAATGTGTAAAAGGAAAAGCATCTGTTTACGTTGAAACCGGGATGGCACTGGAGGTTACCGTGGTTGATAAGCAACTCGTAAACCTCCAGCTTGATGACAACAAACCCTTCCCCCAGAGCTGGCGCGAAGTGACCAATGCAACGATTTCCGCACGCGATGCAGCTACGTTAATCAAGCGGCTTGCCCAGTCTCGAAAACTTATATTCGAATTCTCTCCCTTCGGTAGCGCTCCCGTACAAACCGAGTTCGCCGTTGCCGGATTATCCGCTTACCTGCCGCAACTTGCCAAGGCATGCTGGGAAAAATAGACCTGCCAGAACAACTGATGTATTCGCGCCAATCAAGATACTTATAGCACGGAAAAAGGCAGTGGATTATGTGTGAGTGCGACCGCCACGATATAAAAAAATACCAGTTGCGCTGCTACCCATGCCGAGATTCTTGCGCGCATGGTTTTGCCAAAACGAAACGCCATCATGCCAAACCCGATGTAGAACAGCAGGCCGACCACTTTGGCGGTAAGCCAGGCATTCACGCCGGGATATTGCCGGATGCCGATCGCAAGCGTAATGGCGCTTGCCAACAGCAGCGTATCCATCACATGCGGGACAATTTTCACCCAGCGCTGGCGCAGCCGGGGCGAGCCTTGAATCAGCCACACCCCGCGCAAGAAAAACAACGTGTAGCTCAACGCCACACAAGTAATGTGAATGTTTTTTACCCATAACAAATTCATGAATTCATGGCCGATAAATTTTAATCACGGACAAAGCCCGTCCAACCCGCCTTGCGGTTTATAATGCACCGTCATTATAGTAGCGCGCCAGCGTATGGGACAATTCGAACAGTCATCTGGCGGATATGTTTGCGGCGATGTTGCTGGCAATGTATGGAATTTAAACCTGTAAAAATCGTGAGGACGAACGCGACAACGTCATGACAAGAGCAGCTTTTTTTAAACCGTTCCTGAAATCTTTACTTGTGAGCCTGGCCATAGCATCCCTGTGCGGCTGCAATCAGCCGCAAGCGGCACAACCGTTCAAGTCTACCAATGTTACCGGGATCGACTCCGGAAAAGATTTCCGGTTGACCGATCATCAGGGAAAACCACGCACCTTATCTGACTTTAAGGGTAAAGTTGTTGTATTGTTTTTCGGGTACACGCATTGCCCTGAAGCCTGCCCGAATACATTATCGGAGCTTGCTCTCGTAATGAAACGCCTCGGTCCCGACGCGGACAAGGTGCAGGTTCTGTTCATAACCCTGGACCCCGAGCGCGATACTCAGGCACTTCTGGCTCAATTCGTTCCCTCGTTTAATCCAAAATTCATGGGCCTCTACGGTACGCCGGCACAAATTGCCGAGACCGCCAAGGAATACCACCTGTTTTATAGCAAGGAACCGGGTAAGAGCCCCGCCAACTATACGTTGGATCACTCGGTCGGAACCTATATTTACGACCCGTCGGGGAGATTGCGCCTGCACGCGGCTTATGGACAAGGAGCGGATGCCCTTGTGCATGATATTAAGCTATTGCTCAACTGATTTGTGTAAAATGGCTATTCTTGAAATAGCATGAATTTAGCCAGTTCCGTCGCTCATAAATTCCATATCGGATTTGCCATTTCCCGAAGCTGTGTTTGCTCAAGTTTGAATGGAACTATTGGCGTTGCATTCATTCGAAATTTGCGCAGAACTGTTGCTGTTGACTGCAACCGGATGGAATGAGCCGCTCGGGATATATCCCTTGGCTTCGGTTGCCTGGTAATACTAAAGGAGATCACTGTGAGAGCTAAAAAAAATCTTGTCGGCCTGTTGTTGTGCGTTGCCATCGGACTCCCGCAATATGCGTTTGCTGGTGCATTCTGCGCAACAACACCGGAAGGGAAAGTTCGTATGGATGAGTGCAAGTATGCTTCTTACGATGAGTGCAAGCGCACAGCAGGAAGCCAGACAAATTGCGTGGCCGACACGACCGGAGTATCTCCAGCGCCGGAGATAGCACCTTATTGCATAGTGACGTGGGGCATTGAATGCAAATACTATGACTACGAGACATGCAACAAGACCGCCGAGAAAAAAGTGGGTTTTTGCTACTTAAATCCGGATTACAAAGCCCCTGGCAAACAGTAACCATTGCGTGTAATAGCCAATGATTTTTCCAGCGCAGAAAAAAATCGACAAACCCACGATGGGTAAATTTGCGGGTGCCATTACTCCGCTCACCACTCACGAACTGTGCCGGATCAATGGCACTTTCTGACTATATCCTTACCTTCGGGCAACACATGTTGCAGCAGCATGGCGAGCGGGTGCACAAGATCGCGCTTGATGCAGGCCTTACCTGCCCCAACCGCGATGGCGCCAAGGGGATGGGAGGATGCACCTTCTGCAACAATGCCTCTTTCAGCCCCAATGGGCGCACCCCGCCTTCACTTTCCGAGCAAATCAGAAGCGGCAAACACGCTATTGGCAAACGCACCCGGGCGCGTCGCTTCCTTGCCTATTTTCAGGCCTATACCAACACCTACGCCGATGTCGCCGAACTGGCAGCACTCTATGAAGAAGCATTATCCGAGCCGGATATGGCAGGCCTGTCCATCGGCACGCGCCCTGACTGCGTTCCTGAAGCGGTGCTGGATTTGCTGGTGGATTATCAGCGGCGCGGGCTGGTGGTATGGCTGGAACTCGGCCTGCAATCAGCCTTTGACGAGACTCTCAAGCGGGTGAACCGCGGCCATGGACTTAAGGAATATGAGAAAACGGTAATAGCCGCAAGAAAACGCGGCATCCCGGTATGCACTCACCTGATCATCGGCCTTCCCGGAGAAACGGAACACCATTACCACTCCTCGCTCGATACCGTGCTTGCCTTGGGAACAGACGGCCTTAAACTGCATCCGCTGCATGTGGTCAAAAATACCGTGCTGGCCGCCGAGTGGCGGCGCGGCGAATATCAGCCACTGGAAGTGGCCGACTACATCCGCATCGCGGCTGACCTGATCGAGTGCACCCCGCCCCATATCGTCTACCACCGCGTCACCGGCACTGCCTCAAAAGACATCCTGCTTGCTCCATCCTGGTGTTCGCAAAAGTGGAACATCCTGAATGGGATCGAGTTTGAACTGAAACGCCGTGGCCATCGCCAAGGCGAATTTGCCAAGCTGTCGCTTGAACAAGAGAAAATCCCTTATGCCGCCTGAATACAAACTGGAACTGGTGTGCCCGGCAGGCAGCCTGCCGGCGCTGAAAGTGGCCGTAGACAACGGTGCGGACTGCGTCTATCTCGGCTTTCGCGACGACACGAATGCACGCAACTTCACCGGGCTGAATTTCGATGCGGCAAATGCGCGCGCGGGTGTCGAATATGCGCATGAAAAAGGTGCGAAAGTATTTCTGGCGCTGAATACCTACCCCAAGTCTCATGGCTGGGAGCGCTGGACGAAGGCGATAGACCAGGCCGCCGATAATGGCATGGACGCGATCATCCTGGCCGACCCCGGCCTCATGCAATATGCCATGAGGACCCATCCCCAGTTGCACCTCCATCTCTCGGTGCAGGGTTCCGCCACCAATTACGAGGCGATCAATTTCTACCACGAGTATTTTGGCATCCGTCGCGCAGTATTGCCGCGCGTGCTGTCATTTGCCCAGGTTGAAGAACTGGCCGCCGGCACGCCGGTGGAACTGGAACTCTTTGGCTTCGGCGGGCTGTGCGTCATGGTCGAAGGGCGCTGTTCACTTTCCTCCTATGTCACGGGCGAATCCCCCAACAACTGCGGCGTATGCTCGCCGCCCAAAGCCGTACGCTGGCAGAAGACCGCCCAAGGCCTGGAATCGCGCCTCAACGGCGTACTCATCGACCGCTACGCCGATGATGAAAACACTGGCTATCCCACCCTGTGCAAGGGACGCTTCGAGGTGGAAGGAGAAACCTACTACGCCATGGAAGAACCTACCAGCCTGAACACCATGGAACTGCTGCCGGAACTGCTGCGCATCAAAGTGCGCGGCCTCAAGATCGAAGGGCGGCAGAGAAGCCCGGCCTATGTGGGGCAAGTCACTCGTGTCTGGCGCGAGGCGATTGACCAATGCATGAAAAACCCCGGGGGGTTTTCCGTCAAACCCGCATGGACTGTCGAACTGGGCAAAGTCTCCGAAGGCCAGCAACACACCTTGGGCGCATATCACCGGCCATGGAAATAATGAGGAAACCATGAAGCTCTCGCTCGGCCCTATTCTTTATTACTGGACGCAGGAAAAGCTACAGGAATTCTATGTAGAAATCGCCGCTGCTCCGGTAGATATCGTTTATCTCGGAGAAACGGTTTGCTCGCGGCGCCATATCATGCGCCTGCCAGACTGGCTGGAAATAGCGAAGATGCTTGCCGCCGCCGGCAAGACAGTGGTTCTCTCCACCCTGACATTGATCGAGTCCGAATCCGACCTGAAGTCGCTACGCAAAATTGCGGAAAATAGCGACTTCATGGTGGAAGCCAATGACATGGGTGCCGTTCACCGCCTGGCGGGGCGCATGCCATTCATTGCCGGGCCTTATCTCAATATTTACAACCAGCAGACTCTGCAACTGATCGCATCTCTCGGCGCCAAGCGCTGGGTCATGCCGGTAGAAATGTCGCTTGAAGGACTACAGCCGCTACAGCAATCGCGGCCTGCGGGACTGGAAACGGAAGTGTTCTCCTATGGCAGATTACCGCTGGCTTTTTCTTCGCGCTGTTTCACCGCGCGCTTTCACAACCTGCCCAAGGACGATTGCCGTTTTCTCTGCATTGATGACCCAGACGGCAAGACCATGCGCACCCGCGAAGGTAAACCATTCCTGGTGATCAACGGCACACAGACCCAGTCCGCCCTGATGTACAACTTGCTCGGCGATCTGGACACCCTCCGCAATGCCGGTGTGGACGTGCTGCGCATCAGCCCGCAAGCCGAACACAGCGCAGAAATTATCCGCCAGTTCCGCGACTGCATAGAGCAACGGACAAGCCCCGAAATCGCCATGCAACAAATGGAAAGCGTGATGCCGGAAGCAGCCTGCAACGGCTACTGGCATGGACGTCCGGGGATGGAGCAGATGTTCCTCGCCAGCGCCGTGCAACATGAATGAGATGCCGCAATGGTTGAAAGGGGATTATACTTAGCAAATAGGAATTGAACGCCTTGAGAAGACACCAACCAAACAGATATTATGAGCAACCAGCCTTTTCTTCTTCCCAAACCAATCAGCGATATTCTGTCCGTGTTGCCAAAGTATCCGCAGACCTTGCTGTTTGTTCAAGCGGTTAATCTGGCAGTGGGTGGCGCTTTACGCTCTGAAGTGATGCAACCCCTGCAGGACAAGCTCATCAGCATCCGGGTGACCGATGCCGGGGTGGCTTATCATTTCACCCTCACCCCTAAAGGCCTGGTTGCCTGCCGACGCATCAGGGAGCCGGACTTGACCATCAGCGCCAGCGCCTATGATTTTCTGATGCTTGCCCTGCGCAAGGAAGATCCGGATACACTTTTTTTCAGCCGCCGCCTGTGTATGGAAGGCGATACCGAGCTTGGCCTGCTGGTGAAAAATACTCTGGATGCACTGGAGTTGCCGCCTTTTGATTTAAGGTCATTATCCCCTCCCAGAATTCTCGCTGAAATCAGGGCGCGGTTACTGAATTGACAAAAACATGGCATGGCTTAGAAAAGAATGGCACCCCGGATTGCTCTGCGCTGAAGCCTTCAAATATGTGAGGCTGTGGTTCGGCATATTTGCAGCCGCTCTTCTGATAATTATTGGCTTTACCCACGGCGATCATGCGGCAACCCAGCTTGTGGGCAATACTTATGCCGCTCCTGTAGCCAGTTCAAACCTTGACCCCATAGCACCCACCGGCAAGAATTCAACGAAACCGGCAAAGAAACTTTGGGTGTGCCCCATGCATCCCGAGGTTATTCAGGATCAGCCTGGTTCATGCCCGATCTGCGGCATGGATCTGGTGGAAATGGAGCAGCCGGGCATACCCCAACCCGCACACGGTCACGGTGTGCGCATTGATACAGCCACGCAGCAAAGACTCGGCGTGCGTCTGGCCGCAGCAAAATGGCAAACCCTGAGCCAGGATATTCATGCCTATGGCAATGTGGCTGTTGATGAAAGCCTGGTTTTCAACCTCAGCGCGAAGGTTGAAGGGGTGGTCAGAAAACTACATGTAAGTTCTGTTGGTCAGCAAGTCCGTGAGGGGCAAGTGCTGTATGAGATTTATTCCCCGGAATTACTTAAGTCCCAAGAAGAGTACATCGACCTGCTAAGGGAAAAAGATATTCTTGTTGCGCCAATGGAAGCTGAGGATGCTCATACAAACGGCAAGGGCATGCCTGAAGATGACATGATGGACATAAGGACGAATGCCGGCAAGCGTGTTCTTGTCCGCGACAGGCTTCTCTATGCCGATGTTGGCAATGAACTGATAGACGAGTTGACCAAAACCTATAGATCAAAGAATGTGGTTGAGATACGCGCACCGCAGTCCGGTTTTGTCACCAAAATCGAGGTTCATGAAGGCAGCACGGTCAAACCGATGGACAACCTGTTTTCCTTCGCTAACCTGTCACGGGTATGGGTCGATGTGCCGCTTTATCCCGATCAACTGGTTTGGGTAAAGGAAGGGGATGAGGCAATTGTGAGGCTGCCGCTATCGAATGCACCGGAAATCAAGGCACGCCTGCAATTGATCCCCCCGGTAGTTGATAGTGCAACGCGCACCGTGCAGGCGCGGCTGAGCGTCAATAATGCCAAAAATCCACTGCCTATTGGGGCTTTTCTTGACGTCGTAATCCATGCCAACCCCCACAAGGCGCTTGCCATACCTCGCTCGGCCGTGATGCGCACCGGCAAGGGTGATCTGGTAATGCTATCCAACGGCGGGTATTTCACTCCGGTAAAAGTGGAAACCGGCATCGAAACCACAGATTCCATTGAGATCACTGCCGGCTTGCGGGCAGGCGATCAGGTTGCGGTGAATGGGCAATTTTTACTGGACGCGGCTGCCTCGATGAGCGATGCTGCCCAGCGCCTGCACAATCATGATGCGGGCGACCATTAGACACAAAGAGTCTCGCCACGAAGGAACACCAATTTCTCGCGACTTTGGCGCGGATATTTTTTGGACTCAAGCATGATTGCGCGCATCATCGAATGGTCGCTGAAAAACCGCCTGTTGGTGCTGTTGGGCGCCCTGCTGCTGGCCGGATGGGGAATATATTCCTCGCGTCAAATGGCACTGGATGCCATTCCCGACCTTTCCGACGTGCAGGTCATCATCAAAACCGCTTATCCGGGCCAACCACCACAGGTGGTGGAGGATCAAGTCACTTTCCCGATTACCTCGGAGTTGTTGTCGGTACCTGGCTCAACCGCAGTACGCGGTTTTTCCATGTTCGGCGAATCATATGTTTACGTGATTTTTCAGGATGGCACCGATCCGTATTGGGCGCGCTCGCGCGTGCTGGAATATTTAAGCCAGATTAAGGATCGCCTACCTGAAAAAATCATTCCCACGTTGGGGCCGGACGCTTCGGGCGTGGGCTGGGTGTTCGAATACGCCTTGGTGGATCGGCATCACCGCTACGATGCCGATCAATTGCGCGCGGTGCAGGATTCCTTCCTCAAATACGAACTGCAAAGCCTGCATGGTGTAGCCGAAGTCGCCAGCGTCGGCGGCATGGTGCGGCAATTCCAGATCGAAGTGAACCCCAACCGCCTGGCGGCATATAGCCTGAACCTGGAACGTGTCGAGCAAGCAATCCGCGACAGCAATATGACTGGCGGCGGCTCGGTAATGGAAATGGGGCATGCCGAATACGTTGTACGCGCGCAAAATTACTTGAAGAACCTGGACGATTTCCGGCACATTCCATTGGGGGTCAACGCGCATGGTGTGCCCATCCGCCTGGAAGATGTGGCGCAAATTCAAATCGGACATGAATTGCGCCGTGGCGTAACCGATCTGGATGGGCAAGGCGAAGTGACCGGCGGCATCGTAATCATGCGCTACGGCGAAAATGCGCTCCAGACCATCACGCACGTCAAGGCACGATTGAATGAGTTGCAAAGCGGCCTGCCGCCGGGAGTCGAACTGGTCGTTACTTACGACCGCTCCGGCGTAATCAAGCGCGCCATCAAAACGCTGAGTGAAAAACTGGTCGAGGAATCGCTTATCGTCGCTTTGGTATGCCTCGCATTCTTATTTCACCTGCGCTCCTCACTGGTAGCGGTAATCACGCTGCCCATCGGCATTTTGGCCGCTTTCATCGTGATGGAAAACCAAGGCGTAACCGCCAACATCATGTCGCTGGGCGGCATCGCCATCGCCATCGGCGCCATGGTGGATGCCGCAGTGGTAATGATAGAAAACATGCATAAGCATCTGGAGCGCGCAGGGGATCACCCCGATTATTGGGAAATCACCCGGCAGAGCGCGCTTGAAGTGGGGCCGGCGCTGTTTTTTTCGCTGCTGGTCATCACCGCATCTTTCCTGCCGGTACTGACCCTAACCGGGCAGGAAGGCAAGCTATTCGCTCCGCTCGCCTACACCAAGACTTATGCCATGGCGGCCAGCGCGGTGCTCGCCATCACCCTGGCTCCGGTGTTAATGGGATATTTTATCCGTGGGCGCATTACCCGCGAACAAAGCAACCCGTTGAACCGGGTGCTGCATGCGCTTTATCGCCCGCTGCTGCTGGCCGCGCTGCAAAAACGTAAACTTGCCCTGTCGCTTTGCCTGCTGCTGCTGCTGAGCGCCGCATGGCCGCTCGCAAAACTGGGCAGCGAATTCATGCCGTCGCTCAACGAGGGTGATCTGCTATATATGCCCACCACCCTGCCCGGCGTATCGATAGACGAAGCATCAAACATCCTGCAAATCACCGACCGTCTGATTGCGCAAATGCCCGAGGTCGAGCGCGTGTTTGGCAAAGCCGGGCGCGCCGATACCGCTACCGACCCTGCACCGCTCTCGATGCTGGAAACTACCATTCAGCTCAAGCCGCGCGAGCAGTGGCCGCCCGGCGAAACCATGGAAAATTTGATCCGCAAGCTGGACAGCCAGGTACGCTTGCCGGGGCTGACCAATTCTTGGGGGTACCCCATCCGCACGCGCATAGATATGCTATCTACCGGTATCCGCACACCGCTGGGCATCAAGGTTACCGGCCCCGACCTGGAAGAAGTCAGTTTATTGGCCAGGAAAGTCGAGGAGGTCATCGAGACCATGCCAGACACGCGCAACGCTTTTGCTGACCGCGCTTCCGGTGGACGCTACGTGGATATTACTTTGGATCGCGTCCAAGCGGCACGCTACGGCATTACCGCAGCCGATGTACAGCGCTTGGTGCAGAGTGCCATTGGCGGAGAAAATATCGGCATGGTGATCGAAGGACGCAACCGCTTCCCTATCAATTTGCGCTACCCGCGCGCGTTCCGTGATTCGCTCACCGCGCTTGCGGCAAGCCGCATCATGACGCCTTCCGGTGCGCAAGTAACGCTGGGCACGGTGGCGAGCATAAGTGTGAATGACGGACCGGTCGAAATTAAAAGCGAAAATGGCCGCCTTGTGGCTTATATTTACATTGATTCTGCCGCGCGCGACATAGATGGCTATATCGCCAAGGCACAAGCCGCAGTGGCAAAAACCATCGAGCTGCAACCGGGCTATGCCATCGCCTGGACGGGGCAATATGCCAACCTGCAGCACGCCAAGGAGCGTTTATTGTGGGTGATACCGCTCACGCTGCTGTTGGTGGTGGCATTGCTTTATTTGAATTTCCGCCACAGCGGCAAAGTGCTGCTGGTGTTGCTGTGCTTGCCATTTTCCCTGTCGGGTGGCTTCTGGCTAGTGTATTTGCTGGATTATCACCGGTCTGTGGCTGTCGCTGTGGGGTTTATCGCCTTGGCCGGGGTGGCGGCAGAGTTCGGCGTGGTCATGTTGCTCTATCTGGATCATGCCATCGCGGAACTGCGCCAATCCGGCCAGCCGGTAAACCGCCAAAGTTTGCAACAGGCCATCATTCACGGGGCGTTGCTGCGTATCCGCCCGAAAATGATGACGGTATCGGTGATCGTGGCCGGGTTGATTCCGGTGATGGTCAGCTCAGGCACCGGCGCGGATGTGATGAAGCGCATTGCCGCGCCGCTGGTGGGTGGCATGATTTCCGCACCCCTACTCTCCCTCATCGTCATACCTGTCGTCTATGCATGGTGGCAGGAAAAAACTTTAGTGGCGGATCAGTCAGTGTAGGCTGGTGGTGAGCCCCCCTTTGGCCAGACCCTATCTATCGCGACTACTACAAATTAGCCTCGCCCTATTTTAAATTAGCCCCGTAAGTCCCGCCCTTAATTTCCGCCAAGATATCGCAAAAGTTTTTTCGTACCATCTCTTCATGTGCATTAAGCCCGCTGGGTATCGAGAAAGTCATTGTGACCCTGAACCCGCCAGGCACTCCTCTCCCGCTTGGCAACCCTCCATAATAATTACCGGCATTCTCGATAAGAATATTCAGGTTTGCCACTTTTCCCACTCCGCCAGTTGACTCTTCCACTTGTGAAGCAGAAATTACTCCAGATTCCTTGTCCGTCCTGTTTATCACCCAACCGTCTTTCACCAAGTATGCATATGTACGATTGAAAATCATTTGCTGAGTGAGCGCCACCAGGTCTTGCCATGTCTTGTAAATTTTACTGTCAAACAAGCCATCCTTGACAGTGAAATTCTTTTCGCATGGCGCAGTATCCGCCCATCCGGTTGCCGGAATAATTGCGAAGGCCATGCACGCAACTCCAATGACCAGTGAATTTCTTAATCTATTCATTATTAGTGTGCCTCTAAAAATGCAGAGCTTGTCATTCCGGCAAATTTTTAGAGGTGCTCATTAGCGGAAAGGGTTTACTCGTAAAATTACTGTTTCAAAAATCCCACATCTGCTCGCAAATATCTCCCACTTGCTGAAGCGTCCTTTGCTTAACCCTGCTATCGCAAAACATGGTTGCCAATATACCATGGCCCCGCGCCCCGCTGACAAGCAGAATAGGCTTATCATTGGTGGCAGAATCACGTTTCCTTTCAATTCGCCCCGTACATTAAGGTATCGTCGGTAATGCCATATTGCTTCAAGCGCTTCCACAAGATAATGCGCGACATGCCGAGCTTTTCCGCCACAGTGCTTTTGTTGCCACTCGCTTCGGCGAGTGCCACGAGAATAAGCTCTTTTGCACTCTCTGCTTTAAATCTTTAACCCCCTGTGGCCGAATTGATTTTGTTTAACTAGCCCACTCCCTTTTCTTTCCGTTTTTCCAAAATATCTAGACCTATTCATCACAAGCAACTTGAGCTTGTTTGCGCAATTCGTTCTTTATTAAAGAAATTCATATAACATTAGCTTTTCGCGCTAACTACTTGTCCCGCAAAGAAAAAACCTGTTTTGTTGCTTGACCGATGGCGGTTTTTTCAATATAGTGGGCAAAGGTGGTAAAAAGTGGGTTTTAGTGGGTAAATAAGCTCAGGGATAAAGTGATGTTTCAGGGGGCAGCGCAACTCAGTCTGGATAGCAAGGGCAGGCTCGCGATACCGGCACGGTATCGCGACATGCTGCTCGCGCATTGCGCCGGCCAGTTGGTGCTAACCACTGATGCGGATGGTTGCCTGCTGCTATATCCCCAACCCGAGTGGCAGCCCATTCGCGAAAAACTGATGCGGCTCTCGGCTTTCAATCCTCGCATTCGCGCTTTGCAGCGCTTTCTGGTCGGCCATGCGGAAGATGTGGTGATGGATGCCGCAGGCCGTGTGCTGATCTCCCCGACGTTACGCAGCTATGCCGTGCTGGATAAGCGCGTGATGCTGGTCGGGCAAGGCAATAAGTGCGAGGTATGGGACGAAACACGCTGGCAGGCACAGCACGAGAAGATGAGTGGCTTTACCGATGGGGATTTGCCACCTGAGCTGGAGGGATTTACGCTGTGAAAGACCTCTGCACAACTACTACGCTCACTGATGCGGCGTTAAAAAATGGCTCGAAACCCTCATGTACTGAAATGTACATTCTGGTTCCTCGCCATTTTTTGCCTTGCCTCAGCTTCGCTCGTAACGTTGTGCAGAGGTTTTTATGAGTGTGGGCTTGCCCCACGCGCCCAAAGTATTGCATGAAACGGTGTTGTTGCACGAAGCAGCCGAAGCGTTGCAGGTGAAACCGGAAGGTGTTTATGTGGACGGCACTTTCGGGCGCGGCGGACATAGCCGGTTGATTCTGGAAAAACTGGGCGCGCATGGCCGCTTGATTGCGCTGGACAAAGACCCGGCGGCAGTGGCAGCAGGGCAAGCGATTGCAGATCCGCGTTTCATCATGGTGCATAGCGGGTTCGCGCATTTGGCCGAAGTACTGCACAGGTTGTCAGTTGAAAAAGTGGATGGCGTGCTACTCGATTTGGGCATGTCGTCGCCGCAGCTGGACGACAAACAGCGCGGGTTCAGTTTTCGTTTTGATGCGCCGCTGGACATGCGCATGGACACCAGCAGCGGGCAAACCGCAGCGCAGTGGCTGGCTTCGGTAGAAGAAGGTTTGCTTGGGGAGGTGATACGTGACTTCGGCGAGGAACGGTTTGCTAAACAGATTGCAAGAGCGCTTGTTGCGGCGCGCCAGGAACAGCCCATCGTTACCACGCACCAACTCAGTGAAATCGTCGCCAAGGCTGTGCGCACGCGTGAGCCCGGGAAAAATCCGGCAACGCGCACCTTTCAGGCTATACGGATTTATCTCAATCAGGAACTCGAAGAGCTTGCGCGGATTTTGCCGCAATGCGTGGATTGCCTGAGACCGGAAGGGCGCATCGTGATTATCAGCTTCCATTCGCTGGAAGACCGCATGGTGAAGCATTTTTTGCGCGACATGGCACAGGGCGACAAGCTGCCGCACAAGCTGCCGATCCGCGCCGCCGAGGTACCCAAGGGCAGGCTGCGTTTGGTTGGCAAGGCGTTGCGCGCTGCGCCGCAGGAGGTGGCAGTAAACCCGCGTGCGCGCAGTGCGGTGATGCGTGTGGCCGAGTACGCGGGAGACGCGGGTGGCTAGATCGCACCTGTTGCTCCTGCTTGTGGTGATCGCTTGCGCGTTGGGTGTGGTGACTTCACAGCACAAGGCGCGCAAATTGTTTACCGAACTGCAAAAAGAAAAAGACGAGGCGCAACGGATGGAAGTGGAATGGGGCCAGTTGCAGCTTGAGCAGAGTACCTGGGCGATGCCGGTGCGCGTGGAAAAGATCGCCGGGGCCAAGTTGCAGATGCAGTTGCCGAAGAGCGGGCAGATTCAGTTTATCCGTGGCGAACAGTTGAAAGGGCTAGCAACGCAACCATGAATTACGCCAGCGGCATACAGACGACAGGGCTCAAGGAATTACCGCCGTGGCGTTCCCGTCTGTTGTTTGTGCTGCTGCTGCTGGGCCTGTGCGCGCTGATGGTGCGCGCGGTGTACCTGCAAGGCATACACAACGACTTCCTGCAACAGAAAGGTGATGCGCGTTATGGCCGTGTCGTCGACATTAATGCGCACCGTGGCATGATTACCGACCGCTATAGCGAACCGCTCGCCATCAGCACGCCAGTGGAATCCATCTGGGTCAGCCCGCAGGATGTGGAGGCGACACCGCAACAAGTGAAAAAGTTGGCGCAGATCGTGGGCATGGATGTCGAAGAAGTGAAAAACCGTTTGTTCGATACCTCGCGCGATTTCGTTTATCTCAAGCGCCAACTGCCGCCCGAGCAGGCGGAAAAGATCGTGAAGCTGGGAGTGCCGGGCGTGTCGCTACGCCGTGAATACCGCCGCTATTATCCAGAGGCGGATGTGACGGCGCATCTGCTGGGCTTCACCGATGTGGACGACAATGGGCAGGAGGGTATCGAGCTGGCATTACAGGATCAGCTTGGCGGCAAGGCCGGCAGCCAGCGCGTCATCAAGGACAGGCGCGGGCATATCGTCGAAGACGTGGCCAGCATACGCGCGCCCAAGCCGGGTAGCGACCTGGCGCTGAGCATAGACAGCAAGATGCAGTATCTGGCTTACCGCGAGATCAAGCTGGCGGTCGAGCAGCATAACGCCAAGGCGGGTTCCATCGTGGTGCTGGATGCAAAGAGTGGCGAGGTGCTGGCGCTGGCCAATTGGCCGAGTTACAACCCCAACAACCGCGACAAACCTAACCTCAAGGTGTTGCGCAACCATGCGGTGACTGACCTGTTCGAGCCGGGCTCCACGATGAAGCCGTTTACCGTGGCGGCTGCGCTGGAGGCGGGCAAGGTAACGCCACAGACCGTCATTAACACCGAGAACGGCGTATTCGCCGTTGGCGGGCGCAAGATTCATGACACCCACCCGGAAGCAACGCTCACCGTGTCGCAGGTAATCCAGAAATCCAGCAACGTGGGCGCGGCCAAGATCGCGCTGTCGCTGCCGCCTGAAACCTTCTGGCGCAGTCTGAGCGAAACCGGCTTCGGCGCGCAAACCGGCAGTGCGTTTCCCGGCGAGGCGGCGGGTAGGCTGCGCGATTACAAAAAATGGCAACCCATCGAGCAAGCCACCATGTCATATGGCAACGGCATCTCGGTCAACCTGCTGCAACTGGCGCGCGCCTATACCGTATTCGCCAACGACGGCGACCTGAAATTAGTGACGCTGCTCAAGCAGGATGTGCCGACTGTCGGCAAGAAGGTGTATTCCCAGGCCACGGCACGCGCGGTACGCGACATGCTGGAGCTGGTGGTCAAGCCCGGCGGAACCGCGCCGCTGGCGCAGATCAACGGTTACCGCGTGGCGGGCAAAACCGGCACAGCACATAAATTGGAAGGCGGACATTATGTTAACCGCTATATCGCCTCGTTTGTCGGGCTGGCGCCCGCGTCCAACCCGCGCCTGATCGTGGCGGTGATGATCAACGAGCCAAGCGGCGAGCAATACTATGGCGGCCAGGTCGCTGCGCCAGTGTTCAGCAATGTGATGGGCTCGGCGTTGCGCCTGCTCAACGTGCCCAATGATGCGCCGCTCGGCAATGTGATGATGCCGCCCGCTGACATTATCAAGGAGGAGGCATGAGTCCTTCGACTCAAAACCAAACAGCGCTCAAAACAGGCTTCCATCCTGAACTGCTCGCCTCTCTTGGTGTGACGATCACACGGTTGGTGACGGATAGCCGCGCAGTAAAACCGGGCGACACCTTCGTCGCCTATCCCGGTGATAAAGCGGATGGGCGTCTGTTCATTGCGCAGGCCATCGCCAATGGCGCAAATGCAGTGATCTGGGAGGCGCACTGCTTCAGCTGGAACGGGGCATGGCAAGTGCCTTATCTGGCGGTTGCCGGCCTGCGTCAGCGCGCGGGAGAAATCGCCGATTACGTTTACGGCAACCCCTCCGGAAAATTGTGGGTGGTGGGTGTCACCGGCACCAACGGCAAGACTTCATGCAGCCACTGGATCGCACAATCCTTCGGTGCGCTGAACAAGAAAACTGCGCTGGTCGGCACATTGGGCAATGGCTTTTTTGGCGCCTTGCAGCCTGCGTTGAACACCACACCCGATGCCGTCAACTTGCATGGATTGCTGGCCGATTATCTGGTGCAAGGCGCCCAGGCAGTGGCGATGGAAGTGTCCTCCCATGCTCTGGAACAAGGGCGCGCGAATGGCGTGAAATTTGACGTGGCACTGCTCACCAACCTCAGCCGCGACCATCTGGATTACCACGGCAACATGCAGCATTACGCGGCGGCCAAGCGCCGTTTGTTCGACTGGCAACAGCTCAAGTATGCCGTGCTCAACCTGGATGACACATTCGGCGCGGAGCTTGCCGAACAGTTGCACCTGCAAGAGGTACGCCGGGGGGTGCCCGGCGGCTCTGCCGCCACCCTCTCGCAGCAGGATGTGGAAGTGGAGGTGGTGGGTTATGGCTTGAGCGACGCCGCGCTGGCGCTGGCGGAACGCCTCGGCCTGCGCATGGTATATGGCGGCGCGCTGCATATGGATGCGCAAGGACTCAGCCTGCAAGTGCATTCCAGTTGGGGTGGCGCTGTGCTACGCAGTGCGCTGCTTGGGCGATTCAATGCCGCCAATCTGCTCGGGGTGCTGGCGGTGTTATTGCTGAGCGGGATAGCACTGGACGATGCACTGCGCGAACTGGCGCGGGTGCAGGCAGTGCCAGGGCGCATGCAGACGCTTGGCGGGGATGGATGCCCATCTGTTGTGGTGGATTATGCGCATACCCCGGATGCCTTGGAAAAAGTGTTGCAGGCCTTGCGTGAAGTAGCCGAGGCCAGCGGCGGCAAGCTGATTTGCGTGTTCGGTTGCGGCGGCGACCGCGACCGGGGCAAGCGCCCGATGATGGGCACCATCGCGGCCAGGCTGGCGGATAGCTGCATTGTTACCAGCGATAACCCGCGCAATGAGGAGCCGCGCGACATTATCGCTGCCATCGTTTCCGGCATGGGCAAATGGAATTATCAAATCATTGAAGACCGCACACAGGCGATTGAACAAGCCATCGTCCATGCGCGGGCGACAGACACCGTGCTGGTAGCGGGCAAGGGGCATGAGCCCTATCAGGAAATCAATGGCGTGAAGTATCCGTTCAGCGATACCGAGGTGGCGCAACGCGCGCTGCAAGCCTGGCACGTCCTTCGACAGGTTCAGGACATTCGGGGCATTAAGGAATGATGCTGCTGTCACAAGCTGCGCAGGTATTAGGCGGCAAACTGATCGGCCAGAATACGCTGTTCACCGCCGTATCCAGCGACAGCCGCAAGATTGCTCCCGGCGATTTGTTCGTGGCGCTGCAAGGGGAAAATTTTGACGGCAGCGAATTCGTCGCCGGTGCCGCGCAAAGCGGTGCGGTGGCTGCGCTGGTAAACGCGTCAAGCTATCACGGCGTCGAGCCGCCGTGCCCGCTGTTGCTGGTGGAGGACACGCGTCTCGCCCTGGGGCGTCTGGCGGCGCATTGGCGTGGGCGGTTTGATATTCCGCTGGTGGCGGTGACCGGCAGCAACGGCAAAACCACGGTGAAGGAAATGCTGGCGGGTATCTTGCGCAGCGCGGCGGGCAGCACGGATGCGGTATTGGCGACGCAAGGGAATTTGAATAACGACATCGGCATGCCGCTCATGCTGCTGAAGCTGCGCGCCACACACCGCTATGCGGTGATCGAGATGGGCATGAACCATCCCGGCGAAATTGATTACCTGGCGCGCCTGGCGCGCCCGGATGTGGCCGTCGTCAACAATGCGGGCAGCGCGCACCTGGCCGGACTCGGCTCGGTGGATGCGGTGGCGCGCGCCAAGGGGGAGATTTTTTCAGGCTTGCCGGATAACGGTATCGCGGTGATCAACGCTGACGATGCCCATGCCCCGCTGTGGCGCGAGCTGGCAGGCACCCATGCGGTGATTGAATTCGGCATGGAACGCCATGTGGCAGTCCATGCGCAATGGCAGCCGCAAGGGCATGGCGCGCACATCGAAGTGAGCACGCCGCAGGGCAGCTTCAGCGCAAAGTTGCAGGTGCCTGGAGTGCACAACGTGCGCAACGCGCTGGCCGCCACCGCAGCGGCAGCGGCTCTGCACATAGGCCTGGCCGATATTGCGGCGGGGCTGGAAAAATTTTGCGGCGTAGGCGGGCGCTTGCAGCGCAAGACAGCGTTGCACGGTGCAGTGCTGATCGACGACAGCTACAACGCCAACCCTGCCTCGCTGCACGCCGCACTCAAGGTGCTGGCGCAGGCTGCCGGCAAGAAAATTTTGGTGCTGGGCGACATGGGCGAACTGGGGGCCGCTGCGGTGCGCCTGCATGGCGAGATCGGCGCGGAAGCCCGCCGCTTGGGGGTGGACGAGTTGCTGGCGCTCGGGGAATTGACTGCCCATACCGTGCATGAATTCGGCGCGGGTGCGCGCCATTTTGAACGCATTGAGGATTTGCTCGCCGCGCTGGACAAAAATATGGGCGCAGGCAGCACGGTGCTGGTAAAGGGTTCGCGTTTCATGCGCATGGAGCGGGTGGTGCAGCACTGCACCGCGCCGCAATAAGGGGGGTTATGTTACTGGCGCTCTCACAATGGCTGGCGCAAGACATCAGGACGTTCAACGTGTTCGGCTACATCACGTTGCGCGCCGTGCTGGCCGCGATGACCGCGCTGTTTATTTCCTTCATGGTGGGGCCGATGATGATCCGCAAGCTGACCGCCTACAAGATCGGCCAGGCGGTGCGCGACGACGGCCCGCAGACCCATCTGGTAAAGGCCGGGACACCGACCATGGGCGGCGCGCTGATTCTCACCTCGATAGTCATCACCACGCTGTTGTGGGGCGACCTCACCAACCCCTATATATGGGTGGCGCTGCTCACCACCCTGGGTTTCGGCGCCATCGGTTGGGTGGACGATTACCGCAAGGTGGTGCACCGCAATCCCAAGGGTCTGTCGGCCAGGACCAAGATGTCCTGGCAGTCCATTATTGCGCTGGTTGTTGCGGTGTACCTGTGGCGGCATTCCAGCCTGCCTGCGCATACCGAACTCATCGTGCCGTTCTTCAAGTTTCTGGTGTTCCCGTTGGGCGCGACCCTGTTCATCTTGCTGACTTATCTGGTCATCGTCGGCAGCAGCAACGCGGTGAATCTGACCGATGGTCTGGATGGGTTGGCGATCATGCCCACGGTGATGGTGAGCAGCGCGCTGGCCCTGTTCGCTTATATCGCGGGCCATGCGGTGTTCGCCAAATATCTCGGTGTGCCGCACGTTCCCGGCGCGGGCGAGCTGGCGGTGTTCTGCAGCGCAATTGCCGGAGCGGGGCTGGCCTTCCTGTGGTTCAACGCCTATCCGGCGGAAGTGTTCATGGGCGACGTGGGGGCGCTGGCGCTGGGCGCGGCGCTGGGAACGGTGGCAGTGATCATCCGGCAGGAGCTGGTGCTGTTCATCATGGGCGGCGTGTTTGTGGTCGAGGCGGTTTCGGTGATGCTGCAAGTATCGTATTTCAAATACACCAAAAAAGTTTACGGTAAAGGAAAGCGCATCCTGCTGATGGCGCCATTGCACCATCACTTCGAACAGAAGGGCTGGAAAGAGACGCAGGTAGTGGTCCGGTTCTGGATTATCACCATGCTGCTGGTGCTGGTGGGATTGGCGACGCTGAAATTGCGATGATGGAATTGGCGAACAAATCGGTGCTGGTGCTCGGTCTCGGTGAGACCGGTTTGTCGCTCGCGCGCTGGCTGGTGGCGCAGGGTGCGCGCGTGCGCGTCGCCGACAGCCGCAAGTTGCCGCCCGCATTCGCCACCTTGCGCATGGAATTGCCGCAGGTGGAAATTCATTGCGGCGCATTCTGCGATGAAATTTTCAGCAACGTTGATTTGATTGCCATCAGCCCCGGCGTGCCGCTGGCCGATACATTCGTGGCGCGTGCTGTTGCGCGCGGCATTCCGGTGGTTGGGGATATTGAGCTGTTTGCCCGGCAACTCGAAACCCAAAACCCGAGGCCAAAAGTTATTGCCGTCACCGGCGTCAACGGCAAGACCACGGTGACCAGCATGGTCGGTGCGATGTGCCGTGCGGCGGGGCTGGACGCGGCAGTGGCCGGCAATATCTCACCTGCGGCGCTGGATGCACTGCTACAGCGTGGTGAACGGCAACCGGATGTATGGGTGCTGGAACTGTCCAGCTTCCAGCTGGAAACAACTTCTTCCCTGAATGCCGATGCGGCCACGGTGCTGAATGTCAGCGAAGATCATCTCGACCGTTATGCTGATATGGATGCCTACGCGGCCGCCAAGGCGCGTATTTTTCGGGGTGCAGGCGTGCAGGTGCTTAACCGCGACGATGCACGCAGCCTGGGTATGGTATTGCCGGGGCGCAAGCATGTGACCTTTGGTTTGAATGAACCACTCAGCGAGCATGACTGGGGCATGGATCGTAGCGGCAGCGACATCTGGTTAACCCAGGGGCAACAGCGCGTGCTGAATGCCAATGAGTTGCAAGTGGCCGGGTTGCACAATGTGGCGAACGCGTTGGCTGCGCTGGCGCTATGCTGCGCCAGCGGTTTGCCGCTAGCTCCCTTGCTGGATGCATTGCGCGCTTTCAAGGGCCTGCCGCACCGCATGGAGCCGGTGGCGGAAATCAATGGCGTGATCTATTACGACGATTCCAAGGGCACCAATGTCGGCGCTACCGTAGCCGCGCTGCAAGGCTTGGGGCGGCTCGCTATATTGATAGCAGGCGGGGACGGCAAGGGACAGGACTTTACGCCGCTCAATCCGGTGGTGGCGCAACACGCGCGCGCGGTGGTGCTGATCGGACGCGATGCGGACAGGATCGCGGCGGTATTGGAAAATTGCGATGTGCCTGTGGTACATGCCAGCAATATGGCTGATGCGGTACAGCAAAGTGCTATGTTGGCGCAGCCGGGTGATGCGGTGCTGCTGTCGCCGGCCTGTGCCAGCTTCGACATGTTCCGCAACTATGCGCATCGCGCCGAGGTATTCGTCGGCGCAGTGCATAAACTACAAATGGGGGCGGCATGCGCGTCGCAAGCCTGAGCGTCCCCCGCCCTGCGCTGGCGGAATACGACGAAATGCTGGCGTGGATCGTGCTCGCGCTGCTGTCCATCGGACTGGTGATGGTGTACTCGGCTTCCATCGCCACCGCCGAGGAAAGCAAATTCACCGGCTTCCACCCCGCGTATTACCTGATCCGGCACAGCCTGTTTATTTTCATCGGCATTGCGGCTGGGGTGATGGCGTTCCAGGTACCGGTGCAAACCTGGCAAAAACTGGCGCCTTACTTGTTCATGCTGGGCGTGGTGCTGCTGATCCTGGTGCTGATTCCCGGCATTGGCCGTGCGGTGAATGGCAGCCGCCGCTGGCTGTCTCTGCTCGTCGTCAACCTGCAACCGTCCGAACTGATGAAGCTGTTCGCCGTGCTATATGCCGCCGACTACACGGTGCGCAAAGGTATTGTCAAACACACTTTCGGCAAGGCATTCCTGCCGATGTTCGCAGTGATGGTGCTGGTTGGCTGGCTGCTGCTGCTGGAGCCGGACATGGGCGCATTCGTGGTGATCTGCTCGATTGCGTTGTGCACCCTATGGCTGGGCGGCTTCAATCTCAAGGTATTCGGCGGGCTGGTGTTCGCCTTGCCGCTGGCGTTTGCGGCGCTGATTATTTCCTCGCCCTACCGCATGCAGCGCGTCATCGGCTTCATGGACCCGTGGTCTGACCCTTTTGGCAAGGGCTACCAGTTGAGCCATGCGCTGATCGCCTTCGGGCGCGGCGAGTGGTTCGGCGTGGGGCTGGGCGCCAGCGTGGAAAAATTGTTTTACCTGCCGGAAGCACACACGGATTTTCTGCTCGCGGTCATTGCCGAGGAACTCGGCTTCGTTGGTGTGGGCACGGTCATCGTGCTGTTTGCCGGCCTGCTCATTCGCGCCTTCGCCATCGGTCGCCAGGCAGCCTTTCTCGACCGCCGCTTCGCCGCGCTGTTGGCGCAGGGTATCGCCGTATGGTTGGGCATGCAGGCGATGATCAACGCCGGCGTGAATATGGGCGTGCTGCCCACCAAGGGTCTGACTCTGCCCTTCCTCAGCTTCGGCGGCAGCGGCGTGGTGGTGAACTGTATCGCAGCGGCGATACTCCTGCGGATCGACTGGGAAAACCGCCGGATGATGAGAGGCCAGCCAAAATGAATTCAGTCATCGCAATGATGAATGCAGCAAGCATCATCCGGCGGTTTCGGCGTAGCCAAAACAGGCGACTCATGCGAGGAGTACATGTATGAGCCGTAATATTTTAATTATGGCTGGTGGAACCGGCGGCCATATATTCCCAGCCCTCGCCGTCGCTGATTGCCTGCGCGCACTGGGTTGGCACGTCACTTGGCTGGGCACACCCAACAGCATGGAAGCCGATCTGGTGCCCAAACATGGTTACGAAATGGCGTGGGTGCGCTTCTCCGGGCTGCGCGGCAAGGGGCTGCTGCGCAAGCTGCTGCTGCCCGTCAACCTGTTGGTGGCGCTGTGGCAAAGTGCGGTTGCGCTGCTGCGCCATCGTCCCGATGTGGTGCTGGGCATGGGCGGTTACATCACCTTTCCCGGTGGCATCATGGCTGCATTGTTGCGCCGCCCGCTGGTCATTCATGAGCAAAACTCGATTGCCGGGCTGAGCAACAAGACATTGGCGCATTTTGCCAAACGCGTGCTGAGCGGTTTCCCGAAAGTACTGCCCGGCGCCGAGTGGTGCGGCAATCCGGTGCGCGACAGCATCGCCGCACTGCCCGAACCGCAGCAGCGCTATACCGCACGCAACAGCGTACTCAATGTGCTGGTGGTCGGCGGAAGCCTGGGCGCAAAAGCGATCAACGAATGCGTGCCGCAAGCGCTGGCTTTATTGCCGCAAGCCGTGCGTCCCAACGTGACGCACCAAACCGGTAAACAGCATTTGGAAACGGTGCAAGCAGCCTATCAACAAGCAGGGGTGTCTGCCGAGATCAAACCTTTTCTGGAGGATATGGCGCACCACTATGCCTGGGCCGATGTAGTGATCTGCCGTGCCGGAGCCTTGACTATTGCCGAACTGGCAGCGGCAGGTGTGGCGAGCATTCTGGTGCCATTCCCGTTTGCGGTGGACGACCACCAGACCGGCAATGCGCGTTTTCTGAGTGAACACGGCGCGGCGATTTTATTGCCGCAGAGTGAATTGACCCCGCAGCGTTTGGCTGATTTGTTGCAGGATATGACACGAGCACACGCATTGGTCATGGCGCTGGCCGCACGCGCAGTGGCGCAACCGGCAGCGGCATCACGCGTGGCACAGGTGTGCACAGAATTGGCGGCAGCATGAAACACAAAATTAAAAACATTCACTTCGTGGGCATCGGTGGCTCCGGCATGAACGGCATCGCGGAAGTGCTGCTCAATTTGGGCTACCAGGTGAGCGGCTCCGATCTGTTCGACAGCGCGGCCACGCAGCGTTTGCGGAAGCTTGGTGCGGCAGTGCATGTGGGCCATGCCGAACAGAATCTGTCCAACGCAGATGCAGTGGTGGTGTCTACGGCTGTCGGCAGCGATAATCCGGAAGTGGTGGCGGCGCGTGCGCGCAACATTCCGGTAGTGCCGCGCGCCATGATGCTGGCCGAGCTGATGCGGCTGCGCCAGGGCATCGCCATCGCGGGCACTCATGGCAAGACCACTACCACCAGCCTGGTGGCCAGCGTACTGGCCAAAGGCGGTTTCGACCCGACCTATGTCATCGGCGGGCGCCTCAACAGCAGCGGAACCAATGCCAAACTCGGAACCGGCGAATTCATCGTGGCCGAAGCGGACGAGTCCGATGCTTCATTCCTCTATCTGACGCCCATCCTGGCAGTGGTCACCAACATCGATGCCGACCACATGGAAACTTACGGCCATGATTTTGGCCGGCTCAAGCAGGCATTCGTGGACTTCCTGGAGCGCCTGCCGTTCTATGGCCGCGCCATACTGTGCGTGGACGATGCCAATGTGCGCGAATTGCTGGTGCGCCTCAGCAAGCCGGTAACCACTTACGGTTTCGCCGAGGATGCGCAGATCCGTGCGGTCAACGTGCGCCACGAGGGCGGGAAGATGCGCTTCACCGCGCTGTGCCGGCACAACAGCGTGCCAGTAAATTTGGACATTACGCTCAATCTGGCGGGCACCCACAACGTGCTTAACGCGCTGGCAGCCATCGCCGTGGGACTGGAAGTAGGCGTGGCGGAAGATGACATCGTAGCCGCGCTGGCGGAGTTCCAGGGCGTTGGGCGGCGCTTCCAGCGCTATGGCGAAATTCCACTGGTGGATGGCGGCACGTTTACGCTGATAGATGACTACGGCCACCATCCCGCCGAGACGGCAGCCACGATAGCCGCAGTGCGCGGCGCCTTTCCGGGGCGGCGCTTGGTGCTGGCATTCCAGCCGCATCGCCACACGCGCACGCGCGATCTGTTCGAGGATTTCGTCAAGGTACTGGGCGGGGTAGATGCGCTGCTGCTGGCAGAAGTATATGCGGCGGGTGAGGCCCCCATTGCGGCGGCGGACGGGCGCACGTTGATGCATGCGGTGCGTGTGGCTGGACAGGGTGAGGCTGTGTTCGTCGAACAGATACAGGACATGCCGCAAGCGATTTTGAAAATGGCCAGATCGGGTGATGTGGTGGTGACCATGGGTGCAGGTTCGATCAGCGGTGTGCCGAGTTTGGTAAAGCGTATGGCTCAGGGTGATACATGAATATGACAGAGCCGACACAGTTCATCGCTGCAGGTTTACGCGGAACGCTACGCCACGATGTGGACATGCGCCGCCTCACCAGTTGGCGCGCGGGTGGCCGTGCAGAACGCGTTTATCAACCGGCAGATCTGGCCGACCTCGCGGCATTTCTGCGCATCCTGCCAGCTGGGGAGCCGCTGATGGCAATCGGCCTGGGTAGCAATTTGCTGGTGCGCGACGGCGGCCTGCACGGCACGGCGCTGTTGCTGCATGGCGCTTTGAACGAACTGCGTTTGGAGGCAGACGGCACGGTATACGCACAAACCGGCATACCCGGTGCAAAGCTGGCGCGCTTTGCGGCGCTACATAACTTGAGCGGCGCGGAATTTTTTGCCGGGATACCCGGCACGGTGGGCGGAATGCTGGCGATGAATGCAGGTTGTTATGGCAGCGAAATATGGGATGTGGTGGCGCGGGTGCAAGTGATGACACGTAGCGGGGATTTGCTGGAACGCACTCCGCAGGAATACGAGATCGGCTACCGCCATGTGGCGCTGCGTGAAGCAAGCGAGGAATGGTTCACTGCCGCGTGGCTGCGCTTGCCTTCCGGGGATGGCGAAATTGCGCGCGAAGGAATCAAGGCATTGTTGGGCAAACGTATTGCTAGCCAGCCATTGAATTTGCCGAATGCCGGTTCGGTGTTCCGCAACCCGCCGGGTGACCACGCGGCAAGGCTAATCGAGCAGTGTGGGCTGAAAGGTCGTCAGATCGGCGGGGCGCTAGTGTCGGAAAAACACGCCAATTTCATTGTGAATACAGGCGATGCCACAGCAACGGACATCGAGAAGTTGATCAATGAAGTGCAGGCTGCGGTGCAGCGCCAGACCGGCGTGAGCCTGCAATGCGAAGTGCGCATCATCGGAGCGCCAGTGATCGAAGGGAAAGGAATATGAAGAATTTTGGCAAAGTCGCGGTGTTGTACGGCGGGCGTTCTGCCGAGCGCGAGGTGTCGCTCAAGAGCGGCGCGGCGGTGCTGGCCGCTTTGCGGAAGAGCGGCGTCGACGCCTACGGTTTTGATCCCGCCGTGCAGGATTTACACACTTTGCTCGACGAGGGCTACCAGCGCGTTTTCATCGCGTTGCATGGGCGCTTCGGCGAGGACGGCACGGTGCAGGGCGCGCTTGAACTGATGGGCATCCCTTATACCGGCAGCGGCGTGCTGGCCAGCGCGCTGGCCATGGATAAGTGGCGCAGCAAGCTGGTATGGCAAGCGGCTGGATTGCCCGTCCCGGAATATGAATTGCTGACGGCCAATAGCGATTTTGATGCCGTCGCAGCACGATTGGAATTGCCGCTATTCGTCAAGCCGGCCAACGAAGGCTCCAGTGTGGGCATCAGCAAAGTGAAGCGGGTGGGTGATTTGCGCGCAGCTTATGAAGAAGCCGCACGCCATGACAAGCTGGTGATTACGGAGGTGTTCATCGGCGGCGGCGAATACACCGTCGCCATTCTCGGCGATCAGACATTGCCAGTAATCAAAATCGAACCGGCCAATGAGTTTTACGACTACGAGGCGAAATACCTGCGCGACGATACACGCTACCTGTGCCCCTGCGGGCTTGCGCCGGAAAAGGAAACGGAAATGCAGCGACTGGCGCAACAGGGCTTCGCACTGATAGGCGGCACGGGCTGGGGGCGAGTGGATTTTCTGGTCGACGAGGCGGGGAAACCGTATCTGCTGGAAATCAATACCTCGCCCGGCATGACTGACCACAGCCTGGTGCCAATGGCGGCACGTCAGGCCGGTATGAGCTTCGAACAACTGGTGTTGCGCATACTGGAGCTGGCAGAAGTTAGAAATAGCTCTTCATGTTTGCCCCCTCTCCCGCTTGCGGGAGAGGGTTGAGGAGAGGGCGATGTGGGATAAACCGGACATATTGCGCCAACTGTCCAATGCGCTATTCGGCATCAGCCTTGTACTGGCGTTGTATGGTGCATTGCACTACGCACTATATATGCAGGAGTTCCCGCTACGTGCCGTGCAGTTAAGCACCGCACCGAACCGGGTGGATGTCGCACAGGTCGAGGCGGTGGTGCGCAATGAGTTACGCGGCAATTTTTTTACCATCGACCTGGAAAGGACGCGGCATGCTTTTGAGAAATTACCTTGGGTACGCAAGGTAAGCGTGCGGCGCCATTTCCCATGGCAGCTGGAGGTGGGTTTGGAAGAGCACTTGGCGTTGGCGCATTGGAACGACACGGAGCTGGTGAACACGCACGGCGAAGTGTTTGCGGCAGAGTGCGAGAGGGTGATGCCGGAGGCTGCGCCAAGACCGGACGAAGTCCGAGTGCCCGGCGGAGCACCCCTTGCGGGGGCATCGGGTATCCATCGGCCTCCCCCTTGCGGGGAAACGAATCAGGTGTTGCCGAAATTCATCGGCCAGCCCGGTACCGCTGCCGAAATGGCGCAGATATATAGCGCATTCGGCGAGCAGCTTGCGCCACTCAAGCAGGGGATTGTGCAGGTCAGCCTGTCGCCGCGCCATGCCTGGCAGTTACGCCTGAACAACGGCATGGTGCTGGAGTTGGGACACGAGCAGTCACAGCAGCGCTTGGGGCGCTTCGTGGCGGTGTATCCGTACAGCCTGGCTTCCATGCAGCGCACGGTGAATTACGTGGATTTGCGGTATCAAAACGGCTTCGCGGCATATTTGCCGGGTTACACAGCAGAAAAAAGGAAGCAGGGTTGATTTGATTGGGTTGTGGCATCGGAGAAATGCAATGAGCAAAAACAGGGAAACCAAAAACTTGATCGTCGGCCTGGATATAGGCACTTCCAAGATAGTCACCATCGTCGGCGAGATCAAGCCGGAAGGCACGCTGGAAGTAATCGGCGTGGGGATGCATGAATCATCCGGCATGAAGAAAGGCATGGTGGTCAACATCGACGCGACAGTGGCTGCAATCCAGCGCGCACTGGGTGATGCCGAATTGATGGCCGACTGCAAGATACGCGAGGTGTACACCGGCATTGCAGGCAGTCACATCAAAAGCCAGAACGCCAATGGCATGGTCAAGATCAAGGACAAGGAGGTGGCACAGGCCGACATTGACCGCGTGATAGAAACCGCCAGGTCAATCAGCCTGCCGGGCGACCAGCAAATCCTGCATATCCTGGAACAGGAATTCAGCATTGACGGGCAGGAGGGCATCAAGAAGCCGCTCGGCATGAGCGGCATGAAGATGGAAGTCGAGGTGCATATTGTCACCGGCGCGGTGGCGGCGGCGCAAAACATCATGAAGTGCGTGCACCGTTGCGGGCTGGAAGTGCGCGAGATGATCTTGCAGCCGCTGGCATCGAGCAAGGCGGTACTGGCGGACGACGAGAAAGACCTGGGGGTATGCCTGGTGGACATCGGCGGCGGCACCACCGATGTGGCAATTTTCACCGGCGGCGCAATCCGCCATACCGCAGTGATTCCCATTGCGGGCGACCAGATCACCAACGATATTGCGATGGCCCTGCGCACCCCGACCAAGGACGCTGAGGATATCAAGATCAAATATGGCTGCGCCTTGCGCCAGCTTGCCGACGATGGACCTATCGAGGTGCCGGGCGTGGGCGAACGCGGAGCGCGCATGTTGTCGCGCCAGACACTGGCGGAAGTCATCGAGCCGCGCGTGGAAGAATTGTATTCGCTGGTGCAGGCCGAGTTGCGCCGCAGCGGCTTCGAGGACTTGCTGTCCTCCGGCATCGTGATCACCGGCGGCAGTAGCGCCATGCAAGGCATGGTGGAGCTGGGCGAAGAGATATTCCATATGCCGGTGCGTTTGGGGCTGCCGCATTACGTGGGTGGCTTGTCTGATGTGGTGAAGACGCCGCGCTTTTCCACCGGGGTCGGCTTGCTGCTTTACGGACTGGAGCAACATCATCGCCACCGAGTGGCGCGCCTACACTCCAGCTCGTTCAGCGATGTGCTGGACAGGATGAAAGCATGGGTCCAGAGTAATTTTTAGCGGGTTTACTTTTAACGTATTGTTTTTTGGCAGGCAATTTTAAGTGGTTTATTGGATGTTTCAGTTTTATAATTAACCGGGGGAAAAATAATGTTCGAAATTATGGATGCACAACTTCAGGATGCCGTGATTAAAGTAATTGGTGTGGGCGGCTGCGGCGGCAATGCGGTGGATCATATGATCCAGGAGGGGGTGCAGGGCGTGGAGTTCATCGCCATCAACACCGATGCCCAAGCACTCAAACGCAACAAGGCACGCACCCAGCTGCAGATCGGTGCCAACATCACCAAGGGATTGGGCGCCGGGGCGGTTCCGGATGTCGGGCGGGCCGCTGCCGAGGAAGACCGTGAGCGCATTGCCGAATTGATCAGAGGTGCAAACATGGTGTTTATCACTGCCGGCATGGGCGGCGGCACTGGTACCGGCGCGGCACCCGTGGTGGCTCAGGTAGCCAGGGAAATGGATATACTCACCGTGGCCGTGGTGACCAAGCCATTTGCCCACGAAGGCAAGCGCATGCGCTTGGCACAAGAGGGCATCGAAGCGTTAAGCCAATATGTGGATTCGCTAATCATCGTACCGAACGAAAAGCTGATGACTGTGCTGGGGGAAGACACCACCCTGCTGGACGCGTTCCGTTCCTCCAACGGTGTATTGCAGGGCGCGGTGGCGGGTATTGCCGAAGTAATCAATGTGCCCGGCTTGGTGAATGTGGACTTTGCCGACGTATGCACCCTGATGTCGGAAAACGGTATGGCGATGATGGGTTCAGCCACTGCTTCCGGGCCGGATCGCGCCAAACTTGCGGCAGAGCGCGCCATGTCCAGCCCGTTGCTGGAAGACGTGGATCTGGCCGGCGCGCGCGGCGTGCTGGTAAACATCAGTTCCAATTGCAGCCTCACGCTGAGGGAATACAGGGAAGTGACCAACAGCGTGCAGTTCGCCATTGAGGATGCCACCGTGATAGTCGGTTCGGTGTTCGATGAGAGCATGGGCGACGAACTGCGCGTAACCATCGTGGCGACGGGTCTGGGTTCACCGGTGAAGAGCAAACAACCCAAGCCTGAGCTGGTATCCTGGGAGCGTACCGGTACGCACGACGAGCCGATATCCGCCGTCAATTACAACGAGCTTGAAAAACCGACCGTGATGCGTAGCGGACGCCACCGTGAAGCGGTCGAGGCGATGAAACAGTCCGGTATTGATACGCTGGATATCCCATCCTTCCTGCGCAAACAGGCAGATTAACATATTGCCGGGTTGGCGTATTTTGGGCCGCGTGTTGCGGCCATGTTAAACTGCGCGCTTGATTGATTGGACTTGATGCAACATGGTTAAGCAACGCACACTGAAAAATCCGGTACACGCGACCGGGGTCGGGCTGCATACCGGCGAGAGGGTTGACCTGACCCTGCGCCCCGCACCCGCCAACAGCGGCATCGTGTTCCGCCGCGTGGATCTCGTCCCGGTGGTGGAGATACGTGCCGAAACGCATGCGGTGCACGATACCCGCCTGTCCACTTGCCTGGAAGCAAGCGGTGCGCGTGTGGCCACCATCGAGCATTTGATGTCCGCCTTTGCCGGGCTGGGCGTGGATAACGCCTTTGTTGACTTGAGCAGCGCGGAAGTTCCCATTATGGACGGCAGCGCGGGGACGTTCATTTTCCTGCTGCAATCCGCAGGCATTGTTGAGCAGTCCGCCGCAAAGAAATTTATCCGCATCAAAAAAACCGTAGAGGTCAAGGATAGCGACAAGTGGGTGCGCTTCGAGCCGTTCAACGGCTTCAAATTGGACTTTACCATCGACTTTGCCCATCCGGTATTTGCCACCACCAAGCAGAATGTAACGGTGGATCTGGGCGAACATTCTTACATCAGGGAAGTAAGCCGCGCCCGTACCTTTGGTTTTATGCAGGATGTCGAGGCCATGCGCGCACAAGGACTGGCACTGGGCGGCAATCTGGACAATGCCATCGTGATGGACGAGTACCGTGTCATCAACCCGGACGGCTTGCGCTTCGAGGATGAGTTCGTCAAGCACAAGGTGCTGGATGCCATCGGCGATTTATACCTGCTTGGCCATCCGCTGATCGGTGCGTTTTCCGGTTACAAATCTGGTCATGCGCTCAACAATGTCCTGTTGCGCGCCCTGCTGGCTGACGAGCAGGCGTGGGAGTTCGTTACTTTCGGCAGGGCTGAGGAAGCGCCAGCATTCCTGCGTTTGCAATTGCAGGCTGCTTAACTCACACCCCCCATTCCGCTCCCGCAAGGAGAAACGCCATGCTCATCTTGCGCCTGTTGCTCATCCTGTCTGCCCTCTCCATTATTTTGGCCGGCGGAATGTATGTATTCACCCGCAACCGCCGCTATATCAATCTGGCTTGGCAGATAGTGCGCTTCGTAGCTTTTGCGCTTCTGGTGTTTGCCGCGCTGTTCGTGCTGGAACGCTATGTCCTGATCGGCTGGCGTATCCTCGTTTAGACGCACCCTTAGCCATTACTTTTTCTGGCAAGACGTTGCAATGCATTTTTCAACGGTGAATCAGGCAATTTATCAGCCAAATCAATCAGTCGCTGCCGTCCCGTAGCGCTCAGCAAGGCGGGGATGGGCGTGTATATGACGGGCGGCCTGGCAACTTGCACCTTCACCTGAATTCCAGTAACCTCGCACCCCGCGCCTTGGAACAGGCTGGCCAGTTCCGGGGCAAGCTGGCGCAGCTTTGCGGCTACCGCGCTGTTGTCTGCGGCAAGCGTCAGAGTCTGCCGATCAAGTTGCAGCACACGGCTGGCGCGCATCAGTGAGGGGGGAGCCAGCCGTTCATAATGCCGCTGCAACGCAACAAGTTGCGCTGCCTTGCGGGATAATTGGCGCAGTTCCTGGCTGACGCTGAAGTAAGAGTTCAAACGTTTTGACACTTGATCAAATTAATACTGAAGGTGGAACATGAATATTATTCTGGTTTCCAGTCGTTTTGCAAAAGTTCGCAGTATTACGCTGAATGGCACACACTTGCTGCTGGTGGCATTGTTGGCGATGGGCTTGTTGTTGGCGGCCGTATTTGCGGTGCAGTACACCCTCATCCGCTTCCACCCGGATGCCATGAGCACCGAGATGCGCGCTTGGTTAGCCAGCGTACAGGCTGAGGGCCAGCAGAAGCAGCAATCCTATTTGCGTGAAGGTTTGGATACCATGGCTGGCCGCATGGGTCAGATGCAGGCCCAGTTATTACGTTTGGACGCGCTCGGTGCCCGCTTGGCCAAACTGGGCGGAATAAAACCGCAGGAGTTTAACTTCGACCAGCCGCCCGCGCAAGGCGGCCCTTATATACCTGCCATGCAGCAAGATGTTTCCTTGTCCGGCATGAATCAGCAATTAGCCAGCCTGTCGGTGCTGCTGAATGACCGCAATGACAAGCTGATGGCGCTGGAAACACTGCTGATGCAGTCCAGCCTGGAGAAGAAACAGTTCCCCTCTGTGCCACCGACCAGGGACGGCTGGCATTCCTCTAATTTCGGCTGGCGCTTCGACCCTTTTACCGGCAAGAACGCGATGCACGAGGGGGTGGATTTTATGGTGCCGGAGGGTTCGCCCATTCTGGCTTCGGCCGGCGGTATTGTGGTGTATTCAGACTACCATCCGCAATATGGTAATATGGTTGAGATAGATCACGGCAATGACATTGTTACGCGTTATGCGCATGCTTCCAGATTGCTGGTCAAAGTCGGGCAGATAGTGCGGCGCGGACAGGAGATTGCCAAGGTGGGTAACACAGGCCGCTCTACCGGCAATCACCTGCACTTTGAAGTGAGATACAAGGGCATCGCCCAGAATCCCACGCGTTTCCTGCAAAGCGCCGCAGGTTGATAGGTGCCGGCTTTGTGCAAGGGTGAGGTGTGGCTGCCTCACCCTTTTCGTTTTTTGTGACCAAGATTTTTGTGACCCTGAATTAAAATTAAAGAAGAATTAAAAGATGATTTCCAATTTGCTGAAAAGTATTTTCGGTAGCCGCAACGACCGCCTGCTCAAACAATACCGCCAGACCGTGCTGGCAATTAACGCACTCGAAGCTGAAATGGCAAAGCTGTCGGATGATGAATTGCGCCATAAAACCGACGCTTTCAAACAGCGCGCTGCCCAAGGCGAATCACTGGATGCATTGCTGCCGGAAGCTTTTGCCGTGGTGCGCGAAGCCAGCCAGCGCGTATTGCAGATGCGCCACTTCGATGAACAGATGATCGGCGGCATGGTGCTGCATTACGGCAAGATTGCAGAAATGCGCACCGGCGAGGGCAAGACCCTGATGGCGACCCTGTCCGCGTATCTCAATGCGCTGTCCGGCCAAGGCGTGCATGTGGTGACGGTGAACGATTACCTGGCCGGCCGCGATGCCGAATGGATGGGGCGGTTGTATCGCTTCCTCGGCCTTTCAGTTGGCGTCATCCTGTCACAGATGGATCATGCCGATAAGCAAACTGCCTATGCTGCCGACATCACTTACGGCACCAACAACGAATTTGGTTTTGACTATCTGCGCGACAACATGGCGACCCACGCCAGCGAGCGCTTCCAGCGCAAGCTGAATTACGCCATTGTGGACGAGGTGGACTCCATCCTGATCGACGAGGCGCGCACCCCGCTGATTATTTCCGGCCAGGCAGAAGACAATGTGGATGTCTATGTGCGCATGAACAAGCTGGTACCCCAGCTTACCCGCCAGCAGGCTGAAGACGGGCCCGGTGATTACAGTGTGGATGAGAAGAACCGCCAGATCCTGCTGACAGAGGCCGGGCACGAAAACGCCGAGCAGCTACTGGCCCAAAGCGGGCTGCTACCGGCAGGCGGCAGCCTGTATGACCCAGCCAACATCACGCTGGTTCATCACCTGTATGCCGCGTTGCGCGCGCATGCGCTGTATCACTGCGACCAGCATTATGTGGTACAGGACGGCGAGGTAATCATTGTGGACGAATTCACCGGACGGATGATGGCCGGGCGGCGCTGGTCGGATGGCCTGCATCAGGCGGTGGAAGCCAAGGAAGGGGTGCCTATCCAGAAGGAGAACCAGACACTCGCGTCCATCACATTCCAGAATTATTTCCGCATGTACAACAAGCTGGCAGGCATGACCGGCACTGCGGATACCGAAGCCTATGAGTTCCAGCAGATTTACAATCTGGAAACCGTGATCATCCCGCCGCACCTTCCCACCATACGCCGCGACATGATGGACAAGGTCTACCTGACCCTGCGCGAAAAATACACGGCGGTAATAGCGGATATTCAGGATTGCTACCAGCGCGGCCAGCCGGTGCTGGTCGGCACGACCTCGATTGAAACATCGGAACTGTTGTCGCAACTGCTGGAAAAAGAGAAGCTGCCGCATCAGGTGCTGAATGCCAAGCAGCATGCGCGCGAAGCCGAGATTGTGGCACAGGCGGGGCGCCCCAAAATGGTTACTATTGCCACCAACATGGCCGGCCGCGGCACCGACATTGTGCTGGGCGGCAACGTGGAAAAACCCATTGAACTGCTGCGCATGGACGAGAGCCTGGATCACGCCACGCGCAACCAGCGCATCGAGCAATTGCGCGCCGAATGGCGGCCAGTACACGAGCAGGTATTGGCGAGCGGTGGTTTGCATATCATCGGCACCGAACGGCATGAATCGCGCCGGGTGGACAACCAGTTGCGCGGACGGTCCGGGCGCCAAGGCGACCCTGGCTCCAGCCGCTTCTACCTGTCACTGGAAGACCCGCTGTTGCGTATTTTCGCCTCTGACCGCGTGACGGCGATCATGAATAAATTCAAGTTGCCGGAAGGCGAGGCGATCGAGCATCCGTGGGTGACGCGCGCCATCGAAAATGCACAGCGCAAGGTTGAGGCGCGCAACTTCGACATGCGCAAGCAGATTCTCGAGTACGATGACGTCGCCAACGACCAGCGCAAGGTGATTTACCAGCAACGCAATGAGCTGCTGGAAAGTGCGGATATTTCCGAGACCATTGCGGCAATGCGCGAAGATGTGTTGAACAGCACCATCAGCGAATACATTGTTCCACAGAGCATGGAAGAGCAGTGGGATGTGCCATCACTGGAGAAAGTACTGGCTGCTGAATTCCAGTTGGGCTTGCCGCTGGCGCAGTGGCTGGAACAGGATAAGCAACTGGACGAAAATGGCTTGCGCCTGCGTGTAGCGCAGGCCGCGCAACAGCAGTACCAGGCCAAGGTGGCGCAGGTGGGTGCAGAGGCGATGCATCAGTACGAACGTATCGTCATGCTGCAAAGCCTGGACACGCACTGGCGCGAACACCTGGCGGCGCTGGATCATCTGCGCCAAGGCATCCACCTGCGCGGCTATGCACAGAAAAACCCCAAGCAGGAATACAAGCGCGAGGCGTTTGAACTGTTTTCTGCCATGCTGGAAACCATCAAACGTAATGTCACGCAGATGCTGATGAACGTGCAGATCCGTAGCGAGCAGGATATTGAGGCGGTAGAAGCGCCCCATGCCCCGGAAAATGTGCAGTATCATCATGCCGATTACGACGAGGCGTTGGGACAAACGGGCGATACGGAGGAACACCAACCGTTCGTGCGTACCGGCGAAAAGGTCGGGCGCAACGATCCCTGCCCGTGCGGCTCCGGCAAGAAATACAAGCAGTGTCACGGCAAGTTGAGTTGATGAGTTCTTTATTCATGGGATATAAACAATGACAACAGACGATTTGGTTTTGCAGGCTTTGCGCGACTCGAGCCTGTCTGATGAGTTGCGTGACGCTGAGATTGAGGTATTGGCAAAATTCATTACGGTGCGTGATTACAAGGCAGGGGAGTCAATCCTGAAGCCGGGTGATGCTGAGTTGCAAGACACGCTGCTGATCCTTGGCAGCGGCGAGGTAGAGGCTACCGCCACCACCGGCGGCGAAAAGGTCACCTTGCATCTGCTAAAACCGGGCGATCTGGCAGGCATCATCGGATTTGTGGGCGGCAACGCAATGCAGATCAGCGCCACAGTGGTAGCCAAGACCGACAGTAAAGTACTATTGCTCGACCGCGCGCGTTTTGAGTCAATGCTTAACACCAATCCGGCCATTGTGTATTACGTGATGCGCGGCATCGTGCGGCACGTGCATGGCATCGTGCGGCGCATGAACATGCAGTCGGTGCAAATGAGCAACTACATCTTCAAGCAGGGCGGTCGCTACTAGGCGCAGGCCATGCCAGTCAATCTGCAACCTCCCGCCGCAGGCACGCTGCTGCCCATCAACGGCGTGCTGCTGGGCACGGCGGAAGCGAACATCAAGAAGCCCAACCGCAAGGATTTGCTGGTCATGCAATTGACCCCGCAAGCCACGGTGGCGGGCGTGTTCACGCAGAACCGTTTCTGCGCCGCACCGGTTGTTGTGGCACGCGAGCACCTGGCGTCGGGCAAGGGCATACGCGCGCTGGTGGTCAACACCGGAAATGCCAATGCAGGCACCGGCGAGCAGGGATTGGCCGCAGCCCGCGCCACCTGTGCGGAAATCGCGAATTTGCTGGATTGCGATGCAGAACAGGTACTGCCATTTTCCACCGGCGTAATCATGGAAGCGCTGCCGTTGCCGCAGATCATTGCCGGGCTGCCAATCTGCGTGGCCGATTTGCGCGAGGACAATTGGCTTAACGCCGCACACGCCATCATGACCACCGACATCGTCGCCAAGGCGGTATCCAGGCAGACCACGCTTGCGGGCAAGACGGTCACCATCACCGGCATCGCCAAGGGCTCCGGCATGATCCATCCGAACATGGCCACCATGCTCGGCTACATCGCTACCGATGCGGCGGTGGCGCAGCCCGTGCTGCAACGAATGGTGCGTCATGCCAGCGATGCCTCGTTCAACTGTATCACCGTGGATGGCGACACCTCCACCAATGACGCGCTGATGCTGATCGCCACCGGCAAGAGCGAAGCGCCAGCCATCACCGACGCGCAAGGCGCGGCATTTGATAAATTACAGGCGGCGGTGACCGAGGTTGCCATTCTGCTGGCGCAAGCCATCGTGCGCGACGGCGAGGGCGCGACCAAATTCATCACGGTCAGGGTGGAAGGCGGCGAGAATGCTGCGGAGTGCAAGCAGATCGCCTATGCCGTGGCGCGCTCCCCTCTGGTCAAGACTGCGTTCTTCGCTTCCGACCCCAATCTGGGGCGCATCCTTGCCGCCATCGGCTATGCGGGCATCGATCTCGACGTGCAGCGCCTCAAACTGTATCTCGACGACGTATTGGTGGCCGAGCACGGCGGACGCGCAGCCAGCTACCGCGAGGAAGACGGCCAGCGCGTGATGCAGCAGAGTGATATTACCGTGCGGGTGGTACTGGAACGGGGTGTCGCTTCTGCCACAGTGTGGACGTGTGATTTTTCTTACGACTATGTGAAGATCAACGCAAGTTATCGCAGTTAATTTGTCATTCCCGCGCAGGCGGGAATCCAGCAATCAAACCAACATCGCCGGTGGTAGACCGGCAGCTAGTCACTTTTCTTGTCTTGCCAAGAAAAGTAACCAAAAGAAGTCGCCCCCGGTTTGCCGCCCCTGCG
>CAITJF010000151.1 GCA_903892645.1 uncultured Nitrosomonadales bacterium | reverse complement strand
GTGTTGGCGATGGCGGTGACGGCATCGTAGCCACGGATTTCCTGCACCCGCAGGATGTCGATGCCATACTCTTCCTTGCCCAGAGTGAAGGTGAGAAACTCGTTGTTGGAAACAGCCGCGTGGGCGCCTGCTGGTGCTTCATGCGTCTGGCTCATCTCCTCCTCCTGAAAGTTTTTTAAGTTGCTATTTTATTCGGATCAGTGCAGCCACATCCAATATCAGCGCTACCCGGCCATCACCCATGATGGTTGCACCGGAAACGCAAGGCACCCTGCGGTAGTTGGATTCCAGTGTCTTGATCACCACCTGGTGCTGGCCGACCAACTCATCCACAAACAGCGCAATTTTCCTGCCTTCCGCTTCCATCAATACCAAAATACCCTTCTCCGGTTCTGTGATCTTGGTCTCAACGCCAAACACCTGGTGCAACGCAACAATCGGCAGGTGCTCGCCACGCACCCGCAACAGGTGTCCCTGGCCGCTCACGGTCTTGATGTCGGCAGCAGCGCCAGGCAGCGATTCGATGATGGCATTCAGCGGGATGATGTAGGTCTCACGCCCGACTGAAACCGAGAGGCCGTCCAGGATGGCGAGCGTCAGCGGCAGGCGGACGGTGACGCGCGAGCCATGCCCTTCCACCGAATCGAGTTCGACACGGCCGCCGAGCTCCGCAATGTTGCGCCTCACCACATCCATGCCCACGCCGCGCCCGGACACATCGGTCACCACTTCCGCCGTGGAAAACCCCGGCTCCATGATCAACGCCCAGACCTCCTGGTCGGACATGTCATCACGCACCGGCAGGCCCTTCTCTTTGGCTTTCTGCAATATTTTCCCGCGGTTCAATCCGCCACCATCGTCGGATACTTCAATCACGATATTGCCGCCCTGATGCGAAGCCTTGAGAGTGAGCGTGCCGCACGGATTCTTGCCTGCCGCAATGCGTTTCTCCGGCAGTTCGATGCCGTGATCCAGGCTGTTGCGCACCAGGTGTGTCATGGGGTCGGAAATTTTTTCAATCAATCCTTTGTCCAGCTCGGTGCCCTCACCCACCATTTTCATTTCCACCTGCTTGTTCAGCTTGCCGGACAGCTCGCGCACCAACCGGGGGAAACGGCTGAACACGAAGGAAATAGGCATCATGCGGATGGACATCACCGCTTCCTGCATGCCGCGCGTATTGCGCTCAAGCTGGTGCAGGTTGCGCTGCAAGTTCTCGTCGACTGTGCCGTCGATGTTCATCGCGGCTTGCGCCAGCATGGATTGGGTGATAACCAGCTCACCCATCAGGTTGATCAGTTGATCGACTTTTTCCACGCTTACGCGAATGGAAGTTGCCTCAACCTGCGCTGTCGTTCTGTCGGAAACACGCTTGCCGAAAGTTATTTCTTCTGTCCCACCAGCGGCAGGGGCTTCACTCTTGCGACGAGCCGCTTCCTGTGACACTGCGGTTGGAGCCGCCATAGTTGCAGGAGTGGGTTTTGGCGGTTCACCAAAGAAACCATAGCCTTGCTTGGCTTCCACTTCCGCTTTCATGGCCGGCGTTTCCGTGAAAAATCCATAGCCCTGGTCTTCTTCCACGACTACTGGAGTGTCCGGCAGGTCATCGAAAAAACCATAGCCTAAATCTTCTGGCGGTGCAGTAGCAGGACTCTCAGCCGCTTCTGGCGTGGCTTCTGCGGGAGTGGGTACAGATGGCGTCATGGCAGACAGACGCTCAAGCTTCTCGCGCACCGCCTTCACTGCACTCTCGTCCACCTCCCCTTCACCCCGGTGCGCGGCCAGCTGCATGGAGATCGCATCGCCGGCCTCGAGAAATGCGCTGACCATTTCATCGGTCAGCGTCATCTCCTGCTTGCGCAACTTGTCGAGCAGCGTTTCCAGCACATGCGTCACTTCGGTCATGTCGGTGAAACCGAAAGTGCCTGCCCCACCCTTCACGGAATGGGCCGAACGGAAGATTGCATTGAGGTCGTCCATGGATGGATTGGCGACATCCAGACCGAGCAACAGGGATTCCATTGCCGCGAGGTGTTCGGCTGCTTCCTCGAAGAAAACTTGATAGAACTGGCTTAGGTCAATGGCCATGACAGGGTACCGTCAGGTTAGGAATGGTGCCGAAACTTAACCGATTACTTTTTTGGTCACTTCCAGCAGTTTTGCCGGGTCAAACGGCTTCACCAGCCAGCCGGTCGCGCCTGCCGCCTTGCCCTGCGCCTTCATGGCATCGCCGGATTCGGTAGTGAGCATCAGGATGGGAACACTCTTGTAGGATGGCATGGCGCGCAAATTCTTGATCAGCGTCAACCCATCCATGCGCGGCATATTCTGGTCGGTCAGCACCATGTCCACCGTCTTGGTCTTGGCCTTGTCCAGTCCATCCTGTCCATCCACTGCCTCCAGCACTTCATAGCCTGCGCCCTTGAGGGTGAATGACACCATCTGCCTGATGGAACTGGAGTCATCAACACTGAGAACTGTTTTTGCCATAGCTTTTTACTCCGATTAAAACGATGGGATAACCACATACCACTACAAATTTGAAAGCGGAGTATATCTTATCTTGATGGAATTACTTAAACAAGGGCAAAACATGGCAAAACATGAGTCAAGAGGAGGGTTCCCTCAGTTTGCGAATATGGGGGACGTCGTAACAGACGAAGATGACCTTCAGATGATCCTGCGCGGCGGATGGCAGGCTTTTGAATCGGGCGCCGCAAAGTGCGTGCCCGTTTCCATGTGCTCAGTCTGTTGCCGCAGGCACGATTTACCACCGCAGTTATGGCTTACGCAATAAGTTTATCTTGCCGCAGGCAGCGCCGATGTCAGCGTGGGTGTATGGTATCCACGGGTGTTGCTACACCCTGAACCGGCTTACCGCGACCTGCAATTCATTGGCAAGCTGTTCCAAACGCGCGATATCCTGGGCGTTCGATTCTACTGCCGCGTGATTCTCTTCCGACATTTGCGCG
>CAITJF010000150.1 GCA_903892645.1 uncultured Nitrosomonadales bacterium | reverse complement strand
CCACGATGATGAAGTAAATGCTGAGCTCCAGCTTTTCCAACAGGGCATACAGCGAGAGCATGGCGAAGATACTGAGGTTTTCGTTGAAATTCTGCACTGCGAGGGAACTTCCCGCACCCATAAGCAGGTGTCCTCTGTGTTGCAGCAGGGCGTTCATCGGCACCACGAAGTAGCCGCCCATCGCACCGATGGCGATGAGCAGCGCGATGGCGAGCACGGGGCTGGTGACCGGGATCATCGCCAGTACGGCCAGGCCCATGGCGATACCGACCGGCAAAACTTTCACCGTGTGTTCCAGTTTGACGAACTTTGCCGCGAGCACGGAGCCGATGGCGATGCCGACGGCGACCCATGCGGTGAGCTTGGCGGCTGAGCTTATGTCATAGTGCAGCGCGGTGGCGGCCCACGCCAGCACGAGCAGGCGCAAGGTGGCGCCCGCTCCCCAGAACAGTGTGGTGACGCCGAGCGACACCTGCCCCAGCGGGTCTTTCCACAGCAGCCTGAAACAGTGCGCAAATTCAGTCACCAGAAAAATTGGGTTCCGGCTTAACGGCTTGTGGTCGATGGGTACGCGCGGGATATGAAGGTTGAACAGCGCCGCGATGAGATAGATGGCGGTGATGACGGAGATGGCCAGTTCCGGCGGAGTGTCTATGCCGGTGTCTATCAGCGGCACGTCCCACCATTGCAGCATGGGGTTGGCGATTTCCGGGGTGATGAGGATGCCGCCGATCACCGCACCGAGGATGATGGCGACGACGGTCAGGCCTTCCATCCAGCTATTCGCCAGCACCAGTTTCTCCGGCGGCAGGTATTCGGTAAGAATGCCGTATTTGGCGGGCGAGTAAGCCGCTGCGCCGAATCCTGCCACGCCATAGGCAATGAGCGGGTTGACTCCGGCCAGCATGGCGAGGCAACCGCAGAGCTTGATGGTATTGCTGATGAACATCACGCGGCCCTTGGGCAGGGAATCGGCGAATGCACCGACGAATGGCGCCAGCACAATATAGGACACTACGAATGCTTCCTGCAGCACGGGGGTATGCCATGCGGGGGCGTGCATATCCCTCAGCAGGGCAATGGCAGCAAACAGGAGGGCGTTGTCTGCAAGCGCGGAAAAGAACTGCGCCGCGAGAATGATGTAGAAGCCGAGATTCATTAAGAGAAGCAGTCTTGATCAGCGCGTTTTATAACATGAAAACGGGATGCCTGCTATTATTAGCGGCAATCCTGCCCTGTCTATAAAGCCGTATTCATGCCACGTCCGATACAAGCACGTATTGATCTTTCCGCGCTGGAGCACAACCTGCAAGTGGCGCGCCGCGCCACCGGCGCGCGCATCATGGCGGTGATCAAAGCTGGCGCCTACGGACATGGCCTGTTGCGCGCCGCCGAAGCATTGAACGCGGCGGACGGTTTCGCGCTGCTGGATGTGAACGAAGCCATGCACTTGCGTGAAGCGGGGTTTCGCCAGACCATCCTGCTGCTGGAAGGATTTTTTACCCCGGACGATTTGCCGCTGGTGGCAGAATATGACCTTGCCTGCGTTATCCACAGCCCGCACCAGATTGCCATGCTGGACAACTTTCCGCGCCGTGGACGCCTGCATGTGTGGCTCAAGGTCAACAGCGGCATGAACCGTCTGGGCTTTGCAGCACGGGATATTTCCGCCGTGATGGAAAAGCTCAAGGCGCATCCTGCCGTGCACGACATCACACTGATGACGCATTTCTCCCATGCCGATGAAGCGTCAGGTGTGGCGGCGCAACTGGAGGTGTTCAATGCGCTGGCCGCACCTTATCGCGTGGCGCGCTCGCTGGCCAATTCCGCTGCCCTGCTGCGCTACCCCGTAACCCATGCCGACTGGGTGCGCCCCGGCATCATGCTGTATGGCGCCTCACCATTCGCCCCAAACAGCGGAGAACATCCCAGTGCGCAGCAACTCGGCTTGAGACCGGCGATGACGCTGCACAGCGAAATCATCTCGGTGCGTGAATTGAACACAGGCGAGCGCATCGGTTATGGCGGCCTGTTCCGTGCGGAGGCTCCCATGCGCGTCGGTGTGGTTGCCTGCGGCTATGCGGACGGCTATCCGCGCCACGCACCGACCGGCACGCCGGTGCTGGTGGAAGGCCAGCATGCACGCACCTTGGGGCGCGTCTCGATGGATATGCTGAGCGTGGACTTGAGCGCATTGCCTGATGCGGATGTCGGCAGCGGCGTCACGCTGTGGGGTGCAGGTCTGCCGGTGGAAGAGATCGCCCACGCGTCGGGCACCATCAGCTATGAGTTGCTGTGTGCATTAACCACGCGCGTGCCGGTGGTGGTTTAGCCATGAACCCGTACACAGCACAGTTGACTAATCCCTTTGTGCCATGCCAAGGTGTCAATTATGAATAAAACTACTGTTGCCGAACTGGTGAAGGGAATAAACGACCTGGTTACGTTGCCGGATGTTTTTATCCGCATCAATCAGCTGGTTGAAGACCCCGACAGCTCAACCGCTGACATTGCCAAGGTAGTGAGCCAGGATCCTTCATTCACCGTGCGCCTGTTGCGGGTCGCCAACAGCCCGTTTTACGGTTTTTCCTCGACCATTGATACCGTCTCCAGGGCAGTATCGGTGATCGGCACCAGCCAGATACGCAACCTTGCCCTGTCAACGGCCGTTGCGCGCAGCTTTGAGGGCTTGCCCAACAACCTGGTGTCGATGGAAAATTTCTGGCACCACAGCCTCTATTGCGCCCTGGTTGCGCGCATTCTCGCCAGACAGGTGAAGGTGCGCCGGTGCGAACCCGATGCGGTGTTTACAGCAGGGCTGCTGCACGACATCGGCGAGCTGGTCATTTTCAATCGCCTGCCCGAACAAGCCAAGGAGTCGCTGCTGATGGTGCTGGATAGCGGGGACGAAATACCCGTTTACCAGGCAGAGAACCAGGTGATGGGGTTCGATCATGCCGAGGTGGGCGGTGAGCTGGCGCGCCAGTGGAGCCTGCCCCCGATGCTGGAAGAATGTATCGCCTATCATCACGATGTCCGGCAGGCGCAGCGTTATCCGCTGGAAACGGCGGTGGTGCATATCGCCAACATCCTTGCTCTGATGGCAGAAATTGACACCCTTGATCCAGCCGATGTTTCGCCCGTTGACCCGCTCGCCTGGGAAATCACCGGGCTGGTTGCCGCAGAGGTAATCGAGCCGGTAGTGCGTGAGGCGCGGGAAGAAATCGCCGAGGCCGAGAAACTTTTCCTCGGCAAATAAACAGACCGACTAATATGGCTCCCGCTCCCACTCAACGTCTGCCGCTGGCCTTGCCCGGATTCGAGCATGTCCGCAGGGCATGGCATAATGCTTACGAGGCTTTTGCCGCACGGCTGCTGCCCGGAGAATATTACGTCACTCAGTGCGACGAAGGGGTTTATACCACGCTCGGCTCCTGCATTTCGGCGTGCATCCGCGACCGCGTTAGCGGTATCGGCGGCATGAACCATTTCATGCTGCCTGCCTCCGCCTCGGCAGAGGCGGGCGGCTGGAAATCCACCGACCTGAGCGATGCCACCCGCTACGGCAACTTCGCCATGGAACACCTGATTAACGATATCCTGAAAAATGGCGGCAAGCGACAGAACCTGGAGGTCAAGATTTTTGGCGGCGGGCGCGTCATGAAGGGCATGACCGATATCGGTGCGCGCAATATCACCTTTGCGCACGATTACCTCAAAACCGAAGGGTTGCGGGTAACATCGGAGGATGTCGGCGATGTCTTTCCGCGCATGGTGCTTTACTTTCCTGCCACCGGAAAAGTAAAGGTAAAGCGGCTGCGTTCCCTGCACAGCAACACTATCGTCGAGCAGGAAGTCAGGTACCTCGAGACCATCGCGGCAAAACCGGTGGGTGGCGAAATCGAATTGTTCTGACTATGCCGCAATGCAATCTGGCAAGGGAGATCAGGGAATGAAAGTGGAGCCTCAAGAAGCCATGGATCACAAACTGACGCTGCCCGAGGTGCTCGGCATGCTCGTCGCCGATGGCATGGTCGGCCAGGCTGAGGCTGATTCATTGTTTGCCGAGCGGCGTATCCACCGCAACGATGCTCATCCATTGGTAGCTATCGCCGGCCGGAACTGGAAGTCGCAACTGCCGCCGCATAAACCGCTGCATCTGGAAGCGCTGACGGAGTGGCTGGCGAGTCGCGTTGGGCTCGAATATATTCATATTGACCCGTTGAAAATTGATTTCTCCACCGTCACTGACATCATGTCCAGCGACTATGCCGAGCGTTTCGGCATCCTGCCGGTGCAGGTGACGGCACGCGAGGTAGTGGTTGCCACGGCGGAGCCTTTTTTGCGTGAGTGGGAAAAGGTACTCACGCCTATCCTGCGCAGGGAGATCCGCCGTGTCATGGCCACTCCGGTAGATATCAGCCGTTATCTGGTCGAATTCTACAACCTGGCACGTTCGGTAAAGACTGCATCAAAAAACGACCGGCAGGGTGTGTCCGGCCAGTCTTCGTTCGAGCAATTAGTGGAGCTGGGCAAGACCAACCGCCAATTCGATGCCAACGACCAGCATATTGTCCACATCGTGGACTGGCTGTGGCAATACGCTTTCGAGCAGCGCGCCTCAGACATCCACATCGAGCCGAGGCGCGAAATCGGCATCGTCCGCTTCCGCATCGATGGTGTGCTGCATCAGGTGTACCAGATTCCCATGTCGGTAATGAACGCCATGACCAGTCGGATCAAGATTCTTGGCCGCATGGACGTGGTCGAGAAGCGCCGCCCCCAGGATGGCCGCATCAAGACGCGGACTGCCGATGGGCAGGAAGCGGAGCTGCGCTTGTCCACCCTGCCGACAGCCTTTGGCGAAAAACTGGTGATGCGGATTTTCGACCCGGAGGTGCTGGTGCGCGACTTTTCCGAACTCGGGTTTTCCACCGAGGATCGCACCCGCTGGGAACGAATGACGGCACAGCCAAACGGCATCATTCTCGTCACCGGCCCCACCGGGTCAGGCAAGACCACCACGTTGTACTCAACGCTCAAGTCTCTTGCAACGCCCGAGGTCAACGTCTGCACCATTGAAGATCCAATCGAGATGGTCGAGTCGGCATTCAACCAGATGCAGGTGCAGCGTGGTATCGAGCTTGGTTTCGCGGATGGGTTGCGGGCGCTGATGCGCCAGGATCCGGACATCATCATGGTGGGGGAGATTCGCGACGCGCAGACCGCCGACATGGCGGTGCAGGCGGCCCTGACCGGCCACCTGGTCTTTTCCACCT
>CAITJF010000149.1 GCA_903892645.1 uncultured Nitrosomonadales bacterium | reverse complement strand
TGGATTCCATGGCAACGCTCAATCTGCCCGGCTACGGCTATGGCATCCGTTATGAGTATGGCATGTTCTCGCAGCGCATCGAGGATGGCAGGCAGGTTGAGCACCCGGACAACTGGTTGCGCTATGGCAATCCTTGGGAATTTCCTCGTCCCGAAGTGCTGTATCAGGTCAAGTTCCATGGCCGTGTAGTTCAATACGCCGATGAGCAAGGTGTACAGCGCCACCACTGGGTGGACACAGATGATGTGATGGCGATGGCCTATGACAGCCCGATTCCAGGCTATGCCACCACTACCGTCAATAACATGCGCTTGTGGGCAGCCAAGGCGACACGCGATTTCGAGCTGCGCTATTTCAACGAAGGCAATTACATCAAGGCGGTGGAAGCCAAAAACGAATCGGAGAATCTGTCCAAGGTGCTCTATCCGGACGACACCACGGCGATGGGGCGCGAGTTGCGTCTTAAGCAGCAATATTTTTTCGTATGTGCCTCACTGCAGGATGCGCTTAGCCGCCATGCCAAGTACCACGATAGTTTTGATGACTTGCCTGACAAGGTCGCCATTCAGATGAATGACACGCACCCCTCCATTGCCGTTGCCGAGTTGATGCGTGTGCTGGTGGATCTGCATCATCTGGAATGGGATAGGGCGTGGGACATTACCACTCGCACTTTCGCTTATACCAACCACACACTGATGCCGGAAGCGCTTGAAACTTGGCCGGTCGCCATGTTTGAGAACATTTTGCCGCGCCATTTGCAAATCATTTACGAAATCAATTACCGCTTCCTGAAGGAGGTCATGCACCGCTACCCCGGTGATGGCGAGATGTTGCGCCGCATGTCCATCATTGATGAGACCGGAAGCAAACGTATTCGCATGGCGCACTTGGCCATCGTTGGCAGCCACAAAGTAAATGGAGTAGCGCAAATCCACACCGACCTGATGAAGCAGACTATCTTCGCCGACTTTGACCGCTTCTATCCCGGCAAGATCATCAACATGACCAACGGTATTACACCGCGCCGCTGGCTGAACCAAGCCAATCCGCGCTTATCCGAGCTCATCACGTCGCGCATCGGGGATGGATGGGTCAAGGATCTGAGTCAGTTGAAGCGCCTGATTCCGCTTGCTGACGATGCTTCGTTCCGCAAGGAATTCGCAGCCGTAAAGAACGCCAACAAGGCACGCCTTGTTACGTTGTTGAAACAAAGGTGCAACATTGACGCCAACCCGGATTCTCTTTTCGATTTGCAGATCAAGCGTATCCACGAATACAAACGCCAGTTGCTCAACCTGCTGCACATAGTGACGCTGTACAACCGCATTCGCCACAACCCGACATCCGACTACGTGCCGCGCACGGTGCTATTCGGCGGCAAGGCCGCACCCGGCTACTTCATGGCCAAACTCATCATCAAGCTGATCAATGATGTCGCCGATGTCGTCAACAACGACCCGCATGTGGCAAACCGCCTGAAAGTGGCATTCCTGCCCAACTACGATGTGTCAACGGCGGAAAATATCATCCCGGCGGCAGATCTTTCGGAGCAGATTTCCACTGCGGGCACAGAGGCATCCGGCACGGGCAACATGAAGCTGGCCTTGAACGGTGCGCTGACCATTGGTACGCTGGACGGCGCCAATATCGAGATCCGCAATGAAGTGGGGGAGGATAACATTTTCATTTTCGGGCTCACCACCGAGGAGGTTGCGAGGGTGAAGACGGGCGGCTACCAGCCCTGGGATTATTACCATGCCAATGAAGAATTGCGGGAAGCACTTGACATGATAGGTTCGGGATTTTTTTCGCCGGATGAACAGGATCGCTTCAAGCCTATTGTGGATACACTCTTGCGACACGGTGACCATTATCTGCTGCTCGCAGATTATGCTTCCTATATCGCCTGCCAAAAGGAAGTTGAAACTGCTTACAAAGATCAGGAGCAGTGGGTGAGAAAGTCAATCCTGAATGTCGCCAACATGGGCAAGTTTTCCAGCGACCGGACCATCATGCAATATGCCGAGCAGATTTGGGATGCCAAGCCGGTTATGCCCGCTAGCTAGCTGTGCCTACACGGCTTCCATGCGGAGCCATGTGCAGCCTTAAGGCGTTGAAAATAGTTTGGTTGTCGGTAACATACTCCTTTCGAGTAGGCTATGTTTTAAGTCGGTGATGGTGACATTGGCCCATTATGTGCCTAATTTAAAACTGAGAGCTTGGTTCGATTGGTTCGGGTGGCAAAAATACCGGCTGTGCTCCGGCGTGGTCTAAAGAATAGCGCATGTAAAACATTATCTGGTTAGGTGCGTAGCTTTCGGAACGATCAAGCGCCAGCAGCCCACCGACAAATAGTTTTGGTTTGACTTGGTACTCCCATGCAGCCTTCAATGAATAGCCTGTTCCAATACTTGTTCCGCTTGAATAAGTGGGCGAAGCCGCCGCTGACTGCATCGCACTGTTTGTGGGATAAAACGGTGCCGCCTTGGTTTGTGACTCTGATGCCGAAATTGCAGCACGCAGCATGTACGAGAAGCGCGGGGAACGTTTTGCGTAGGTAATGGGCAATGACAACGAGCGATAATTATGCGGACTGTAATAGCCGCCATGCCCGAAGGTATATTCACCGGCATTTTCTGCAAAATTCCAATACATCCCCGTTAATCCAAGTATGAATTTGCGGTTTTCCTCGTTGACCACGCGCCACTGCTCGCCCGCCATGAGTTGAAATCGCTGGTTGGTTTGCACATTACGCCCGGATAAGCTATGCAAACTGACTGAAGACCAGAAACCAAAAGTTTCACCTTTATCGAGACTAAGTCCAAAGCGTCCTCCCGTTGCCACTACCCCGCCCCAGACATTGCCGGTATTGGGATCTTTCGTGCCGGCAAAGGAAAGCAAGCTGCTGGTGATTGAGCGGCGCGATGCCTCAATCGAATAACCGTATTGCCCAAAATCGCCTTTTTGACGTATTCCACCGACGATATTGGATACCGGGAAATTGAGCGGGGTAAATCCTATATCTGCGCTGAGATCGTCACGTTGGTAGCCCGCTGTGAACGACATACCTTGCACATCCTGCGGCAACAAGGTTGGCGTACAAGTCGGCTGGCAAAACAGCATGCTGCCGAAACGGTCATTGGCAGGATCGACATCTCCAGCCTTCAGTTTGATCAAGTCGGCCCTGAAAAACATTTCGTCGTTTATGTGCCATGGTGTTTTGTATTCCATCGGTATTTCCACGGAGTTAAACTGCGACAGGCCTGGCGTCCCGCTACGGCTGTGTATATCGATGGCAGAAGAAAACCAATGCGCGCGGCGATCAATGAGCGCAGCCAGCTTCTTTTCTTTCCAATCACGTTGAATTTTATTGGGGCTGCCGAATTCATCAATCCCGATATTTTCATACGCGAGGACGGACGATTGTTGAGTATCGTTCTGTGGTGAAATGATATTGTGCGACGAACTGGGGCGAACATATGGTTCGGCAACAACCAGTTTCTTCAGGTAGTCAATTTCATGATCCATCTGCCCTTCCCTTTGCGCCATTTTCCATGCATCGTAAAGCACATACGTGGCATCGGGATGGGCAACGAGCAGGGAATCAATCCGCTTTTTAGCGCGATCATATTCCCCAAGATCGATGAACATGCCACTGAGGTGCAAGCCAACAGAAACATCATTTGCCGAGTTGTCGGCTGCCCATTCATCCAGTTGTTGCAATGCGTTATTGCGATCACCGGATGCGGCTAACGTCTCGATCAGCCCGCTTCTGGCATCCCTGTTCAGTTTGTCCAGTTTTAATATGTGTGCATAGATGTCCAGTGCGGCCTTCCACTGGCGTTCGGCACGATAAACCTGCGCATCGGCAAGTAATAAGCGAACCTGATCCGGGTTCGGTTTTAATAATGGTGCAAGAGTTTGATGAGCCAGAGCAGTGTTGCCTGCCAAGATATGTTTGTTTGCCATGCGAACGGCTGCAGATTCCTTCAATTCATCCAATGCCGCCTTTTCGGCAGGCGACAGGTTTTTAATTCCTGCAATAGCTTCCAACTCTTCGCGCAATTCCTGATCCGAATCGGCTACGGCAAGAAAGTTTGCATAACGCAGATGCCAGTTTATGGAAGGCGGCGTGTGGTTTTGTTTTACTTTTTCAAACAGGGTACGGCCATGTTTTATATCGCCAATCTCTGCCCACACAAGCGCAACTGCAAGAGTTAAATCCTCATTGCCAGAGCTGATAGCCTCCGCATCTGACAGCATTTTAAAAGCGTCATCTTTTCGCCCGGCTTGCATCAGCAATTTCGTGTCCTGCCCCAAATTATTTATCGTCAAACGTCGTTGCAGTTGCAACATGTCATGACTGAGTTGAGAGGTTTCAATCCGATTCAATGTCTTCAGTGCGTTATTGCTGTCGCCCAAGTCGGATTGATATAGAGCCAGTGTATAAAGAGCATCAGGGTTATTCGGGTGCTTGGACAGGAAATCATCGAGCAGCTCCAGCCCCTTGGCGTGAGAGCCTCGACGGGCGTATTGATTAGCCAATTTGAGATGTAACAAGGGATCATCGGCATCCACCTGCACGGCTTGCTCAAGAAATACGATTGCCTTGTCATCCTGTCCCTTCGCCAATCTCAAGTCTGCCTGATCTTGCAGCATGGCTGATTCGATACGCTTTAGAGCAGCACCCAATGCGCTGCGCTGGACAGGCGTTAATTGCGCAATTGTTAGCTGGACTTTTGCCGCCATGCCCTGTTGACGATAAAGAGAGATAAGTCCACTTAGCGCGCTGCTATTAAGCGGATCGATGGATAACGCTTTGCGATAGTTGCTTTCCGCTTCCTTGAATTGCCCCCGGTCTGCCTGTTCATGGGCGAGAGTGGCGATTGCGTTCGGCTCGTCTGCTTGAATGACCGGCTCAGTATGGGCGAAAGTCGAAATTGCGGCCAGGGTAATGCCAGCTACGAAAATGACTAGCTTTTTGCGCATATCCACCTCGGTTTGAGTAAGCCATTACGATCAAATTTGTAACGTCCTTCGAGCCAGCCCAGGCCAAAGAGAGTCAGCACCTGGTCGTAGTAGTTGTCAGTTCGGTCCAGCGGAGAAAGTGCGATAACTCGCTGGCGTTGTTGATGTAACGCCTCGTTTAGTTTGTGCGTTTTCAGAAAAGGGAGGAGTGCAGATGAAAATCCGGCTGAAACACTTCCATTGATTGCCCCCTCAAGAGTGTTAATTTTTCGTGGCAGAGAGCCGTTATTGGTTAGGTAGCGTCCCATCGGGGCTAATTTTGTCAGCAAAATAGGGTATGCAGGGTCTCGGCTATCCAGCATCCCTGCCCATAAATAGACACGGATGGCATTAAAGCCACCTTCCGCTAGAGTCGGGTTGTTGTCAATCTGAAATCCTTTTCCAACCTGGTAATTAATCCATTCCGGCACGAAACCCAGCGGAGCGGAGCGGGTAATGATTTCGAGCGAAGTCTGAGCTATTTTATGCCAGCCAGAGTTTGGATAAATCACGGCAAAATGACGCATGATCTGTATCGGTAAGTAGCTGGGGTTCAGCCGCCACGTGGCTTCGTCAGGGTGAAAACCTTTTGGTCCGGGTAAAAGTGTGAGGCCCAAGCCCGGTATTTCTGCGGTTTCTTCACGTAAAATACGGGCCGTCAGGAGTTCGGCGAGAGCCGTGTATTTCTGAACCTTCCACAGGCGCCCTGCCTCACTCAGCGCGTATGCGATCCAAAGGTCTGCATCGGCAGCTGCATTGCTGTCTATCATGCCCCAGTTGCCATCCGTGCGCTTGCCCCAATTCCATGCCGGGAGTTGGCTGGTTAAATCGCCATTAGCCAGGTTGTCTTCCGTCCACCGCAGGATCAAGTCAAATGAGGTGCGATCATTTGCGATCAACGCAAACATCAACCCATAGGATTGTCCTTCCGAGGTGGTTACATGTTGCGGAAGAGAGCGGTCGACAACGCGTCCCTCGTCGCTGACAAACTTATTGCGAAAGTTATTCCATGCCGGCCATATTTCGCATTTACTTTCGCTCGCGTCAGCGGGAAGTGAAAATATCAGCAACCAGACAAAAACAATAGAGGTTGTATTGATGATGGAGCGTTTGAACAATTTCCTCCCCCACGCGGCCTTTTTATTAACAATTGCAAGTAAGTGCCATAATACAAACGCAATGACTGGCATTGCAAGAATGGCCATGAGAGCCATCGGTATCGGGTAACTTGCAAATAGCCAGCGGATTGAATGCACCCACAATTCCGGTGGCTGATCGCGCTGTGTAGTTTATCCGGCCAAATTATAGCCCGATAAGTTCATTACGCTATACGGCAGCTGCTTTTACAGTAATCGAATGTGTGACAATATATATATGGCGAATTTTAGGATGAAGTGCAATTTTGAGTAACGCAGGTCAGGTGGGCGAGGT
>CAITJF010000148.1 GCA_903892645.1 uncultured Nitrosomonadales bacterium | reverse complement strand
CAGAGAAATCAATCTCTGGAAGTTACTTGGACCGGCATATGAGTAAACTGATTTCAAATCGGCACCAAAATAAATTGTTTTGCAGCCCGCGCCAAGACTCAATCTTGGCTCGGATATTTGTAAGTTAACCGGACACTACTGATTCTGGGTGTGATAACAGTTTAGCCTGCTGCCGGCCATTCAGTCGTTTACAAAATAAGCCCCAAGGTTGTTTGATTTAACCCGCGTACCTTCCTCACCTTGTCAGGCAAACACTGACAACAAACTTTTCCATCTCCTTTCATCATAATCAGGCAAACGCCGATAACGCTTTTTTGTGTGCAATAAACATCATTTCTGCAAGTATTTTGCATATCTAACATCAACGAGTGATTCCAGCCATCCTGTGCTGCATGGTTTCAGGCTTGACATGAAGGCTGCTGCCTGATGTGCTGAACAAAACTCCGCTTGACTTGTCGGATCGATAGGCGTGTAATTTTGGCAGTAGTGAGAGCGGGGGATGCGGCAATGATAACCTCTATACAAGTTGTGTCGAATTCTGGCGGAGCGGCAACGGTCAGTCCCCTGCATATATGGGGCAGTCTTTCGCAAGCCGCGCAGGCGCAGGTTTCATCGCTGGCAAATCCGAGTTTGATCACAACGCTGGGCACAAACGGCACCGCTGCTCCGCTGACATATGATGCGATCGGTCTGCTGCAAACATTTTATCCCACCATTTCTGCATCCGGCCTCAACGCAGCACAGCAGCAGAAATTGGCTGCGGCGTTGGGGTTGAACGCCAATGCGACAAGTTCCGGCGTCATGGACGCCATCAACGCCTTGCTGGTGCCCGCCGACGCCTCGCAGGCCCTGGTCAACGTATTGGTGGGCGACATCAACGCTGCTACAACGGAAGCCAGCGCGACAACACCAAGCCTCTTGGACGTTCCAGGCCTCTTTGGTGCCCAAGGCGTGACCCAAGGCACACCTGCCGACGTGGCAAGCCAGGTTTCAGAAGCAGTGTTCGCGGCTACTCTTGATCTTGGTGCAACAGCAACGACAGCAAGCACGGCAAACACCCAAACCGCTGGCACCTTGCCTGCGGCGAACTTGAATCCCGCGACTGAGGGGAATCCGGTAACGGTTGAGGCTCCTGTTGCGACGGCCAACCTTGCGACTGCGGAGGTGATCGCCACCGCAACGACGGCTGCCAATGCCACAGCCGCCGCACTAACAGCGTCCCCTACTATTACAACACAGGCTCCCACTGCCACGCTCGTGGCAACCGCAACCCCCGCAGCTACGACAACAGTCGTCGCAACATCCACCGCCACGAGCGCCGCGCCTGCCACCACCACACCTGCCACGGTTACTGCCACAACCGCCACAACTGCAGCCAATGCTGCTGCTACTACGACAGCGGCCACCACCGTGGCTACAACCACTACCACCACTACTGCTGAAATCGTTACTGCGGCGGAAGCAGCCCAGAATTTGCCCGTGGAGAATGTAACTCCGGCACCTGTTGGCATCACTGCTGCAGGAGTGAACGTAACCGCAGCGCAAGCGGCTGTCTCCGCTCCCGCAGCCGCTGAATTGGCTGCGGCTGCCGAGTTTGCTGCTCCGGCCGCGATTGCTTCGGCGGTAGTAAGTACCGCGCCCGTCGCCACAGCAGCAATCGCCAACACGATACATATAATAAGTTTCGATAACGCCAGCAGTGTATTGCAAAGCCTACTGGCCGAAGCCGCCGCTCACACCATGATTCAGAGCAGCCCGGCCTCCGCTACTTACTCGGTGGGTGGCGCGTTGTTCCAGATGGGCACAGGCGCTGACCATGCAGAGCAATTCACCTTGAAGGGCCGCCTGCCCGACATCCGCGACATGACCAGACCGATTTCGCGCATTGCTGGGGTGCGTGGATCGAAGGAGCGGAAAACCTGAGTCAGCCAGCTTGCCAGTATCCGAAGTGCGCAAGGTGTTGTCCGGCATCGGCTAGACGTGAAACTTCATAGCCCGCGCGAAGCCTTCTAGACATGGCTAGTTGTTTTATCAGTATTTGCCCAATGGAGCAGACCTGTCGGTTTACTCGCAAGAATAGTTGGATGCGATTGTATGGAGGCGCTGAGGAGGTCGCTCGAGTTTCGATCACCGGTAGAGGTTTACAGCGAACTCCTGCACAATATGGAACTCGCTAAAACTGCTACTAAGCATTAACTGTTGCGGTTGGTTCTTGAATCCGCCGTATACAAAGCCCGTTCGACAACCTTTGATGCCTTTCATGCCCAACGCCGATCTCCTCACCCGTTCCCTCACAGCCGTATGGCACCCATACACACAAATGAAGCGGCATGAGGCTCTGCCGCTGGTGCCAATTGCACGCGGTACAGGGGTGTGGCTGTACGATTTCAACGACAAGCGTTATCTGGATGCGGTGAGTTCGTGGTGGGTGAATTTGTTCGGGCACTGCAATCCGCGCATCAACGCCGCGATTGCCGACCAGCTTGACAAGCTGGAGCATGTGATGCTGGCGGGTTTTACGCATGCGCCTGTGGTGGAATTGTCCGAGCGGCTAGCGCAACTGGCGCCTGCCGATCTGGGGCATTGTTTCTATGCTTCGGACGGCGCGTCGGCGACGGAGATTGCGCTGAAGATGAGCGCGCATTATTGGCGCAATCTGGGCAAGCCGCAAAAAACCAGCTTTATCAGTCTGCAAAACAGCTATCACGGCGAGACGCTGGGGGCGCTGTCGGTGACGGATGTGGCGTTATTCCGCGATGCCTACGGCGCGCTGCTGAAACAGAATGCCACGGTGACAAGCCCGGACTGGCGCAATGCGGCAGAAGGAGAAAGCGCCGCGGATTATGCGCTACGCTGCGCGGGCAAGCTGGAAGCGCATTTGCAGCAGCATCACGACAGCATCGCCGCTTTCATCGTGGAGCCATTGGTGCAAGGCGCCGCAGGCATGGCGATGTATCACCCGGTTTACCTGCAACGCGCGCACGAGTTGTGCAATCAATATGAAGTGCATCTCATCGCCGATGAAATTGCGGTGGGCATGGGACGTACGGGGACGATGTTTGCGTGCGAACAAGCTGGCATTCGCCCCGACTTCCTGCTGCTGTCGAAAGGCATCAGCGGCGGCTATCTGCCGCTGTCGGTGGTGATGACCACCGATGAAGTCTATCAGGCGTTTTATGCCGACGAGGTGGCGCGCGGCTTCCTACACTCGCACTCCTACACCGGCAACCCGCTGGCCTGCCGCGCGGCGTTGGCGACGCTGGATATTTTTGCGCAGGACGATGTCTTACATATCAATTGCAGCAAAGCTGCGTATTTCAACCGTATTGCCGCGCCGTTGCGCGAACACCCCAAGGTGCGGAACTTTCGCAACACCGGCATGATCTGGGCATTTGAGGTGGAGAGTCCACACACCGATTTCGCGCAACGCTGCTTCGCGCTCGCGCTGCAACAGGAACTGCTGCTGCGTCCGATGGGCAACACGGTATATTTCATGCCACCGTATGTGATTGGAGAGGAAGAAATGCAAATGCTGGTGGAGCGCACACTGGATATCGTGGAGGCGCTGATATGAGGCTCATGTACACCCTGATTGCCGCACTGTTCGTCGTGTTCAACGCCCACGCCGCCGCGCTGCCTTCCTCAGTGCGTGATGCCTTGCAGCAGGCGCACATCCCACTCGACGGCATCGGCCTCGAAGTATATGAGGTGAATGCGCGTAAACCGCTCATCAGCATCAACGCCACGCAGGCGATGAATCCGGCCTCGACCATGAAGCTACTCACCACCTACGCCGCGCTGGATATCCTCGGCCCCGCCTACACTTGGAAAACAGAGGCATATCTGGACGGCGAGTTGAAAGATGGCGTGCTGCAAGGCAACCTGATCCTGAAAGGTTATGGTGACCCGAAATTCACCATCGAGCAATTCTGGCTGTGGCTGAGCGAACTGCGCGCACGCGGCCTGCGCGAGATACGCGGCGACCTGGTGCTGGATCGCAGCTTTTTTGATTTGCCCGCACACGACCCCGCCGCCTTCGACAACGATCCGGTACGCGCCTACAACGTCGGGCCGGATGCGCTGCTGCTGAATTTCAACACCCTGCGCCTGCGCTACCTGCCTGACGGAAACACGCTGAAAATTATCAGCGAACCGCCACTGGATGGCATAAGACTGGATAACCAGTTCACGCCACAAACTGCTTCACACCCATCGAAAGGGGATTGCGACAAATGGGACGACGCCATCCGCGTGCAACCGGACGGCGACAGCGTCATCCTGCAAGGCGGCTACCCAAGCGAATGTGGCGAGCGCGAACAAAATCTCAGCGTGATGCCGCACACGCGCTATGTGGAAGCCGTGTTCCGCGCGCTGTGGCAGGAACTCGGCGGCACGCTACGCGGCAAATTGCGCGAGGAAGTGGTAAGCAGTAACGCGCAACTCTTTGCCACGCATCTCTCCGATCCATTGAGCACAGTCATCCACGACATCAACAAATTCAGCAACAACGTCATGGCGCGCCAGTTGTTCTTGACGCTGGGTGTGGCAGGTAACGCTACTACCTCCATCACGCGCAGTACGGCAGCTATGCAGCAATGGCTAAACAAACAGCGCCTCGACTTCCCGGAACTGGTGCTGGAAAACGGCGCGGGGTTATCCCGCACCGAGCGCATCAGCCCGCACAGCATGGCATTGCTGCTGCAAAGCGCCGCTGCTCATCCGCTCAGCGCCGAACTGCAATCCTCGCTGCCGATACTCGGCGTAGATGGCTCGGTGAAGAAACGCCTCAAGGAAAGCGCCGCCGCCAGCCACGCCCACCTCAAGACCGGCACACTGGAAGGCGTGAAGACCATCGCCGGTTATGTGCGCTCGCAAGGCGGCAAGGAATGGGTGGTGGTGTTCTTCATCAACCACCCCAACGCCAAATACGGACAGGCCGCGCAGGACGCGCTGGTCGAGTGGTTGCAGGGGAGGTAAGAGGGTGTGTGGCGGCGGAAAACGCTACGCTCATCCGCCCTACACATCACAACCCCATCTCCCCCCACATCGCATCCACCTTTGCCTTCACCGCTGCGTCCATGACGATGGGCGTGCCCCATTCGCGATGGGTTTCCCCCGGCCATTTATTGGTGGCATCCAAGCCCATCTTGCCGCCTAACCCGGACACCGGGCTGGCGAAGTCGAGATAATCAATCGGCGTGTTCTCCACCAACAACGTATCACGCACCGGGTCAACGCGGGTTGTCATCACCCAGATCACTTCCTGCCAGTTACGAATGTTGATGTCGTCGTCCACCACGATAATGAATTTGGTGTACATAAACTGGCGCAGATAGGACCAGATGCCGAACATCACGCTCTTGGCGTGCCCCGGATACTGTTTCTTGATGGACACCACGGCGAGGCGGTAGGAGCAACCTTCCGGCGGCAGGTAAAAATCCACGATCTCTGGAAACTGTTTTTGCAGCAGCGGCACGAACAATTCATTCAGCGCCACGCCCAGCATGGCCGGTTCGTCGGGCGGCTTGCCGGTGTAGGTAGAATGGTAAATCGGGTTAGCGCGCATGGTGATGCGCTCGATGGTGAATACCGGGAATTTTTCCTGCTCGTTGTAATAGCCGGTGTGGTCGCCATAAGGGCCTTCCAGCGCGGTTTCGTTAGGGTGAATTACGCCTTCCAGCACGATTTCGGCACTGGCCGGAACTTGCAAGTCGCTGCCAATACATTTCACCAGCTCGGTCTTTGCACCGCGCAACAATCCGGCGAATTGATACTCGGATAAGGAGTCCGGCACCGGCGTGACCGCACCCAGGATGGTCGCCGGATCGGCGCCGATTACCACCGCCAGCGGGAACGGCGCACCGGGGTGCGTCGCGCACCAGTCGCGGTAATCCAGCGCACCGCCGCGATGCGCCAGCCAGCGCATGATGACTTTATTCGGCGCGATCACCTGCTGGCGGTAGATGCCGAGATTCTGGCGCGGCTTGTTCGGGCCGCGCGTGACTACCAAGCCCCAGGTGATGAGCGGTGCGACATCGCCGGGCCAGCAGTGCTGGATGGGCAGCTTGCCCAAGTCCACATCATTGCCTTCCCAAACGATTTCCTGGCAAGGTGCACTGGACACCACCTTGGGCGACATATTAAGCACCTGCTTCAGCACCGGCCATTTATCCCAGGCGTCCCGCAGGCCCTTGGGCGGCTCCGGCTCTTTCAGGTAAGCCAGCAATTTGCCCAATTCGCGCAATGCCTGTGTGTTCTCCTCGCCCATGCCGAGCGCCACGCGGCGCGGCGTGCCGAACAGATTCGCCAATACGGGCATAGTGTGTCCAGCAGGTTTTTCGAACAGCACAGCAGGGCCTTGCGCACGCAACACGCGGTCGCAGATTTCCGTCATTTCCAGATGCGGCGAAACGGGTGTAGTGACGCGTTTCAGTTCGCCGATTTTTTCCAGTTGCGCGATGAAATCGCGCAGGTCATGGTATTTCATGGGCAACCCCTTTTTTATGCCCTCTCCCCCAGCCCCTCTCCCATTAGGGGAGAGGATTTAGGGAGAGGGGGTTTTCAATAAAGCTTTTCCTCGCCTTCAGGCCTGGTCTTGAACCGCTTGTGCAACCAAAAATACTGCTCCGGCATTTCACGCACACGCTGCTCGATAAATTCATTCACGCGGCGCGTATCCGCTGCCAGATCGCCCGTAGGGTAATTGTCCCATGCCGGGTAGAAGCGCAGTTCATAACCTTTGCCATGCGGCAGCACACGGGGGATACAGGGCACTACTCGCGCGCCAGTCATTTCCGCCAAACGCGGCACGGTGGTCAAGGTAGAGGCCGGCACGCCGAAGAAGGGGATGAACAGCGCATCCCGGGCCGCAAAATCCTGGTCCGTGAAATAGTAAAAAGGGTGGCCTTCGCGCATAGCCCTTACCGCAGGGCGCATGCCATCTTGCCGTGAATACAACAACTGATTCCCGAAGCGCGTCCGCTTCCGCAACATAAAAGCATCGAAATAGGGGTTTTTCTGTTTGGAATAAACGGTGACCACATCGGTATGCTGGGAGAGCCAGGAGCCGCCGACATCCAGCCCGACAAAATGCGCCGTCAGCAGGATGAGAGGCTTGCCGTGTACGGCCTGAAAATGCTCCAGCCCTTCGACACGCACCAGTTTCTTGATCCGCTCACTGCTGGACCACCACAGGATGCCGCGCTCGACAACGCTGCGCCCGAACGCCCGGAAATGGGCGCGTATCAGGCGAGCGCGTTCTGCCTTGCACATTTCGGGAAAACACAAATGCAAGTTGATGTCCGCCACCCTGCGTCGCTCCGCAGCCAGCGCATAAAACACCATGCCCACACCGTTGCCAAACCATGCCAGCACCGGCAACGGCAAAAAGTGCAACAACCAGATCAGGAAAACGCTGAAGCGAACCATCATGGCTGCCCCGCTTCCTGCTGCCTGGGCGGCTCAATACCAGCGGGAACCTTGTAACGGTTATAGCTCCACAGATATTGCGTGGGGCAGGCGCGCACCACTTTTTCCAGCGCCGCATTTATCTGTTTTGTGATGGGGATGCCGGAAACAAATTCCAGCGGCGTAATATGGATAACGTAGCCCGCGCCTTTCGGCAAACGCTCGGCATACGCCATCAGCACGGCCGCCCCGCTGGATTCTGCCAGGCGCCCCACCAGCGTCATGGTATAGGCCGGTCGGCCAAAAAAATCAGCCCACTCTCCTTCGCCTTTGCCGGGCACCTGATCCGGCAACAGCCCGATTGCCTCGCCGCGTTTAAGCGCCTTATACAACGAGCGCACCCCGCCCACGTCGGTGCGCGCCAGCCGCATCTGGCCGCGCTCGCGCCCGCTACACATCACCGGTTCCAGCCAGGCCAGTTTGGGCGGGCGATACAGCACGGTGATAGGAATTGATTCAGCCGCATAGGTCGCGGAAACTTCGAAGCACCCCAGGTGCGGAGTTAAAAAAACTATTCCCTTACCGCGCGCACGCGCGGCCTCGACATGTTCCCATCCGTGGCACGCCTTGACGCTGGCCGCCACCTCCGCCAGCGGCCGGCGCCAAAGCCATGGCAATTCGGCCACGCCCTTGCCCGCTTCCGCTATGCTGGCGTTTAACACCTTGTGGAAATCCTTTTCAGGGCAGCTCCCCATTTCATACCTGAGATTCTCGCGCAAGCGCCGGGCATAATTGCCAGACAGTAGATATGTCGCCCAGCCCATTAGTGTGCCCAGACGATGTAATGCACCAAGCGGCAAGTGTGCTGCTAATTCGAACAGCCAAACAACAATGGAAGGACACATGGGTAGAAACAACCGGGTTTTGTTATAATATGCGTCCTAATTATCCAGCCTGGAGGCGTACGGAACACAATGAGCGAATTTCTATTCACATCCGAATCGGTATCTGAAGGTCATCCAGACAAGGTTGCGGATCAAATTTCCGATGCCATTGTGGACGCCATTCTAGCGCAGGACAAGCATTCACGCATTGCCGCTGAAACGCTGTGCAACACTGGCCTAGTCGTGCTGGCTGGCGAGATTACCACCAGCGCCAATGTGGACTACATCCAGGTGGCGCGTGACACCATCAAGCGCATCGGCTACGACAACACCGAATACGGTATTGATTACAAAGGCTGTGCCGTGCTGGTGGCCTATGACAAGCAAAGCCCGGACATCGCCCAAGGCGTGAACAAGGCCTATGACGATACTCTTGATCAAGGAGCGGGCGACCAAGGCCTGATGTTCGGCTATGCCTGTGACGAGACCGACACCCTGATGCCGCTGCCGATTTACCTGGCACACCGCTTGGTCGAGCGCCAGGCGCAACTGCGCCGCGATGGCCGCCTGAACTGGCTGCGCCCGGACGCAAAATCGCAGGTCACCGTTCGCTATGTGGATGGCAAGCCGCACTCCATCGACACTGTGGTGCTCTCCACCCAGCACGCGCCTGAAATGTCCGACGGCCCGAAGATGAAGCAGTCCGCAATCGATGCCGTGATCGAGGAGATCATCAAGCCGGTGTTACCGAAGGAACTGATGAAGGGCAACATCAAATACCTAGTCAACCCGACCGGCCGTTTCGTCGTCGGCGGCCCGCAGGGCGACTGCGGCCTGACCGGGCGCAAGATCATTGTGGATACCTACGGCGGCGCAGCCCCGCACGGCGGCGGCGCATTCTCCGGCAAGGATCCGTCCAAGGTGGATCGTTCCGCAGCTTACGCAGGCCGCTATGTCGCCAAGAACATTGTGGCGGCGGGATTGGCCAATAAGTGCCTGATCCAGATTTCCTACGCGATCGGTGTGGCGCAACCTACCAGTGTCTGGGTCACAACTTACGGCACCGGCAAAGTTTCCGACGAGAAGATTGCGGAGCTGGTGAAGAAACATTTCGACCTGCGCCCGAAAGGCATCGTGCAAATGCTCGACCTATTGCGTCCCATATATCAGAGCACCGCTGCTTACGGCCATTTTGGCCGCGAAGAGCCGGGATTTACCTGGGAAGTGACAGACAAGGCCGCCGCCTTGCGTGCAGACGCTGGCCTGTAAGCCAGCTAAAAAACCGCTAGTTTTTAATCATTGGCGGATTCAATTTTGGAGTACAATTTTTGTACGGGCTTTTACAAGGATGAATGCTTCAAACCCTGTTAGTTCAATGTTTCCCCCTCTCTTTGTTAATGAAAGTTGACGTATATCAAAGAAAATTTAAGCTTAGGCAACCAGAATTAGAATCAACCATATTGATAAATCAACCTCTGCATCAAGCTTGGAAGATAAACAATATCGGATCGAAATAACACTCAAGGTGCAAAAATAATGCACCCAGGTGAAAAATACAAAAAGCTTAATGAAGGTTTGTTTTTGTAGTGTTTGTCCGGTCTGTCGGTGGCGCACCTGCTGACTTGTGATACGGTATGTATGTTGCAGTATGTAGTTTTTAATAACCAGCAAAACTAAGGGAAGGGAATCATCATGAAAGTAAGTGCAATCATCGGAGCGCTGTCGCTGGGTCTGTTGGCATTTGGCTCATCGGCAACATGGGCTGCAGGTCCTGAGCCTGTAAGCATTGTTCAAGATCCAACTGCAGTAGGAACACCTGTAGGCAAGCGTGGCCCAACACATGTTAAGTTCACTCTGGAAGCTGTTGAAGTAAACGGAATTCTTGACGGTGCCGCTAAAACTTCATTTACATACTGGACATTCAACGGAAAAGTACCGGGCCCTATGCTGCGTGCCCGCGTTGGTGACACAATTGAAGTCACCATGAAAAATGCCAAGACCAGCGCTTTGATCCATAACGTTGACCTGCATGCAGTATGGGGTCAGGGTGGTGGTGCTGCGCTGACCAGCGTTGCTCCGGGTGAAGAGAAGTCATTTGTGTTCAAGGCATTGAACCCAGGCCTGTTTGTGTATCACTGCGCTACTACGGTGATTCCACAGCATATTTCGAGCGGTATGTATGGCTTGATCCTGATCGAACCAGAAGGCGGCCTGCCGAAGGTTGACAAGGAATTCTACGTGATGCAAGGCGATATCTATGCTGATGGCGCTGGCCCTCACAAAGATTTCAGCATGGAGAAGATGATGATGGAGCAACCCACTAACGTGGTGATGAACGGTTCCGCTGCTGCCTTGGCTGGAGCCCCGATGAAAGCCAAAGTTGGCGACAACATCCGTGTTTTCTTCGGTGTTGGCGGTCCTAACCTGACTTCATCATTCCACGCAATTGGTACCATCTTCGATAAGGTTTGGGCTGAAGGCTCCACTGGCGCACCGGAACTCAACGTGCAAACCACAACGGTACCTCCTGGTGGTGCGACGATGGTGGAATTCAAGGCACGCGTTCCAGCCAAGTACATCCTGGTTGACCATGCACTGACCCGCCTGATGAAGGGTAATGTCGCCATTATCCAAGCTGAAGGTGCAGATCAGCCTGATCTGTTCCGTGCAGGCAAGTTAGACGCTAAGAAGTAATCAGTTTTTGCCCTTCCTAAGAAGGGTGGGAATTAAAAGGAGCAAGGCTTAACGGCCTTGCTCTTTTTTTGCTAAACCCCCCTTGCATGCTTCTGCATGCAAGGGGGGTTTCTTTGTGCATAGTTACCCGCACAGAGGGAAGCTCAAACAAAAATCTTGTTAGCGCACGAGCTGCCAATTCGTCTGAGCGAAATATTCGGTGTTGCCTGCTACCTTAGCGATGAGGTTCGCCTGTGAAATCGCGTATTCTGCTTTGCGGGTGTTTGCCTATGTACCAGCACCAGCCGCGCCCAGTGCCATTCTGGACTGAGGTGGATTTGAAAGTCTTCGATATCTGATACCACTACCCCCTAACACCTTTGACAAAGGTGGGTCTATCGTTACACCACCATGCCTTGGCTGCGCAGATATTCCTCATACGTGCCGTGGTAATCGGTGACACCCTTGGCGGAAATTTCGATGATGCGCGTGGCGAGCGATGAAACAAACTCGCGGTCGTGGCTGACAAATATCAGCGTGCCTTTGTACAGGTCGAGTGCGGTGTTGAGCGACTCGATGGCTTCCATATCCATGTGGTTGGTCGGCTCGTCCATCAGCAGCACGTTGGGCTTTTGCAGCATCAGCTTGCCGAACAGCATGCGGCCCTTCTCGCCGCCGGACAGCACTTTCACTTTTTTCTTCACGTCGTCGCCGGAGAACAGCAAACGACCTAACGTGCCGCGCACCACCTGGTCGTCGTCGCTCGGGCCGCGCCAGTCGGTCATCCAGTCCATCATGATTATATCTTCGGCAAAATCGGCGGCATGATCTTGCGCGTAGTAGCCGAGCTTGGCCTTGTCCGCCCACTTGATGATGCCGGTATCCGGGGTGAGGTCGCCCGCTAGGCAGCGCAGCAGCGTGGTCTTGCCAATGCCGTTCGGCCCGATAATGGCGACTTTTTCACCCGCGTCGATACGGAAATTCACGTTGGAATACAGCACGCGGTCGAAACCCTTGCTCATGTGTTGCACTTCCACCGCGACGCGATGCAGCTTCTCGCGCTCATCGTATTCGAAGCGGATGAACGGGTACTGGCGGCTGGATGGCTTGATGTCTTCGACCTTGATCTTGTCGATCTGGCGCGCGCGCGAAGTCGCCTGCTTGGCCTTGGACGCATTCGCCGAGAAGCGCGCCACGAAAGCCTTCAACTCGGCGATCTTTTCCTTGGCCTTGGTATTGTCCGACGACTGCTGCTCGCGCGCCTGGGTCGAGGCCAGCATGTAATCGTTGTAGTTGCCGGGGTAAACCATGATCCTGCCGAAGTCCAGGTCGGCCATGTGGGTACACACGCTGTTCAGGAAGTGGCGGTCATGCGAGATGATGACCATGGTGCTGTTGCGCGCGTTGAGTATATCTTCCAGCCAGCGTATGGAATTGATGTCGAGGTTGTTGGTCGGTTCATCCAGCAACAAGATTTCCGGGTCGGAGAACAATGCCTGCGCCAGCAGCACGCGCAATTTGAAACCGGGTGCGACTTCGCGCATCGGGCCATTCTGCAACTCTTGCGCTATCCCCAGTCCGTTCAACAGCTCACCGGCGCGCGCTTCCGCCGTGTAGCCGTCGAATTCGGCGAACTTCGCCTCCAGATTGGCGGCGTGCATGTAGTCTTCTTCCGAGGCATCCGGGTTGGCATAAATCGCATCGCGCTCCGCCATCACCTCCCACATCTCGGCGTGCCCCATCATCACCACGTCCAGCACACGCGTGTCCTCGTAGGCAAATTGATCCTGCTGCAACTTGCCCAGCCGCTCGCCCTTGTCCAGCATCACATTGCCCGAACTTTGCTCCAGATCGCCGCCGAGGATTTTCATGAACGTGGACTTGCCGCAACCGTTCGCGCCAATGAGGCCGTAGCGGTTGCCATCACCGAATTTTACGGAGACGTTTTCAAACAGGGGCTTCGCCCCGAATTGCATGGTGATGTTGGCGGTGGAAAGCATGTAAAACTCGATTTCAGAAAATTTTGGAGCGCGATTTTAACACCGCACGGGATTATTACTCGACATATTGACACTCACAGTTAGGGTGTGAAAACTACCGAACAACCCTCACCTTTAGGCGAGGGCTTGAAGTTACAGCTCAAGCCGGGAATCTGCCGGCCTTCGGCCGACTCTTCACACCACCTTGAAGTTATCATCCGGCTCCTACGGCTGTGCATACCCGGTGTATACGCTTCCAAGTTCTGCTATGGCTTCCCGCTCTTCTTACCATATAAGCCGCATGCATATCCATACCAATATCAGAAACATTAGCAGTGTCAAAATACTCGGCATCCACAATGGGAATCCTGACATGATGAACACGAAAGCGCCGTACCGGGGGTGGCGAGCTTTGGCGTAAAACCCCATGCTACAGCTTGCGCAACCCCGCTTCCTTAACCAGTGCATAAATGACCGGAATGACCACCAAAGTCAAAATGGTCGATGAGATCATGCCGCCGATCATCGGCGCGGCGATACGACTCATGACCTCCGACCCTGTGCCATGCCCCCACATAATAGGTAACAGCCCCGCAGTAATGGCAAACACCGTCATCATAATGGGGCGCACTCGCAGCGATGTTCCTTGCATGACAGCATCGTAGATATCACTTACGCTCACCTGTTCCCCGAAAGCATGGCGTTTCTGGATTATTGTTTGCAGCGCATGATCAAGATAAATCAGCATGATCACGCCGATCTCCGCGGACACCCCTGCCAACGCGATGAAGCCGACTGCCGCCGCGATGCTCATATTGTAGCCGAGCAGCCACAGCAACCAGACACCCCCCACCAGCGCGAACGGCACCGAGAGCATCACAATCAGGGTTTCCGTCACGCGCATGAAATTGAGGTAGAGCAACAAGAAAATGATCAGCAGGGTAATCGGTATAACAATCTTCATTTTGGCGGCAGCGCGCTCCATGTATTCAAACTGCCCGCTCCATGTCGCATAGTAACCGGGCGGGAATTTCACTTTCTCCGCCACCGCCTTGCGCGCCTCCGCCACATACGAGCCGATATCGCGGTCGCGAATATCCACATAGATGTAAGCAGAAAGCAGCGCGTTCTCGGTACGAATGGCGGGCGCTCCCTTGACTACTTCCACCTTGGCGAGTTGCCCGAGCGGGATCATCGCACCCTCCATGCTCTGTACCAGCACCTCCCTCGCGATCAGTTCAGGGCTGCTGCGCAACTCGCGCGGGTAGCGGACGATGACGCCGAAGCGTTCACGCCCCTCCACCGTCGTGGTCACCATCTCGCCGCCGAGTGCGGTAGAGATGACATCCTGCAGCTCGCCGACCGCCAGCCCGTAACGCGCAAGCGCTTCCCGATCCGGCTCAATATCGAGGTAGAAACCGCCGGTAATGCGCTCGGCAAAGGCACTGGTGGTGCCCGGAATATTCTTGATCACTGCTTCGATATCCTTAGCCACACGCTCTATTCCTTGCAGATCCTTGCCATACACCTTGATGCCGACCGGTGTGCGGATGCCGGTGGCGAGCATGTCGAGACGCGCCTTGATCGGCATGGTCCACGAGTTGGCCATACCCGGAAATTGCAATGCCTTGTCCATTTCCGCAATCAGCTTGTCGATGGTCATGCCGGCACGCCATTCTTTTTCCGGCTTGAGATTAATCACCGTCTCGAACATCTCCGGCGGGGCCGGGTCGGTGGCCGTCTGCGCACGTCCTGCCTTGCCATACACGGATGCAACCTCGGGAAAGCTCTTGATGATCTTGTCCTGCGTCTGCAACAGTTCAGCCGCCTTGGTGATGGACATGGCGGGCAGCGAGGCGGGCATGTAGAGCAGCGTGCCCTCGTTGAGTGTGGGCATGAATTCGCTACCCAAGCGTGTCGCAGGATAGATGGAAATACCCAGCAGCACCAGCGCGGTGACGATGGTTGTTTTCTTCCAGCGCATCACCGCCGCGATGATCGGGCGATAAGCCCAGATCAAAAAGCGGTTCAGCGGGTTCTTTGCCTCCGGCATGAGCTTGCCGCGTATAAACAGCCCCATCAATACCGGCACCAGCGTGATGGACAGCAATGCCGCACCGGCCATGGAGAAGGTCTTGGTAAGGGCAAGCGGCGAGAACAACCGCCCTTCCTGCGCTTCCAGCGTGAATACCGGCAAAAATGAGACCGTGATAATGAGCAGAGAGAAAAATAACGCCGGGCCGACTTCCTTGCATGCTGCCAGCATTGCTTCAAAGCGCGACTCACCCTCCTTGACCCGCTCAAGATGTTTGTGCGCGTTCTCAATCATCACGATAGCCGCATCCACCATCGCGCCGATGGCAATCGCGATGCCGCCCAGGCTCATGATGTTGGAATTTATGCCCAGCACGCGCATGGCAATAAAGGCGATCAGCACGCCGACGGGCAACATCACGATGGCCACCAGCGCGCTGCGAACATGCATCAGAAATACCATGCACACCAGTGCGACGATAATGCTTTCCTCCAGCAATGTGCTTTTCAGGGTTGCGATGGCATGGTGGATCAGGTCGGAACGGTCATACACCGTCTGTATGGTTACGCCATCGGGCAGACCAGCGGACACCTCGGCAATTTTGTTTTTTATGTTCTCGATAACCTCCAGCGCGTTCTGCCCATAGCGCGCCATGACGATACCGGACACCACTTCACCTTCACCGTTCAACTCGGTGAGGCCGCGCCGCTCGTCCGGGCCGAGCTCGACACGCGCAATGTCGCGGATCAGCACCGGTGTACCTTTTTCCGCCTTGACTACCAGATTCTCAATGTCGCCCGTGCCGCGCAGATAACCCTTGCCGCGCACCATATACTCGGTCTCGGCCATTTCTACCACACGCCCGCCCACATCGCGATTGGACTCGCGGATCACCTGCACCACCTTGTTGAGCGGAATGCCGTAGGCACGCAGCTTTACCGGATCCACCGTCACCTGATACTGCTGCACGAAGCCGCCGACAGAAGCCACCTCCGATACCCCGTGTGCCTTGGTGAGCTGATAACGCAGGTACCAATCTTGAATAGTGCGCAGTTCGGCCAGCGTCTTGTTCACGCCGATCACCGCGTACTGGTATACCCAGCCGACACCGGTCGCATCCGGGCCGATCTGCGGCGTAATGCCCTTGGGCAATTTGCCGGAAGCAAAGTTAAGATACTCCAGCACCCGCGAGCGCGCCCAATAGAGGTCGGTGCCATCCTCGAAAATGACATACACAAAGGATGCGCCGAAGACCGAAAATCCACGCACTACCCTGGATTTCGGTACCGAAATCATGGAAGTGGTCAACGGGTAGGTGACCTGATCTTCCACCACTTGCGGCGCTTGGCCGGGATATTCGGTATAGACGATCACCTGCACATCCGACAAATCGGGTAGTGCGTCCAGCGGGGTCTTGATCACCGAGTAAATGCCCGCCAGCGTGATGAACAATGTGGCGAGAAGCACCAGAAAACGATTGCGCGCCGACCAGTCGATGATGGTGTTTAACATATCAGTGCCCCGCGTGCGGGTTGCCGGAAGGCGCAGCCGCTTTGGCTTGCAGTTTGGTAATCACCCATTCTCCTGGCTTGCGTTCGACGATTTCAAAGGTGATGGCCGTGCCGGGTTGAATGCCTGTCACCAACGACGAATTAGCCAGCGCGAGATCCATGGTCATTCCCGGCCAGCCCAGCATCTTGATCTGGCTGTGCGTGACATTGACCGTGCCGTCTGCATTGAGGGCGTTCAGCATACCTTCTGTCTGATATCCTACCGCAACTGGCTTCGATTGCTCATTCGCTCCTTTTGCATCTGGCGCCCCACCGCCATGCGCGTGCCCAAGTCCGCCAAGCGCTGCCTTGAGGTTGCTCTCTGCATCAATCAAAAAATTGGCTGCCACAACCACGCGCTCTCCTTCGGCAACCCCATCCAGCACTTCCACATAATTGTCGCTACGGCTGCCCAGGCTGACTTCGCGCGGCTCAAAACGCCCTTCTGCCAGTTGCACCAGCACAATTTGGCGTGTGCCGCTATCAATCACCGCAGAAGCCGGCACGGTTAGCACCTTACCCTTGCCGGTCACCGAAATTTCCACCTGCGCAAACATGGCTGGCTTGAGCAACCCATGCGGGTTGGCAATCTCCAGTCTCACCGTGACAGTGCGGGTCTCGGGCTTCAAAGTCGGGTAGATGTAGGTAATCGCGCCTTCGAATTCCTTGTCTGGGTAAGCGTTGATTTTCACCCTGGCCTTGGCGCCAGTCCTTACCAAAGCGATGTCCTGCTCAAAAACATCTGCCATCACCCACACCGAGGAAAGATCGGCGATCTGATACAGCATTTCACCGGGCATGAAACGCATCCCCTCGAAGGCTTTCTTCTCCAACACAATGCCATTCACCGGCGTATGAAAAGCATTGAAGGTCAGGCTGCGCCTGGTTGTCCCGAATTCGGTCAGTTCTTTCACCTGCTGCTCGGAAATATCCCAGTTCTTGAGGCGCTGCAAGCTGGCCTCGGCGAGCTTTTGCATACTCTGCCTGATATCGCCATCCGCATCTTTCAATGCCGCGACACCTTGCATGGCAATCGTGTACTCGCGCTGCGCCGATACCAACTCCGGGCTATACACATCGAACAGTGCCTGCCCTTTCTTTACCGGTTCCCCAGTGGTCTTCACATGCAACTTTTCTATCCACCCCTCAAACTTGGGAGCGATGTTGTGGATATTCCGCTCGTTGACTTCCACCTTGCCCACGACGCGTATCGTTTTATCCAGCGCGCGCTTCGCAGCATGCTCGGTTTTCACCCCCAGCTTCTGCACCTTTTCGACGCTGATTATTACCTGTCCCGAGGTACCGAAGGACGAAGCGGTTTGATTGCCACTGCCCGGCTCCTCGCCTCCCTCATACACCGCAACGTAGTCCATACCCATCGCATCTTTCTTCGGCACCGGCGAGGTGTCCTGCAAGCCCATCGGATTGCGGTAATGCAGAATCTTCCGTTCTGCCTTGACAGTCGCAACGGGGGCTGGCGCAGCCGGCGCTTGGGTAACCGTGCGTGTGCCGAACCAATATCCGCTTGCGCCTACGCCAAGCAAAGCCAGAACGCCAATAATTATTATGCTGATCGGTTTCATAGATCTTCTCCCAACAATCGTTCGATTTCAGCCAAACTTATCTGTGCGTCCGCCTGTGCTTTCAACGCTTCCAGCTTGGCCTTCAGGATTTGCCGTACCGCATCCAGCAGCGTCGCAAAATCCACCCTGCCGGTCTGGTAGGCGGTTAACGCGGCTTCAAAGGTGACCTTCGCTTGCGGCAACAGACCGTTGGCACTCAGCAACTCGGTGCGTTGCGCTGCGTCAAGGCCGGACAGATTTTCGGCTAGCGCAGACAGGGTGCGGTTGGCGGTTGCTTCCTTGCGTGCCTTTGCTGCCGCCAGCATGGCTTCGGATTCACGCTCCTGCGAACGGCGGGTCTCTTGCTGCAACGGAATATTGAGTTCAACCATCAAGCCCCACTCGCGCACCGTGGTGCCGAACTGGGTCGGAGAAATACCCAGCGCAAAGTCCGGATAACGATTTTTGTAAGCAAGATCACGATTTTTTTCTGCCGCGCTGATACCCGCCTCGTCCACAAATAAATCCGGGTTGTGTTCACGAATACGATTTTCCAATGCCTTATAGTTTTCCAGGCTGGCTGCTGCGGGAATGTTGCGCAAGGCTTGCGGGGTGGCAAGCGGCATGTTTGCCGGACGCGACAACAAAGCATTCAGCCGTGCCTCAGCTTGCCGCTTGGTGCTGCCCTGCATGACCAGTTCGGTTTTCATGGCCGTTTGTTCAACTTGCGCGCGCACCGCGTCTTGCTGCGCAGCAAGGCCGTTGGCATAACGAATCTGCGCAACTTTCTCCATCTGCACCACCAGATCGAGCAGGTCGCGGGTGATTTTTTGACTGCCAATAACGTAGTAATACTGCGCGTAAGCGGACTTGATTTGCGCCGACAATTCCGCCCAGGTTGCGGCGGTTCGCCCCTGTGCCTGGCCTGCCACAGCCCCGGCTGCTTCCCGCTTCAAATCACGCTTGCCAAACCATGGCACGCTCTGCGTAAACGTATAGCGCGTGCTGCCCACCTGCGATGGGAATAGGCTGGGGTTCTTGTCCATGCCGTTATTGGCGATGTCCATCAACTCGGTGCGCAACACCGGATCGGGCAAAGCTGCGGCAGGCTGTACGCGTTGTGCCGCAGCATCCGCCTCGTAGCGCATCGCCGCGAACTCGGGGTTGTGCTCGCGCGCATACTCCAGCAGCCCGGTGAGATTGGCGCCCAGATCATCAGCCGCATAAGCAGGCAACAGCCATGCTCCCATTAACCCGCAAGCTGCTAATCTGGCAATAAATCGCATCTTCATAATTCATTCCCTATGGTTAGTTGCACCAGTTCAATGATGCGCAAAAACCTTTGCTTTGCCATCCTGCGTAACCAGCAGGGTGTCATATGGAATGCTACGTTCACCTTCCATGCCGGGTGATCCGGGTGGCATGGAAGGCACGGCCAGACCGATGGCCTCGGGATGTTTCTTGAGCAATTTCTTGATGTCCGCCGCAGGCACGTGTCCTTCAACTAAATATTGCCCAACCTTGGCGGTATGGCATGAGCCAAAACGATTGGGCATGCCCAGTTTCTTGCGTGCCGCAGGCACATCATCCACATCATGCAAAATGACCGTAAAGCCGTTTTTTTGCAGGTGTTCCGCCCAAGCCTTGCAGCAGCCGCACTGCGGGCTTTTATACACATCCACCACGGGCAGGGACTGCGCCATACTGGGCCAAGCCGCAGCCAGCGCGACACATATTGCCAAGCTGCGCAGCACAATGCGGGTTGGTAAATAAGTTTTAGCGAAACTCGCTTTGCTCGTTTTCATGATCCGAATCCTCAAATGAGTGGCGAACAGGCAGTCGAAAACGGCTGCCGGACGATTCGGGACGAGAGCTTTTATGCCAACAGAACTGGCGTGAATAAACGATGGAAGCGGCTCACCCCGTATTAAGTGCGAGCGAGCGGGGGAGGATCAAACAGTGGAAGAGTAAGCGTGCGTGGTGTATCGAGATAGGGAGTAAAGATACGATCTGCCTGTTGCTCTGCAACGATCACCGACATAGAACCGGCAACGTATCCGCAGCACACCAGATGGCAGAGGGTGTGGTTTTTACAGGAAGAGTTTTGTTGACCGTGTTGATCGGAAGATAGATCGGGATTCGCGGCAAGTTGTGCTTGATGCATATGCTGATGCTGGGCTGAGGCATGGTGCGAGTAATGCCCACTTTGCTGCGGCGGCGCAGCATGACAGCCTTCCGCATTCGACTGCATGGCAACCGACTCAGCCAGCGCATTGCCACTGAACAGCGGCAACCAAATGGCCAAAAACACTGCAACAAATTTTCTAATGGAGCGGAACATGCGGGCAGAGTGGCAAAATTCTTTTAACCTGTCAAGACTGGCTAGGCACGGAAATACACTATCCGTACAATATCTACATCACAAATTACGCCAAATTAGGTAGTATTCATGGCATTATTTGCAACTGTTGCTGGGTACGTTGCCCGTTAACCTTCCTACAGGGAAGACAAATATATGCCACATAATTCCGTACCCTCTACCGACTTTGTAACCTGGTTTCGCTCCGTCGCGCCTTATATCAATGCCTTTCGCGGGCGCACTTTTGTGGTCGCCTTCGGCGGCGAAGTGGTGGCGGATGGCAAATTTATCGGATTGACCCACGACCTCAACCTGCTTGCCAGTTTGGGCGTGCGGCTGGTGCTGGTGCACGGTGCGCGCCCGCAAATCGAGCAACACCTGTCGCGCAATAACATCGAGGATCGCTACCACCAGAACATCCGTCTGACTGATGCGGAAACCATGCAATGCGTAAAGGAAGCGGTAGGGCGGGTGCGGGTGGAAATCGAGGCGTTGCTGTCCATGGGGTTGGTGAATTCACCAATGGCGAATGCCGACATCCGCGTGGCGGGCGGTAACTTTATTACCGCGCAGCCGATGGGGGTGATCGCCGGGGTGGACTTGCTGCACACCGGCAGCGTGCGCAAGGTGGACGTAACCGCAATCAAGGACCGGCTCGCCCACAACGAGGTGGTGCTGCTCTCGCCGCTGGGTTATTCGCCCACCGGCGAAGTGTTCAATCTCACCCTCGAAGATGTGGCGACGCAGGCCGCCATCGCGCTGGATGCGGACAAGCTGATTTTCCTGATGGACCACGATGGCGTGCTGGACAAGAAAGGTGATTTGCTGCGCGAACTAACCGTGGATCAGGCGAACACTGTGCTTTCCGGCAAGCGCAAGTTGCCGGACGATGTCGGGCTGTTCCTGCCGTGCGCGGTACACGCCTGCGAAGAAGGTGTGGCGCGCGCACACCTGATCAGCCGCCACGTGGATGGCGCGATACTCCAGGAATTATTTTCCGATATCGGCATCGGCAGCATGGTGGTTGAGACCACGCTCAACACGTTGCGCGACGCCACCATCAACGATGTCGGCGGCATCCTGCAATTGCTGCATCCGCTGGAAGAAGAAGGCATACTGGTGCGGCGCAGCCGCGAGCTGCTCGAGCGCGAAATTGGCCGTTTCGTGGTGATGGAACATGACCACCGCATCATCGGTTGTGCCGCGCTGTATCCGTTTGCCGATGAGGCAGCGGCAGAACTGGCCTGCCTCGCGGTGCAGCCTGCTTGCCGCCGACGCGGCTACGGTGATGCACTGCTCAAGCACATCACGTCGGAAGCGCAGGCACAGGGTTTGCGCAAGCTGTTTGTGCTGACCACGCGCACCGCCCACTGGTTTGTCGAGCGCGGTTTCAAGGAAACCGACATAGGAAAACTGCCCGCGCAGAAAAAAAGCCTGTACAACTACCAGCGGCGTTCCAAGGTGTTCGTAAAAGCTTTGCAATAAAACTATGCATGGCTGCGTATATTAATGTCACAATCAAAACCTGAATCAAATAACCGGAGAATACAACCATGACAAGAATGGTGCAGTGCGTAAAACTCGGGCGCGAAGCGGAAGGGCTGGAGCGCCTCCCTTATCCTGGCGAGCTTGGTAAGCGCATTTTTGAAAACGTCTCCAAGGAAGCATGGCAAGGCTGGATACGCTACCAGACCATACTGGTTAACGAGAACCGCCTCAATCTCGCCGATGCACAGGCGCGCAAGTACCTGGCCAGGCAAATGGAGGATTACTTCTTCGGCGATGGCGCGCAAATGCCTCCCGGTTATGTGCCGCCGCATAAATAATCAAGTCAATCCGCACGGTGGTTAAAAAATATCCCGCGCAGCATTTTCTCAACCGCGAACTGGGGCAGCTGGAATTTAACCGGCGCGTGCTGGCGCAGGCGGAAAATGCCGGCATTCCGTTGCTGGAGCGGCTGAAATATCTCTGCATCGTCAGCAGCAACCTGGATGAATTTTTTGAAATCCGTGTTGCCGGCCTGAAAGAGCAGATTAAGCTCACCGGCATCCCTGCAGGGCCGGATGGCATGGACGCGCACCAAACCCTGAAGCTGGTGCGCGAGCAGGCGCATCAGCTCATCACGCGGCAATACCAGGTACTCAACAACGACATCCTGCCCGCCCTCGATAAACACGGTATCCGTTTCCTGCGCCGCACCAAATGGAACGATGCACAACGCGCCTGGGTACGGGAGTTTTTTTTCAATGAAGTGATGCCGGTGCTGACCCCGATCGGGCTTGACCCCTCGCATCCTTTCCCGAGCGTGCTCAACAAGAGCCTGAATTTCGCGGTGGAGCTGCAAGGCAAGGATGCCTTCGGGCGCAATTCCGCCAAAGCTATTGTGCAGGCGCCGCGCGTGTTGCCGCGCACCATCCCGCTGCCGCCGGAAATCAGCGGCTGCGCGCACAGCTTCGTATTCCTCTCGTCCATTCTGCATGCCCATGTCGGGGAATTATTCAGCGGCATGGAAGTGCTGAGTTGCCACCAGTTCAGGGTTACGCGCAACAGCAACCTGTTCGTGGATGACGAGGAAGTGAAAAACCTGCGCATCAGCCTGCAGGGCGAATTGCCGCACCGCCACTTCGGCAACGCAGTGCGTCTGGAAGTCACCGACAACTGCTCACCGCAAGTGGCCGAATTTCTGCTGCAACAATTTAATCTGGAGTCCAACGATCTATACCGCGTGGATGGGCCGGTCAACTTGGTGCGACTGATGGGCATCCCCAGCCAGGTAGCACGCGACGACTTGAAGTTTCCGGAATTCTCGCCCGGTGTGCCCAACGTGTTGCAGAAAAAGGGCGCGGACATGTTCAAGGTCATTCGCAAGGGTGACGTGTTGCTGCATCACCCTTTCCAATCGTTCAAACCGATCATCGATTTCATCCAACAGGCTTCCACCGACCCCAGCGTAGTCGCCATCAAGCAGACGGTATACCGCACCGGCGTGGATTCCGCGCTGATGGATGCTTTGATCGCTGCCACCCAACTCGGCAAGGAAGTGACCGTGGTGGTGGAACTGCTCGCGCGCTTCGACGAGGAAGCCAATATCAACTGGGCGCGCAAGCTAGAAGAGGTCGGTGCGCACGTGGTGTACGGCGTGGTCGGCCACAAGACGCACGCCAAGATGCTGATGGTGGTGCGGCGCGAAGACGGTAAGCTGCGCCGCTATGTGCATCTCGGCACCGGCAATTACCATCCGCGCACCGCGCGGCTCTACACCGATTTCGGCCTGTTCACCGCCAACGAAGAAATTTGTGCGGACGCGAACGAGGTGTTCGGCCAGCTCACCAGCCTCGGTAAGGCGCGCAAATTGAATCATCTGTGGCAATCGCCGTTCTCGCTGCACAGCCAGACCCTGCAGGCCATCCACAACGAAACCAAGCTCGCTCTAGCGGGCAAGCGCGCGCACATCATTGCCAAGATGAACGCATTGCTGGAGCCGGAAACCATCATGGCGCTGTACGAAGCCTCGCAAGCCGGGGTAAAAGTGGATCTCATCGTGCGCGGCGTGTGCGCGCTGCGTCCCGGTGTGCCGGGGCTGTCCCAAAACATCCGCGTACGCTCGGTGATCGGCCGCTTTCTGGAGCACACACGCATCTTCTACTTCCGCAATAATTTGAAGCATGATGTGTATCTCGCCAGCGCCGACTGGATGGACAGAAATTTCTTCCGCCGCATCGAAGTGTGCTTCCCGGTGCTCGACAAGAAACTCAAGAAGCGCGTGATCGAAGAAGGACTGAAGGTTTACATGCAGGACAACTGCCAAGCTTGGGACATGGATGCGGATGGCCACTACCGCCGCAAGACCACGCACCGCGCAACACCAAAAAACGCGCAGACCATGCTGTTGCAGGAACTCGCCGGACAGCCGCTCAAACCGGCCTGATACTTATTACCGAGCTGCAGCTGCCTGAATTACGTAAGGTCATCAGCTCTTTTTCTGCCGCCCGGTCTTGACCTGTTCCACCCGCGCAATCGCTTGCTTCAATTGCGCCGCACTGAGCCTGCCCAGTGCGTGCAGTCCGGCGCGCAGCAGCTGGTTTTTCTTCACATGCACGCCCGCTTTCAGCAGGGCTTGCTTAAACTCGCCGATTTTCGCGTAATCAGCTGGCGGCATGGTGAAACTGTCGCGGACGACCTTCTTCTTGTTTTCCGCCTTGTTCTTCTTGTCCATCCTTTCTTCCTTGGCGGGAGATTTTGCCGTGGTGAGCTTGCGCGCGGCTGATGAAGGCTTTGCCGGAATAATCTTGCGTTTGGTTGTGGTTGGTTTTTCAGTCATGCCGTGCTCCTTAATTGAGATATGGCAAAATCAGTATATACGGTATATCCTGCAAACCGAACTGTAATATTTGGCGCGGGAGAAAGTCATGGAACTGATACTGTGGCGTCACGCTGAAGCAGAGGATGGCGTGCCCGACAACACACGGTCGCTTACCGCAAAGGGCGAGAAGCAAGCCGATAAGATGGCAACCTTCCTGCGCGCCAGCCTGCCGCATGACACGCGCATCCTGGTCAGCCCCGCAAAGCGCACCCGGCAAACCGCCCAGGCTTTCACCAATCATTTCACCACTGAGCCAGCCATCGGGCCCGGCGCATCACCTGAAGCCATCCTTAAAGCGGCAGACTGGCCGGACGGTGAAGGTAGCGTGTTGATTGTCGGCCATCAACCCGCCTTGGGCGAAACTGCCGCGTTGCTCATGACCGGCCATCCGGATTATTGGAGCATAAAGAAGGGGGCGGTATGGTGGTTTAGCCGCCGCGCGCGTGAAGGCGATTACCAAACTTCACTGCGCCTCGTCATCGCCCCGGATCATTTGTAATAACCACTTCAGGGAGATCACCATGTTTGAATCAGCAGAGCTCGGACATAAGATAGACAAAGCCACTTACGATGCGGAAGTTCCCAAACTGCGCGAGGCGCTGCTGGAAGCACAGCTGGATTTGGCAAAACTGTCCAAGTTTCCGGTCATTATTCTAATCGGCGGTCTGGATGGTGCAGGGCGCGGTGAAACCGTCAACTTGCTCAATGAATGGATGGACCCGCGTTTTATCCAGACCCATGGTATGGGCGAACCATCGGATGAAGAACTGGATCGTCCGATGATGTGGCGCTTCTGGCGCGCCCTGCCGCCAAAGGGAAGAATCGGCGTGTTTCTCGGCTCCTGGTACACCTGGCCAATTCTCAACCGTGTGGTTGGCCGTACCAAGGTGGCCGATCTTGACCAGAGTCTGGAGCGAGCCAAGCGTTTGGAAAAAATGCTGACCGACGAAGGTGCGCTGATCCTCAAATTCTGGATGCACTTATCCAAGGACAAGCAGGAAAAACGCCTGAAGCTTCTCGAGAAAGACCCGAAAACCCGCTGGCGCGTTACCGACCGCGACTGGAAACACTTCAAGATGTACGACAAGTTCCGTGTCGTGCATGAAAGCGTTATCCGGCACACCAGCACGGCAGAAGCGCCGTGGATTATCGTCGAGGGCTACGATGCCCGCTACCGCGGCCTAACCGTGGGCAAGGTCATTCTTGACGCCATCCGCAAACGCCTGAAGGAAGCTGGCCAAAAAACAACGGAGGTTTATGCGCCACCACCGCTTCCCTCGATAGACCAGCTGGACATCCTGAAGACACTGGACCTTGGCCAGGAAATCGACAAGAAAAAGTTCCAGCTCGAACTGGAAAAGTATCAAGGCAAGCTCGCCTTGTTGACACGCAACCCGAAGTTCAAGGATATCACCGTAATCGCCATGTTCGAAGGCAACGATGCTGCCGGCAAGGGCGGTGCCATTCGCCGCATCACCAGTGCGCTGGATGCTCGTTATTACAATATTATTCCGGTTGCCGCGCCTACCGAGGAAGAGCGCGCCCAGCCCTACCTGTGGCGTTTCTGGCGGCACATTCCGCGGCGCGGTCGGGTGACGATTTTTGATCGTTCATGGTATGGCCGCGTATTGGTCGAGCGCGTCGAGGGCTTCTGCTCAAAGACAGACTGGATGCGCGCTTACAGCGAGATTAATGATTTTGAGGCACAACTGGTGCGCCACAATATCGTAGTAGTCAAATTCTGGCTTACCATCAGCAAAGAAGAACAACTCAAACGCTTCAAGGAGCGCGAAAAGATCGGCTTCAAACGCTTCAAGATTACCGAGGAAGACTGGCGCAACCGCAAAAAATGGGGTGACTACGAGCATGCCGTGTGCGATATGGTGGATCGCACCAGCACTGAAATTGCGCCGTGGACGCTGGTGGAAGCCAACGACAAGAATTTTGCGCGCATCAAGATTTTGAAAACGATGTGCACGCAAATTGAAGCCGCGATGAAGAAAAAATAGTGGGGGGGGTAACGTGACAGGTAGGGGCGTATGGCAATACGTCCCTGCTATAAATTTGAAGAGCTGAGATATACAAAAACCAAACATGATTTCCATGCCAACACTGTCAAACAAACTTAAAGTCCCCGGGGATTTCTGGGGAGGGCTGGCATCCATGCTGGTCGCCTTACCGGCGGCAGTGGCCTTTGGCGTCACGATTTATTCGGCGATTAGCCCGCAGTACGCGGTTTTTGGTGCGCTGGCGGGCATCCTCGGCGCAGCCGCGCTGGGTTTGATTGCCTCCATCTTCGGCGGCACCGACCGGCTGATCAGTGCGCCGTGTGCGCCCGCTGCGGCGGTGCTTTCCGCCTTCGCCATCGAACTGGTGAAACAGGGCGTCGCCCCGTCGAGCATCGTCCTGCTGCTCACTGTACTCGGCATTTTGACCGGCCTGATCCAGATGTTTATCGGTTTTCTCGGTGTCGGCCGCATGATCAAATATATTCCCTACACCGTGGTCAGCGGCTATTTGAGCGGCGTCGGCCTCATCATCATCGGCAGCCAGATACAGAAATTTGTCGGCGCCTCCCACGATACTGCATGGTGGCAGACCGCTCTCTCCCCGGAGCTGTGGGATATGCGCAGCATTGCCGTCGGTGTAACAACCGTGGTTGTCGCACTGCTGGCACCCAAATTAACCAAGGCTGTCCCCAGCACCATTCTTGGCATTATCGCCGGTGTTCTGGTGTATTTTGGCCTCGCCAACAGCGATGCTTCGATGATGACTCTCGCCGATAACAAGCTGGTGCTTGGCGCGCTCGGCGCATCCGGCGAAGGTTATATCAGCACGATTACCGGGCGCTGGAATGAAATCGGCGAATTGAAACTGTCCCAGATTGCTGCCCTTTTCGGCAGTGCGCTTACCTTGGCGGCCTTGCTTTCGATTGATACGCTGAAGACCTGTGTCGTCATCGACCAGATGACGCGGACGCGTCATGAACCCAATCGCGAACTGTTTGCGCAGGGTCTGGCCAATATCACATCCTCCGCAATAGGCGGGATTCCCGGTGCCGGCACCATGGGTGCGACCATGGTGAATCTGTCCAGCGGCGCGCAAACCCGCGTTTCCGGCATCATTGAAGGAGTGCTGGTGCTGGTGGCCGCGCTGGTATTGAATACATTTATCGCCTGGATTCCGATTGCCACGCTGGCTGGCATCCTGATTGTCATCGGCCTGCGCATGATAGATATGAAACCCCTGAGTTTTCTGGAGTCGCGCGCCACCGTGTTCGATTTTGCGGTCGTGGTTGTGGTCATCGGTTTTGCCTTGACGGTAGGGTTGATCGCCGCTTCCGCTGCCGGCGTCGCCCTGTCCATCCTGCTTTTCGTGCGCGAACAGGTCGGTGGTTCGGTGGTGCGGCACAAAACCTTCGTCAACCAGCGCTCATCCACCTGGTATCGCCCCGAAGCCGAGATGCGCCTCATCGCGCAAAAAGGCGACAAGGCCATTATTTTCGAGCTGCAAGGCAGCCTTTTTTTCGGCACCACTTATGAACTTTACTCCGCGCTCGAACCGGAAATAAAGACGCGCGATTACATTATCCTCGACCTGCGGCGGGTACTATCGGTAGACATCACCGCCGCGCACATGCTCAATCAGGTGCGCGACATGCTGCGGGAGCGCGGCGTGCCGCTGCTGATGAGCAATGTGCGCGAGCATCTACCCAATGGCCGCAACCTGTTGGAATTTTTCAAGCAGACCGGACTCATCGATTCCAGTGATTCGGTGCGCGTTTTCCAGACCATCGAAGCCGCGATTGAATGGGTGGAAGATCGTCTGGTCGGCGACATCGCACAACCTGCCAACGAAGAAGTCCCCCTGCATTTGCAGGAAATGGATTTATTCCAGGGGCGCAAGGATGAGACCATCGCCGATCTGGAAGGGCGCATGCAACAACGGACGGTCAAAGCCGGTGAACCCGTCTTCTCAATCGGCGATCAAGATCGGAATCTATATCTGATCCGGCGCGGCGCGGTTCGCATCATGGCGCCGATTAGCGGTAGCCGGCAGCTGCACCATATTGCCACCTTCGGGCGCGGAGATTTCTTTGGCGGCCTGGCCTTCCTCGATGATCGCGCCCGCAGCGATAATGCGATCGCGTACACCGATATTGACTTGTTCGTGCTTACGCTCGATCAATTCAACCAGCTTGCCGATGACCACAAAAAACTCGCCTTCCTGTTGATCACCGCGATTTCCCGCACCCTCGCGCACCGCCTGCGGCATGCGGATGGCGAGCGAACATTGCTCCACGTGTAATTTATCTTTCAAATCCACCCCGCAAACTCATACAAGGAGGCAGTCATGAAAACCACTAAAGTGCTGGTGCTGTACTACTCGAGCTACGGCCACATCGAAACCATGGCGCAGGCGATTGCCACGGGTGCGCGCGAAGTGGCGGATACTGAAGTTACCATCAAGCGCGTGGAGGAATTGATGCCCGAGGACGTGGCGCGCAAGGCAGGTATCAAGCTGGATCAGGCCGCGCCCATCGCCGCCCCCAATGAGCTTGCCGATTACGACGCCATCATCTTCGGCACGCCGACGCGCTTCGGTAACATGACCGCGCAGATGCGCAACTTCCTCGACCAGACCGGCGGGCTGTGGGCCAAAGGCGCGCTGATAGGCAAGGTCGGCAGCGTATTCACCTCCAGTGCCACCCAGCACGGCGGGCAAGAAAGCACCATCCTCTCGTTCCACACCACCCTGTTACATCACGGCATGTTGATCGTCGGTGTACCCTATTCCTGCGCCGACCAGATGCGTACGGATGAACTCACCGGCGGCTCGCCCTACGGTTCCAGCACCATCGCGGGCGGCGACGGCAAGCGTCAGCCTTCAGCCAACGAACTCGGCATCGCGCGCTTTCAGGGAAAACATGTGGCGCAGATTGCGCGCAATCTTTTAATTGGCAGCCAAGGGTAAGTGCTCAAGTGAACATTGGGAATTCGTAACGAGGTGCTTGATGCATTGAGCTGCGTCTGAATTAACTGGCTGGCGCGGCCTTATCGCACCAGACCGTGTTAAATGCCGGGTTAGGCATACCTGAATTCAATTTTGCTGACTTTTTTCAAGTCCACAGTTTGCTTGGCTTGCCATAAGTCGTAATTGTCTTGCATCGTCAACCAGCTTTCGGGTGAGCGGCCTAATGCTTTTGAGAGGCGGAGAGCCATTTCGGGGCTTACGCCACTGGCTTCGTTCAAAACACGATTAAGGGTCGATGCGGCAACGCCCAATTTGAGGGCAAGTTCCCTACAACTAATCTCGTTGGGCGTAAGGTAAACCTCTTGAATAAACGCCCCGGGATGCGGTGGATTGTGCATAGCCATTAGTGATAATCCTCATAATCTAAAACAAGTGCGTTGCCGTTTTCAAACTCGAACGTGATACGCCAGTTACCATTTACCCATATTGACCAACGCCCATGTTTGCTTCCCTTTAGTGGGTGAAGCCGGAAGCCGGGAATGTCCATGTCTTCGATGGCTTGAGCGGTATCGAGCGCAGCCAACTGCATTTTGAGACGGTTCGCGTGTGCAGGCTGGATTCCAGCCAAGCTACCAGACTCAAAGTATTTTCGCAGCCCCTTGTGTCGGAACGATGTAATCATGCTGGCATAATAGCGTGTTGCGCGGTACGCAACAATAGCCTAGCGTAAATGGAGCTGAGAAACGGCACATTTTGCGCAAGATTAGGGTGAATGCGTGATTGCAAGACTTCGGCACGCACATGTAAACAAATCCGCCATGAACCGTGGCCATTGTCATTCAGCGAAAGGAAACCATCCCATGATATCGCCTTGCTTCTTATCCTTCACGGTTGAGAGTACCCATGATTGTCCGGTTTCCAAGTTCAGCATGTATGTGTGCCGCACAGCGAGACCAGACGAAAACAGTTGGAAACGAACTCGCAAATCGGTTGAACATTTTGGAAGCCCAACGATATTCATTGATTCCCAAGCAACATCGTCGTCCTTTGTTTTTACAAGTTGAGAAATTTGCCCACAGTACTTGTCAAGACGAAACGTCCATTTCACAGCAAGAGGGGATTGAACAATTTCGTATCTTGACGTAGCTGGGGCTGAAGTTTTTATATTCGTCGGCGTGAATTCATCTTGGGCGAAAAGTAACGGTGAAAAACTCATAAGAATGCCCATCTCAAGAGTGCACAACCATCGCCTGAATTTCCAGATGTCAAACATAGGTAAAATCCCTTCTGTAATAGGTCTAATGTTTAAATTGAGGGGCCGTACGCTTTTGCGCAACTCCTCTCAAATGTAGTGCTAGGCATTTGCCATCTTTTTTGCCCTTGGCTGCACTAACAAGAACTCCTTGATAGGATGCCGACCGTCAGATGTGATACGAAAGCAGCGTGCATTATTCTTTGGATGGGGATAGTAGCTATATCCCTTTTGTTCGTACTCGTATAGTTTTACCTCATTAACCCAAGCGCACTCGCTACATGCAAAGGTAACTGGAACGAAGTGACCGTCAATTTGTTCTGGCTCAGGATGCTTAGGATTGATTTTGTCTCTGATGTATGCGAATACATGCTCGCCTACTTTTTGTAAGAAACCTGTTCCAAATGCAGCAATTGCACCAACAAGCGCACCCCATGCGAAACTAGGCAAATCAGTTGGTAAAAAAGCCATCAATGCTCCTTATGCCTAACGTATGCACCCTAAAACGCGCCAGCAAAGTCTTCACCCACCAGCTTCCACTTCATCATCTCCCCCGCCCTTAGCGGCACGAGGCGATAATCACCAAACTCCATTGACACAGGCACATGCCATTCCTCCTCGCGCAGGGTGATGGTCTGAGTATTGCGCGGCAAGCCATAGAAATCCGCACCGTAAAAACTGGCGAAGGCTTCCAGCTTGTCCAGCGCGCGCGCCTGTTCGAAGGCTTCGGCATACAGTTCGATGGCAGCGTGTGCGGTGTAGCAACCGGCGCAGCCGCAGGCGGTTTCCTTGGTGTGTTGCGCGTGCGGGGCGCTGTCGGTGCCGATGAAGAATTTCTTGTTGCCGCTGCTGGCCGCCGCGACCAAGGCTTCGCGGTGCGTCTCGCGCTTCAACACCGGCAGGCAGTAGTAGTGCGGGCGGATGCCGCCGGCCAGCATGGCGTTGCGGTTGTAGAGCAGATGATGCGCGGTGAGAGTGGCGGCGACGTTGTCCGGTGCGTCCGTCACAAACTGCGCCGCATCCTTGGTGGTGATGTGCTCGAACACGACGCGCAACTCCGGCAGGTCTTTCAATAACGGTTGCAGCACGCGCTCGATGAATACGGCCTCGCGGTCGAACACATCCACCGCCGGGTCGGTCACTTCACCATGCACCAAGAGCGGCATGCCGCAGCGCTGCATTTCTTCCAGCGCCGCATAAGTCTTGCGCAGGTCGGTGACGCCCGCATCGGAATTGGTGGTCGCTCCAGCCGGATAGAGTTTCACCGCATGCACCACGCCGCTTTGTTTGGCCTTGCGGATTTCTTCCGCTGGTGTGTTGTCGGTCAGATATAACGTCATCAACGGCTGGAAGTTTGATCCTGCGGGCAAGGCGGCAAGGATGCGCTGGCGATAAGACAGCGCCTGTTCGGTGGTAGTCACCGGTGGCCGCAGGTTGGGCATGACGATGGCGCGGGTATATTGGCGCGCGGTGTCGGGCAGCACGGAGCGCATCAGCGCATCATCGCGCAGGTGCAGGTGCCAGTCGTCGGGGCGGGTCAGTTTAATTTCCATATTTGGCATTCTAAAGGAAACTCCTCTTCTTGACCCATGATAGATATACCGTCATTCCCGCGCTGCGTGTGTTGTTGGGGCTTCAGCCCCTTACAACCACGGCGTACCCCTTGCGGGTGCAGGCGGGAATCCAGGCCAATCAAAAATATCTTTTCAAACCCGCTGGATTCCCGCCTGCGCGGGAATGACGGAAAGGGACGCTATCCTTGCTCTTTGAGCTCAAGTGCGCGTTGATACAACTCGTTGCGACCCATTCCGGTAACCTGCACGGCCAGTTGCACGGCCTGCTTGAGTGGCAGTTCTTTCAGCAATAGCGTCAGGATGCGCTCGGCCTCCGCATCCAGTCCCTCCTGCTGTGCCGCCGCGCCGGATACCAGCAGCACGAATTCGCCGCGCTGGTTATTGGGGTCGGCATTGAGCCAGCCCATTGCTTCAGCCAGTGTGCAACGATGGATGCTCTCAAACATCTTGGTGATCTCGCGCGCCAGCACGATTTGGCGTTCCCCGCCGAAAACCGCCTGCAGGTCGGCAACACATTCTAGGATGCGGTGCGGCGCTTCGTAAAACACCAGCGTGCAGGATTGAGTGGCGAGGTCTTGCAATGCGCTGCAACGTGCGGCGGATTTGTTGGGCAGGAAACCGTAAAACAGGAAATGCGGCGCAGGCAGCCCGGCGGCGGACAGCGCCGCCAATGCGGCGTTCGCGCCCGGAATGGGAATCACACGGTAGCCTGCGGCACGCACTGCCTCCACCAGTAATGCGCCGGGGTCGCTCACCGCCGGTGTGCCCGCATCGCTCACCAGCGCCACCGACTGGCCTTGTGCAAGCAGCGCAATCACCTTTTCCGCCGTACCGCGCTCGTTGTGCTGGTGCAGCGCCATCAGCCGGTTCGCGGCAATGCCGTAATGCGTCAGCATGGGCGCGGTGGTGCGCGTGTCTTCGGCTGCAACCACATCGGCGGATGCCAGCACGTCCAGCGCACGCAAACTAATATCACGCAAATTCCCAATTGGGGTGGCGACTACATATAATGCGCATTCCAACTTTTGTTTTTGCCCGCTATGCACCGTATTTCCTTTTGGTTCTTTCTGGTCGCGGCACTATACGTGAGCAATCTGGCTTATGCCACTGACGAGGCACACGCCGAAGCCGAGAAATCTGCGCCTCACATCGCCCTGCTGTTGCCGCTCAAGTCGGCGGCATTTGGGCACGCTGCCGAGGTTGTGCAGCAGGGTTTCATGGTGGCGGCAAACAACCAGCCATTGCCCATGCCGATCAGGGTGTACGAATGTACTGATGAAAGCAAGGACATCGTCGCACTTTACCAGCATGCCATCGCAAACGGCGCACGCGCTGTTGCCGGGCCGCTGACGCGCGATGGCGTAGCGGCGCTGGCGGCCAGCGCCGGAATCTCCGTGCCAACCCTGGCGCTCAACACCGGCGAAGCGAAAGATGCGGATAAACTGTATTTTTTCGGCATGTCGGCAGAAGCCGAGGCGCGCCAGGCAGCACAGCTTGCCGCAGCGGCAGGTTTGAGTAATGCGATCATTGTCAGCACCGATGCACCCCTGTCCATGCGGCTATCGCAGGCTTTTGTCGAGGAGTGGAAAATTTTGGGCGGCAGTATCGCGACAAAAATCCTGTACAACAATGACCCTGACGTGTTGGCCGATCTGCCCGAAGATCCGGGTAACATGGTATTTCTCGCCGCCGACGCGAAGACAGCACGCTTGATTCACCCTTACCTGAGCATCGCCCTGCCAGTTTACGCCACCTCACAATTATTCAATGGCAATACCGATACGCTGACCAACTATGACCTCAACAACACCCGCTTCGTGGATATGCCGTGGCTGTTGCAGAACGATCATCCGGCGGTGATGATTTACCCACGCGCCAATCCGCCATTGGAGGCGGACATGGAACGGCTTTACGCGCTCGGCATTGACGCTTTCCGCCTGCTGCAAATCATGCTCGACAACACTTACCGCACCACCCTGCCACTGGACGGTGTAACCGGCCTCATCCGCCTGAACAGCAACCGCCAGTTTCAACGCGAGGCCACCCCAGCCCTGATCAAGCAGGGGCGCAGCCAGTTGCTTGAGCCCCAATTCCCATCCGCCACACCATCCCATCCATGAGCATCTTGGCATCATGAACAAACAGGGCGCACAGGCCGAGAACCTGGCGGCAAAATTTCTGCAACATCAGGGACTCAAGCTGCTGCAACAGAACTATCGCTGCCGCTTTGGCGAGATTGACCTGATCTTGCAAGACGGCGATGCGTTGGTATTCGCCGAAGTGCGCTTGCGCAGCCGTGGTGATTTTGGGGGTGCTGCGGCCAGCATCAATGCGGCCAAGCAGGCCAAACTGGTGCGCGCCGCACAGCATTACCTCGCCACGCTGGCCCACATCCCGCCCTGCCGCTTCGATGCGGTGTTGCTGCAAGCATCGGACGGCAGTAGCATCGAGTGGGTCAGGGATGCTTTTGGCGGCTAATTTCGGGTAATATCCACACCCACAAATACTTGGCAGGCAAACAATCCAATGAATCTGGCAGGCAGAATCCGTAAACACTTCGACGACAGCGCGCAAACCAAGCTGCAGGTGAAAGATACTCTGGCACAGCCGATAGCCGATGCCGCCCAAGCCATGGTGGAATGCCTGATAAATGACTGCAAAATTCTGGCTTGCGGCAACGGCGGTTCCGCCGCCGACGCGCAACACTTTGCCGCCGAACTGGTTAACCGCTTTGAAATCGAGCGCCCCGGACTGGCCGCCATCGCGCTGACTACCGATAGCTCGGTGCTGACTTCCATTGGCAATGATTACGATTTCAGCCTGATATTTTCCCGGCAGGTGCGCGCGCTCGGCATGGCAGATGACGTGCTGCTCGCCATTTCCACCAGCGGCAATTCGATCAATGTGGTCGAGGCCGTACATGCCGCGCACGAGCGCGGCATGCGCGTCATTGCGCTCACCGGACGCGAAGGCGGAACAATGGGGGAAATACTCGAAGCGGATGACATTCATATCTGTGTCCATGCGGAACGTACGGCGCGTATCCAGGAAGTGCACCTGCTTACCTTACACTGCCTGTGCGATGCCATCGACCATTTACTGTTAGGAGGTGAATAATGCGTTATCTCAATTATTTTTTGCTCGCTACCATACTCGGTACGTTGCAGGGTTGTCCTGCGGTAGTTGCCACGGGTGTTGGCACCGGTGCCTTAATGGCATCTGATCGCCGCACCACCGGCTCTTATATCGAGGACGAGGGCATTGAAGACAAAGCAGCCAACCAGATAAGCACCAAGTACAAAAATACCACGCATGTGAATGTCACCAGCTTCAACCGCCATGTGCTCATCACCGGCGAGGCGCCGAATGAAGAAACCAAGACCGGGATCGCGCAAATCGTCGCGGGCATACCCAATGTAAAAGCGGTCAGCAACGAACTGGCGGTATCCGGCCTCACCGGCATCACCTCGCGCGGCAGCGACAGCATTATCACCGGCGATGTGAAACTGCGCTTTCTCAACAGCAAGGTTTTTCAGGCTGACCACGTCAAAGTCGTTACCGAAAACGGCACGGTGTTCCTGATGGGCCTGGTCTATCACAAGGAAGCGGAAGCCGCTACCGAGATCGCCAGCACCACGGGTGGGGTGCAGCGGGTAGTCAAAGTGTTCGAGTACCTCGACTAATTCCAATTCCACTTCATCGGCGATACTGCGTTGGCTTCCTCACTCACTCCTGATGAAACTACTAGCCATTCGACTAAGCTATCAAAAGACGATAGCCAAGTCGCTGGTTATAGCCGTGCTGTTTGCACTGTCTTCGTCGTTCTTCGTCGCCGCCTTGTCTCGCCTTCGAGTTGAAATTGGAATAGGTCCTGGATGAACGCACCTATGAACTTCGAACAAAAAATCTGTGCGCGTACAGATTTTGCGGAACGCACCGCCGCACTGCCGCGTCCACTGGTGTTTACCAACGGCTGTTTCGACGTGCTGCACCGTGGCCACGTCACCTATCTGGCGCAGGCTCGTGCCTTGGGCGCGGCGCTGGTGGTGGGGGTGAACAGCGACGCTTCGGTGAAACGCCTGGGCAAGGGCGAAGATCGCCCGCTGAATTCACAGGAAGACCGCATGGTTGTGCTGGCTGCACTGCAAGCAGTAGATCTGGTGGTGGTGTTCGACGAGGATACGCCGCTGAATTTAATTCTCGCCTGCCGCCCGGACGTGCTGGTGAAAGGCGGCGACTGGCCGCCGGATAAAATCGTCGGTGCAAATGAAGTACAGGGCTGGAGCGGCACGGTGCACAGCATCCCGTTTCTGCATCAACATTCCACTACCGCATTACTAAACAAAATACGCACATAACAAACAACCATGACCAATCCAACAGAAATAACCTTGCACCAACAATCCAGACAGCTGGAAATCGCTTTCGACGACGGTGCGTGTTACCGCCTGCCTTTTGAATTCCTGCGCGTGCATTCGCCCTCCGCCGAAGTGCGCGGGCACGGCGCGGGACAGGAAACGTTACAAGTCGGCAAGCAGAACGTGAATCTGCTCAATCTGGATCCGGTGGGCAGCTATGCCCTCAAAATGACCTTCGACGACGGCCACGACAGTGGCCTCTACACTTGGGCATACCTGCACGAGCTGGGCCAGAATCAGGATGTATTGTGGCAGGATTACCTGAAGCAATTGGAAGCCGCAGGCGAAAGCCGCGAGCCGCGCCAGCAAAGTGGCGGCAGCCATAAACCGCACGGATGCGGGCACTAAACCACCGGCTCAAGCAATGACTAGGACTACCCACTTCGGCTTCGAGACCGTCGCCGAGGAAGAAAAAGCCAAGCGCGTCGCAGGCGTGTTCGATTCCGTTGCCGATAAATACGACATCATGAACGATGTCATGTCGGTCGGCCTGCATCGCCTGTGGAAGCACTTTGCCGTCGGCGTCAGCGGCGTGCGCGAAGGCCAGCGCGTGCTCGACGTGGCGGGTGGCTCGGCGGATTTGTCGCGGTTGTTCCTGAAGAAAGTCGGCAGCGGCGGGCAGGTGGTGCTCACCGATATCAACAATGCCATGCTGCACGTGGGGCGCGATCGCCTGCTCGACGCAGGCATCGCCACACCGGTCACGCAATGCGATGCCGAACACCTGCCCTTCCCCGACAATTATTTCGACTGTGTCAGCATCGCCTTCGGCCTGCGCAACGTCACCCACAAGGATGCAGCACTACGCGACATGCAGCGCGTACTCAAGCCGGGTGGAAGAGTGATTGTGCTGGAATTTTCCAAGGTTGCCAAACCGCTCGAGAAGCTCTACGACGCCTACTCTTTCACGCTGCTGCCCAAAATCGGACAGCTCATCGCAGGCGACGCGGATAGCTACCGCTACCTCGCCGAATCCATCCGCATGCACCCGGGACAGGAGGAGTTAAAGAAAATGATGGAAGAAGCCGGTTTGGAAAAGGTTGAATACTTCAATCTGACGGGCGGCGTGGTCGCTGTACATCGGGGATATAAGCTGTAGCAATATTTAATACTCCATCTTTTAATATTATGAGGTAAGCGATGAAAAACACCATCAAGATACTCAATCAGTGGCTTCTCTCGTCCGTGGAACATGTTGGTCTGCTGGTAATCGCTATCGCTACGGTGTTTGCCATGACAAACGAAGTGATCACGATGGTGAGTGCGCGCGAAGTGACACTTGCTGATCTGCTGATGTTATTTCTTTATTTGGAAGTGCTGGCGATGGTCGGCCTCCACTACAGAACTGGCAAGCTGCCGGTACGTTCCCCGATTTATATCGGCATGGTGGCATTGGCACGCTATCTCATCTTGGATTTAAAGTACATGGACGACTTACGCATGCTCGCGGTGACTGGCTCAGTCCTGATATTGGCATTGGCGGTATTGCTTATCCGCTTCGGCCACATTCGCTTCCCATATCCCTCTGATGAGACATTGAAGAAACCGCAGCAAATCAACAAGACCCTGTAGATATTGCAGCAGCAACCAATTTGGCCAGACACAAATGACATTTCAGCAATAAACCGAGGAACCTCTGATTAAGTCCCGCACTTTCCCTTGATCAATACCCAAGCGCATTACTCTCCACCATGCAACTGCGATCTCGATCTTGTTTACCAAGACGAATCTCTTATTGTGGTGAATAAACCCGCCGGACTGCTTTCGGTACCGGGACGGGGGGCGGGCAAGCAGGACAGCCTGGCGACACGGGTGCAGGCAGAATTTTCCGACGCGCTGGTCGTGCACCGCTTGGACATGGCTACCTCCGGCTTGCTGGTATTCGCGCGCGGTGCGGAGATGCAGCGTTACCTTTCCAGGCTATTCCGCGAGCGCAGGATGGAAAAAAGTTATGTGGCAGTGGTGGCTGGTCAGATTAAACCAGCCGTTGGCGAAATCAATCTGCCGTTGATTTCCGATTGGCCGAATCGCCCACGACAGAAAGTGGACTTGGCTATCGGCAAGCACTCGCTCACGCGATATCTGTTGCTGGACAACGATGCTACCACCGATACCAGCCGTGTGAAGCTGGAGCCTGTCACCGGGCGCACCCACCAATTGCGGGTACATCTGGCGATCATCGGGCATCCGATTGTAGGCGATGCGTTATATGGGGGCAACGCGGCGCGGCGGTTACTGTTGCACGCCCGGATGCTGAGCTTTGACCATCCGCTCAGCGAAAAACCGCTGATCTTGGTGTGTGAGCCGCCGTTCTGAACAACCTGCGTATGGTTCTTTTAATTAAAAGCAGTTTGGGTTTACCATTTACCATATGTTCAGGCATAACATCATCAAGGTTTGCCCAGCGTCCATGATGGACTGAAGAATACGGTTGTTGAAAACCGCCAAACGGGAGTGCAGCGATGTCGAAAAAACCCTTTCCTTTGTCCAAGGTCTATCGCCTGCTTGAGCCGGGGCCGGTCGTGCTGGTCACAACCGCCAGTAAAGGCCGTGCGAATATCATGACCATGTCGTGGCATACCATGATTGAATTTGAACCGCCACTGGTGGGTTGCGTGATCAGCAACCGGAACTACTCGTTCGATATCTTGAAAGCAACCAGGGAATGCGTGATCAACATCCCAACGGTGGAGCTGGCGAAGAAAGTGGTGGGCTGCGGAAACAGCTCCGGGCGAAAGATGGACAAGTTCAAAAAATTTAGCCTCACGCCTGTGGCCGCATCATGCGTTAAGGCGCCGCTCATCGACGAGTGTTATGCCAATCTTGAATGCAAGATCGTCGATGGGAAGATGGTCACCAAATATAATTTGTTCATCCTTGAGGTAGTCAAAGCATGGATAGACCCGGCACAAAAACATCCGCAGACGATTCATCATCAAGGCAAAGGCACGTTTATGGTGGCCGGCGAGACAATTCAATTGCCTTCCCGAATGAAATAACTTTACTTGCCAATGCGTGAATGCCGGACAACCTGGATCAGGATATTCAACAAACAGCCTGCATGATGTAGACTAACAACCTTGGCAAACCATCCTGTAAAATATTTTCCGTGCAGCACCCAAAAGGGTTTATCGCTTATCTGATCGCAACTGCCGCGCTGTGTGGTGCGCTGGTGATGGTGCTCGAAGTGCTCGGTTCCCGCGTGATCGGGCCGTTCTTCGGCGTCAGCCTGTTTGTCTGGACTTCATTGATCACCGTGACCATGGTTGCGCTCGCCGCTGGCTATGCCATTGGCGGTCGCTTATCCGACCGCAAAAGCTCACCCGATTGGCTTTACGGTATTATTCTGCTCTCCGGCATTTTGGTGATTTTGATTCCAGTATTGAAAGGGCCGATACTGCAAATTAGCCTGCCGCTGGGCTTGCGCTGGGGTTCGCTGGTTAGCGCCTTCCTGCTGTTCGGTCCGGCACTGTTCCTGCTGGGCTGCGTGTCACCCTACGTCGTCAAAATCGCCGCGCGCGAAATGCACAATATCGGTCGCACTGTCGGCAGCTTCTATGCTATTTCCACCGTCGGCAGCGTGGCTGGCACATTGCTCACCGGCTTTGTGCTGATTGCTTACCTCGGTGTCAATCAGATTTTCCTGCTTACCGGCTCGCTTCTGATCGCACTTAGCGTAGCCTACTTCCTGTTCTTCCGCCACAAATGGGCAGCGGCGCTCGCCGCAATACTTCCCCTTTTACTGCTGCCGCATGAAACGCATGTGGTCAAAATATTGGAAGATGGAACACGCGCCGAACGTATTGCTGATCGCGACACTTATTATGGCAATCTGAAAGTAGTTGAATATTCCTATGGGACAATACACAACCGCGAGTTATTAATCGATGGGCAGGTGCAAGGCGGGGTCGACATGAGCAGCGGGCTGTCAATTTTTGGATACAACTATTTGCTGCAATTTCTGCCCTATGCGCTCAACCCGGATGGCAAGAATTGCCTGGTGATCGGTCTGGGTGCCGGGCTGATACCGGCATGGTACGAGGCACAGGGTGTCAATACCGAAGTGGTGGACATTGATCCTACTGTAATCGAGCTTGCACGCAACTACTTCAGTTTCAACCCGACGATCCCGGTGCATGTCGAAGATGCGCGCTATTTCCTGATTAATACCGCGCAACGCTACGATTATATAATACTCGACGTGTTCAATGGCGACACCACACCAGGACATTTACTCAACGTCGAAGCAATGCGCCTGGCTAAACAGCGACTGGCCCCAAATGGCGTACTTGCAGTCAACCTGATAGGCAGCCTCAAACACCATACTTTCATGACCGCATCGGTAGTGAAAACCCTGAAAAATGTGTTTGGACAAGTTGCGATTTATCCTCTCTTTGATCCCGCAACGGGCGAGGGTACTGGAAACATCGAAATTGTTGCCTACGATGGGCGTGAGCGTGCGTTGCAATTTGAGCATATCAAACACTTCGCCATTCACCCCAGCGCAGAAAGTGTTGTCAGGCTAGGCATGGTACACACCTTTGCTTTTCCGCCGCAAACCCCGGCGATTGTGTTGTCTGATAACTATAACCCGGTGGATTTTTACGACCTGTGGCTGAAAGAAGAAGTACGCAAAAATATCCTCAACTACACCGACTTCTACATCTTGCTGAGCCACCGCGACAAATTCGCCTTCGTCGCCTAAATCATCGCCATACAGCACTATCAATTCGCGTAATGTGGGCGTCAATAAACTAAGCTCCTTGATTACTTACCTTTTAAGCATCCGCTGAAATACGCTTTCGCTACCCCATGAGGGCTCTAATTCAGTCGCCAGTGTTATACTTACACCCACTTTGTTTTAACCCCCACCATGAGGAATACATGAAAAGATTTTTGATGTTGTTGACGATTGCTTTGACCTGTCTGAGTTTGTTTACCGCAACGGCGGAAGCCAAACGTTTTGGAGGAGGTGGTAGTTTTGGCAAGCAACGAACGATGACTCCGCAACCAGCTCCCAAGGCTCCTGCAGCAGCACCCGCTCCGACACCGGGCGCAGTCCCTGCTGCCGCACCTGCACCGGCTGGCAATAAGTGGCTCGGCCCGTTGGCTGGCTTGGCAATTGGCGCGGGCTTGGGTGCGCTGTTTGCCGGCGGCGGCCTAGGCGGCATGGGCGGTGCGATGGGCAGTATTCTGATGGCGATTCTTGCCGGCGTTGCGGTGATGTTCCTGATTTCCTTGTTCCGCAAGAAACAGACCCAACCTGTGATGCAATATGCCGGAGCAGGCGCTCCCTACAATGAGCCACAACCTGCACAACAGCCGGCGTATGGCGGTAGTGCTGCATCCACCGCTGCACCTGCTACTCAGAACAACGTACCGGCAGATTTTCCGGTGGAAACTTTTCTGCGTAGCGCGAAGACTTCTTTCATCCGCTTGCAGGCTGCAAATGATCGCAAGGATTTGAACGATATTCGCGAATACACCACGCCGGAAATGTTCGCAGAAATCTCGATGCAGATGCAGGAGCGCGATGATGCACCGCAAAAAACCGATGTGATTGCGATCAACGGTGAGCTGCTGGAAGTGGCGAACGAAGGCGATATGGCGATTGCCAGCGTGCGCTTCACCGGCCAGTTACGCGAGAATAACGGCGCACCGGACAGCGTGGATGAAATCTGGCACGTGCAGAAGAATCTGCGCGATGACAAGTCGGTGTGGCTGCTGGCGGGAATACAACAAACCACTTTGCACTAGGTAATCGTGTTTGCCCAGCCTGCTGCCGCAACCCTGAATCACCTGCTCGCAGGCACTGGCGATAAACCGAATGGAAGAATACCCACTGCTGGCCACTCTCCTAACGGACATGATGTCAGCGCCACGCCCGATGACAAACGTCGCTGCCACCTTGCCCGTTTCCTCTCTCCTGCTCTCCCTCGCTGGGGGAGAGGGACAATGAATCGCTACGCGATGTTCACGTTAAATGGCGAGTGGCAAGATAATTAACATGCGCCTGTTACGCCTGCTGAAAATAATTTTTGTGGTGCTGCGATTCGGGCTGGACGAATTTCTGCTCGCGCATGAGCGCACACGCTGGATGCTGGGGCCGCTCAATATCCTGCTGTTCTTCCGCAACACTTCCGCACCGCGCGCGGAAAGGTTGCGCCACGCACTGGAAAACCTGGGGCCGATTTTCGTCAAGTTCGGCCAGATGCTTTCCACCAGGCGCGATCTGATGCCCGCTGACATCGCCGACGAACTCGCCAAACTGCAAGACCAGGTACCGCCCTTTCTTTCCGCGCAGGCCGTGGCGCTGCTGGAGACCGCATACAAAAAGAAACTTGGCGAGGTGTTCTACAGTTTTGATGAAACGCCCATCGCCAGCGCATCGGTGGCGCAAGTGCATTTTGCCGTGCTTCCTGATGGGCGCGAAGTCGCGGTAAAGATACTGCGCCCCGGTATCGCGCGCATCATCGCGCACGATGTCGCGTTGCTCAATATCTGCGCCGGGCTGATGGAACGCTGGTGGGAAGACGGCAAGCGACTCAAACCGCGCCTAGTGGTGGCAGAATTCGAGAAACACCTGCGCGACGAACTCGACCTGATGCGTGAAGCCGCCTGCGCCAGCCAGCTAAAGCGCAACTTTGCCAACTCGAAACTATTGGTCGTGCCGGAAATTTTCTGGGACTGGTGCACCAGCGAAGTGATGGTGATGGAACGCATGGATGGTATTCCCGTTAGCCAGATAAGCGCCTTGCGCGCGGCGGGTATTGATATCCCCAAGCTTGCCGCAAACGGTGTGGAAATTTTCTATACGCAGGTGTTTCGCGATGGTTTCTTTCACGCCGACATGCATCCCGGCAATGTGCTGGTCGCACCGGATGGCTGCTTTATCGCGCTGGATTTCGGCATCATGGGCACACTCACCGATACCGACAAGCATTACCTTGCGCAGAATTTCATCGCCTTCTTCCAGCGCGACTACAAGCGCGTGGCGGAGGTGCATATCGAATCCGGCTGGGCACCTGCGGATACGCGTGTAGACGAACTTGAAACCGCCATCCGTGCGGTATGCGAACCGATCTTCGACAAGCCGCTGCGCGAGGTTTCCTTCGGGCGTTTGCTGCTGCGTCTGTTCCAGACCTCGCGCCGCTTCGGCATCGAAATCCAGCCGCAACTGGTGCTGCTGCAAAAAACTTTGCTCAACATCGAAGGGTTGGGTCTGCAACTCGACCCCGAACTGGATTTGTGGAAGACTGCCAAGCCCTGGCTGGAACGCTGGATGAGCGAGCAGGTAGGCTGGCGCGGCTTCCTCAAAACCCTGCGCACCGAAGCACCGCACTACGCCACTCTGCTGCCGCAATTGCCGCGCCTGCTGTACCAGCGCCTGAACGAAAATCCTACCGCGCAAATTGAAGGTGTGTTGAAAGAATTGGTGGCGCTACAGCAGCGCAGGAATCAATGGCTCATGCTCATTTCCCTGTCGGCGCTGACTGCGACCGGCCTGTTGCTCTTGCCCTTATTCTGGCTGTGATCAAAAAATCCGCTGTTGCCCAACTCCACCGTTAGCGCCCTGTAATCTGCCGCACCCGGACTGTGCGGGGCATAAGCAAACACATCCTTGCCATGTGCGGGACTGGTGGCCAGCGCGACGTTTTCTCCAATTTTTGTGTTGCATACCAGCGCGCCGTAGCGGCTCTTGAGCTTGTCAAAAATCTCATGCGCAAGTTTGCGCCGCGAGTCGAAGCGCGTGACTACGATGCGCCGCTCGAATTTACGATTGAGTTTGATCTCCAACGCATTGAGCGCTGAATCCAGACGATGCACGCCTTGCAAGGAGAGGAAATCCGCCGAAACGGGGATCAGCACCCGGTCCGAGGCAAGCAGGACATTGAGTGTGAGCACGCCCAGCATAGGGCAGCAGTCAATCAGGATTGGGGCGCCGGTAAGCGCCAGGTCTTCACGCAAACCTTGTTTCAACAGGGTTGCGGCCCTGGGGTCGCTGCCGTAAAGCGCGTCAACCTTGGATAGTCCCAGCGATGAGGAAACGATCTGCCAGCCTGCTGAGGTTTCACGCAGTAGCTTGGCCAGCGGGATCTTGTGCTTGAAAAATGCTTCCATGCCGGCATTCGCAAGAGTGGCATCCTTCAGCCCGCAAGCCAGACTCAGGTGTCCTTGCGGATCCATGTCGAGCGCAATGGGATGGCGCTGCGCCTTGGCTAACGCAGCGGTAAGATTGAGACAGGTAGTGGTTTTGCCCACCCCGCCCTTCTGGTTGAATACAGCGATGACCGCCATGCTGGAACGCCTCCACGGTTGTGGGAGGATGTGGATCAGGCTACACAGCTTGTGGCTACTGCCAGCCGCCGTGCTTAACTTGCTGCGCAAGTGAGCCTTCGCCGTAAGCCAGGGAACTTCACAATAAAGCTGGGCGATTACTCCACCGTTACTGATTTTGCGAGGTTCCTTGGCTTATCTACATCCGTTCCCTTTTGCAATGCCACGTAATATGCCAGCAGTTGCAAAGGGATGGTATGCAGAATAGGGCTTAAATATCCGGCGTGTTCGGGCATTTGCATCAGATGGATGCCATCGCTGGAATGAAAGCGCGTGTCAGCATCGGCGAATACATACAGCTCGCCGCCGCGTGCGCGCACCTCTTGCAGATTGGACTTGAGCTTTTCCAGCAGCGCGTCATTGGGCGCCACGGCGATGACCGGCATGTCCTTGTCCACCAGCGCCAGCGGGCCGTGTTTCAATTCCCCAGCGGGGTAGGCCTCGGCGTGGATGTAGGAAATTTCCTTGAGCTTGAGCGCGCCTTCCAGCGCGATGGGGTAATGCAGGCCGCGCCCGAGGAACAAGGCATGCTGCTTGCCGGCAAAACGTTCCGCCAACTGTGCGATGGCTGGTTCGAGTTTCAGCACAGCCTGTGCCGCGCTGGGCAGATGGCGCAAGTCATGCAGATGTTGCTGTTCCGCCTCTTTGTTCAGCCTGCCGCGCTGCTTGGCAAGAATAAGAGTGAGCAGAAACAGGGCGGCCAATTGCGTGGTAAATGCCTTGGTGGAGGCCACGCCGATTTCCGGCCCGGCGCGTGTCAACATGCGCAGTTTGGACAATCTTACCAGTGCGCTTTCCGGCACGTTGCAGATGGACAGTGTGTGCTCATGGCCTATTGCCTTGGCATGGTTGAGCGCCGCCAGCGTGTCGGCAGTTTCACCGGATTGCGAGATGGTCACCACCAGCGTTTTAGGGTTGGGTGCACTTACGCGGTAACGGTATTCACTGGCGATTTCCACGTTGCACGGGATACCAGCGATTTCTTCCAGCCAGTAGCGCGCCACCAGACCCGCATGATGGCTGGTGCCGCAGGCGAGGATGAGAATGCTGTTGATGTCAGCAAAAGTCGCCGTCGCTTCGGCACCGAAAATGCCGGGCACCAGCGACTGGCTGTTGCACACGGCTTCCAGCGTGTTCGCCAGCGCTTGCGGCTGCTCGTGAATTTCTTTCTGCATGTAGTGGCGATACTCGCCCAGTTCCACGCTTTCGTTGGTCAACTCGCTGATGTGCACTGGGCGTTCCACCGCCTCGCCCTTTGCATTGAAAATACGGTAGCCGTGCAGGCCGACTTCGGCCACATCGCCTTCTTCCAGATACACCATGTTTTTCGTGACCTGTAGCAAAGCCGACGCATCCGAGGCAATAAAATGTTCTTCGCTGCCCACGCCCAGCAACAACGGGCTGCCCTTGCGCGCGCCGATCAGCTGGTCTGAATTGTCCGCCGCCACCACGCCGATGGCGTAAGCGCCCACCAACTCGGCAAGTGCGGCCTGAGTTGCAACCAACAGGCTGTTGCCGCGCGCATAGTGACTGTGTATCAGGTGCGCGATGACTTCAGTGTCGGTGTCGGAGGTAAATACATAACTTTGTGCGGTCAATCGCGCGCGCAGCTCTTCATAGTTTTCAATAATGCCGTTGTGTGCTACTGCAATAAGGTCGGCACTTATATGCGGATGTGCATTGCGCTCGCTGGGCGCGCCGTGCGTGGCCCAACGTGTATGGCCAATGCCGAGGTGCCCGCTGGTTTTTGCACTTCTTGCAGTCAACTCCGCCACGCGCCCGATGCTGCGCACGCGCTCCAATCGGTTGTTGTTGACCACCACCAGCCCGGCAGAGTCATAGCCGCGGTATTCCAGGCGCTGCAAACCCTGCAACAGGATGGAAACAACATTGCGTTGCGCTATCGCGCCAATGATTCCGCACATTCTACTTTTTATCTTTCGTTGGGCGTTTCCATCCGTTGATGGTTGTTTGCCTGGTGCGCGATAATGTCAATTCTCCCTCAGGCACATTGCGCGTGATGGTGGAGCCTGCACCGATAGTAGCGCCGCGCCCGACTTTCACCGGCGCGACCAACTGTGTATTGGAACCGATGAACACGTCATCTTCGATGATGGTGCGGTGCTTGTTCGCACCGTCGTAGTTGCAGGTAATGGTGCCTGCGCCGATATTGACGCGGTTACCCACGCTGCTGTCACCAATGTAGCTCAGGTGATTGGCCTTACTGCCGCTGGCGATCTCGCTGTTTTTGACTTCAACAAAATTACCGATGTGCACCCCGTCATGCAGCTTGGTGCCTGGTCGCAGGCGCGCATAAGGGCCAATGTGGCAGTTAGCCCCTACTTCGCTGCTATCAATGTGACTATAGGGTGCGATGTTTGTCCCCTCGGCAATGATGGTATTTTTGATGATGCTGTAAGCCCCCACTCGCACACCGTTACCCAAGTGCACATCACCCTCGAAAATGCAGCCAACATCGATCTCAATATCGCGCCCGCACACCAGCTTGCCACGCACATCCAAACGCGCAGGATCAGCAAGTGTTACACCGTGCACCAGCAGTCGGGTAGCCTCACCATGTTGCCAAGTGCGCTCCAGTTCGGCAAGTTGCGCCTTGCTGTTCACCCCCAGCACTTCCCATATGTGCGCTGGTTGCACGGTATGCACCGCAATGCCTTGTGCTACGGCCATGGCGACGATGTCAGTAAGGTAGTACTCACCCTGCGAATTATTATCGTTACGCAGCTTGGACAGCCAGCCGCGTAGCAAGGAGGTGGGGGCAGCCAGGATGCCGGTATTCACTTCGCCGATGGCGCACTGCTCCGGTGTGGCATCTTTTTCCTCGACAATACTGCTGACATTGCCTGCGCTATCGCGCACGATGCGTCCATAACCTGTGGGATTGTCGAGATAAACGGTAAGCAGGGTCAGCGCATCCGGTGCGCCGAGCATTTGCCGCAACGTGGTGTGCTGGATGAGCGGCACATCGCCATACAGCACCAGTGTCAAACTGGCGTCAGGCAATTGCGGCAGCGCCTGTTGCACCGCGTGGCCGGTGCCGAGTTGCGGCTCCTGCAGAATAAAGCTGGTGTCATATTGCGCCATCGCCTGCGGCACAATCTCACCGCCATGGCCGTACACCACGCATGTCTTCTCGGGCATAAGAATAGCTGCGGTATCCAGCACGTGCTGCAATAGTGCGCGGCCAGCCAAGCCATGAAGCACCTTGGGCCGATCCGAATACATGCGCGTACCCTTGCCGGCGGCGAGAATGACGATGTTGAGTGTGCTCATATCTGCTAAACCTTAAAGTTTCAAGAGTCGCGAGTTCAAGTTTGAAGTGCAACGCCTGACTTGAAGAATACCTGACTGGGTGTTTTGTATTCAAGCCTTTTTCTGGGTCGGTTGTTCAATCGTTCCATTGCCGTATCAATCTCCT
>CAITJF010000147.1 GCA_903892645.1 uncultured Nitrosomonadales bacterium | reverse complement strand
TGAACGAGATGGAATCCAAGGCGCTGCTGTCGGCCTTCCATATTCCCGTGGCGCAAACCATGGTCGCCCATTCACCCAACGAGGCACTGCTGATCGCACAGCAACTGGGTTTTCCGGTGGCGATGAAAATCAATTCCCGCGACATCACCCACAAGAGCGATACCGGAGGCGTGATGCTTAGTCTGGGCAATGCGCAGGCTGTGCGTGCGGCATACCACGAGATCATGGAGAACGTGAAACGCAGCCGGCCCAATGCGCATCTGGACGGAATTTCTATTCAACCGATGATCGTCAAGCCGAACGGGCGCGAGCTGATGCTGGGTGTGACCAACGATCCTGTGTTCGGCCCGGTGATTACCTTCGGCGCCGGCGGCACGCTGGTGGAAGTAATGGGCGACCGTGCCGTGGCTTTGCCCCCGCTCAACACCTTTCTGGTCAAGGACCTCATTCAGGGCACGCATGTAGCCAAGATGCTGGGCGCATTCCGCCACATGCCGCCGGCCGATATGGCCGCGCTGGAAAGCGTGCTGTTGCGTGTGTCGGAAATGGCGTGTGAACTGCCCATGCTGATGGAAATGGACATTAATCCGCTGATCGTGGATGAGCACGGTGCGCTGGCCGCCGATGCGCGCGTGGTGGTGGAATTTCGCCAGCCCGCCAAGTACCGTTACGCCCACATGGCGATCCATCCCTATCCGACGCATCTCATCAGCAACTGGCAGTTGGCCGATGGCACCGACATCACCATCCGTCCCATACGCCCGGAAGATGCCGAAATCGAACAGGAATTCGTGCACGGCTTGTCGGAGGAATCACGCTATTTCCGTTTCATGAACAGCGTGCAGGAATTGACACCGACCATGCTGGTGCGCTTCACCCAGATTGATTACAGCCGCGAAATGGCACTCATCGCCGTGACCCAGGTGCAGGGTAAGGAAGTTGAACTGGGGGTGACGCGCTTCTCCATTAACCCGGACGGGGAGAGCTGCGAGTTCGCCATCGTAATCGCCGATAACATGCGCGGCAAGGGTCTCGGGCAGAAGCTGATAAATTCGTTGATGGATGCCGCCCGTTCGAAGCAGCTAAAAATCATGGAAGGCGAAGTAATCAGCAGCAACAGCAGCATGCTGAAATTCATGGCGCGGATTGGTTTCGCCATCGAAACCAGTGAGGCAGATGCCGGCATCAAACGCGTCAGCAAGATGTTGTGATTCAGCGAGCTGGCTCGCCGGTTCGGACGAATCTGATAACTGGTCTTTGCTGGTTTTGCTTTAACGTTAAATTGAGGGGCAGGCTGCTTCTGGCCTGTCCCTCTAGAATGTTAGGTTAGACTCATGGCAAGGGACCTACTAAAACTCTGCTATCTGTCCCCGAATTTGTGTCATCACGAGTCGCTAAAACTAAGGGACGATGAAGCAACGTATATTTTTTACTTTCCTTGCCTATTTCTTGTCGTCCATAGATATGATCCATCTGTATGGACGCCTCAACTTCTCGCCTAATTACATTCGTAAAGTCATCTAGCTCTTTAGGAGTTGGCTTACCTTTAGCCCACGAAATCATAAAATCGAAATTTTCACCATGCCTCATTAGGCGTTTTGGAATATGTTCAATCTCGCCCACAAATATTCCATACCTAATATACGGATGCACGGCCTTATGACTGGCAGCCTTTTTGCTATAAGTAATTGCGTCGTGAGTGGTAACTCCCCTGATTTTTGTTTCTATCACCACCCGAGGTTTCCATCTGTTATTGATGAGATTTTCAAAGATCAAAATATCTGTTTTGAATCCCATTGTTCTGGCCTCATGATTTCCGTCTGTACCATATTCATTAATCTCATACGCATACATAAGCGATTTTTCTTTTTCTGCGCACAGCTTGCGATTTGGAAATAGCTCGATGAGTTTGCTGTTGATAACTTCAACAATATATTCTGCCCAGTCAGCCTCGTTTATTCGCTCAGTATCAATTTTTTTCATACGGTTAATCCAATACTCAATTCTTTTCCGAATCCTGCAGAGTGTCGAAATATATGTGCGGTCATGGAAGCTGCGCTCTTTGCTTAAAGGACGGAGCTATGCTCCCAATAGCGCTCTCCAAAGTTCCGAACTTTATGCTTGAGTCATATCTCAAAAGTGTTGTAAGAATATTTTCGAAAACGTTTTCTTTTTCGAAACCGTCCATATGATTATGCGTTGGCATATTAGCACTCCGAATTTGGTTAAAAATTACTCAATCCTAGATTCGAGCTTGTTATTGAGGCATCTGTGGGAAACCTGACACAACTCGAATGCGATCTTCTGCTCATGCACATAGCGAAACTTAATGACCTTTCGCTTTCGGGCATTTCAAATATCCCTGAGCTTTTCGCCTTACTCCCGTTCAGGTAACACGGGGGCTATGGATATATGGAGCCGATTATAGACACAATTCGCCATCGGCATCATGGCTAAGAATATCTAGGCATTCGGAATGCTCTGTTCTCTGGTTCGAGTCTAGGTCGGAGAGCCAATCCAACTCGAATGCCGAACGACTGCTTCTGGCCCCCTTGTGGCGAGTTTAAAAGTGGAGTAGAGAACATGCCGGGGTTCTTTATGCACCCCCTTCTTACTGGCACATTATCGTTTTGGGCATTACACTGGAACTCATTCAACCTTTGCATTTCAGCAAACCATGACCATAGACACTCAAAATAATTATCTGGTGATCACCGCTTCAGGAGAAGATAAAGTAGGTCTCGTCGACCGGCTTTCGAGCAAGATCACCGAGAGCGGATGCAATATCGAAGAAAGCCGTATGGCCGTATTGGGCGGACAGTTTGCCCTGATCATGCTGCTCTCCGGCCCATGGAACGCACTTTCCAAGCTTGATGGGCAAATGGAGTCGCTGGGTGACCAGTTAGGGCTCACCATTATTCACAAACGAACCCAGCAACGGGAGCGGACGCAACCGGCGGTTCCCTATACGGTGGATGTCGTGGCCATGGATCATCCCGGTATCGTTCGTGATCTGGCCGCTTTCTTTTCCAGAAACGGCATCAATATCGAGGAGCTTCAGACCGATACCTACCCGGCGCCACACACCGGCACACCCATGTTTTCCGTCACCATGACGGTGGGCATTCATGCTGACGTTCACATTCCCACCTTGCGTGGAAAATTCCTCGATTACTGCGATGACCTGAATCTGGATGCGAGCTTCGAGCCTGCGCGGGCGTGATGTCTGGCTAGGCGCTATGTAATACGGTTGCCAGTTAAGCTCAAATTATCCATTAGTTTTGTCATTCCCGCGAAGGCGGGAATCCAGCGAGATAAATACTCCGAAAATAACCAGCGACTGGCTGGCGATGTTTGCCAGCCTAGTCGAATGGCTAGTAGTTCCATCAGCGGACAACACCTTGATTTTGTCCCGCTATGCGGGGATTATTCAATCAACTGGATTTCCGCAGCCCTCTCCCTAGCCCTCTCCCGCAAGCGGGAGAGGGGACGATTGCTCTCTCCCCCTATGGGGGGGTAACCAGCGGTTTGGCTGGCGTCTTTTGGCAGCCTAGCCGAATGGCTAGTGGTCGCATTAGAGTTGGAGAGAGGGGACGCAGGAATGACACTGTTTTCGGTCTAACGGATAATCCGGGTAAATCATTATGCACACCGCCTACATCACCCACCCCGCCTGCCTCAAGCACGACATGGGGGAGGATCATCCCGAGTGCCCTGCACGGATCCATTCCATCGAGGATCAACTGATCACGTCCGGCCTGCTGCAATTTCTTGACCGACATGAGGCGCCACGGGCAACCAGGGAAGAGCTGGCGCGCGTCCACGGGCGCGACTATATCGAGACGATATTTAGCCAGGCGCCTAGCTCAGGACTGGTTTATCTGGATGCCGATACTGCGATGAACCCGCATAGTCTAGAGGCCGCGCTGCGCGCTGCCGGGGCGGCAGTGATGGCGGTGGATATGGTGATGTCCGGCAAGGTGGAAAATGCTTTTTGTAATATACGCCCTCCTGGGCACCACGCCGGGCGCAACAGTGCCGCCGGTTTCTGCATCTTCAACAATGTGGCGGTGGCGGTGGCGCACGCGCTGGAACAACACGGTTTGCAGCGGGTGGCTATTGCAGATTTCGACGTGCACCACGGCAACGGGACGGAAAATATTTTTCATGACGATGCGCGCGTGATGCTGTGTTCCACTTTCCGGCATCCCTACTATCCCTATTGCGGCGCCAATAGCGGCAACGACCACATCATCAACGTTCCGCTTCCGGCGGGAACATCGGGTGCGGAATTTCGTGCTGTCGTGACAGATTACTGGCTACCGGCGCTGGAGCGCTTCCAGCCGCAAATGCTGTTCTTTTCTGCGGGATTCGATGCCCACCGGGAAGATGACATGGGCGGCTTCGGCTTGCGGGAAGCCGATTATGTCTGGGTGACCGAACAGATCAAGGAAATTGCCGCCCGCCATGCCAGCCGCCGCATTGTTTCCGTGCTGGAAGGCGGCTATGCTCTGCACGCCTTGGGACGAAGCGCAACAGCCCATATCAAGGTGCTGAGCGGGTTGTGATACGCCCGTTAATTTTTTGCCAGCCATAATGCAATCTTCTTCCGGTCTTTCAGAACCCACGCCGCGCGGCGACTGGAACACCATCCGCACGCTGCTGCCCTATCTGCTGGAATTCAAGGGCAGGGTGGTGCTGGCGCTGACGCTGCTGGTGCTGGCCAAGGTGGCCAATGTGGCGGTGCCATTGGTGCTCAAGGAAATCATTGATGCTATGGGTAAGCCCAAGGCGATGCTGCTGGTGCCGGTATTCCTCGTGGTCGGCTATGGCTTGTTGCGCCTGTTCAGCACCTTGTTCGGCGAATTGCGCGATGCAGTGTTCGCCAAGGTCACGCAACGCGCCGTCCGGCGCATTGCGCTCAAGGTGTTTGCCCATTTGCATGACCTGAGCCTGCGCTTCCATCTGGAGCGGCAGACCGGCGGTGTGTCGCGCGACATCGAGCGCGGCACCAAAGGCATCAGCTTTCTGCTCAACTTCATGCTGTTCAACATCCTACCCACGCTGCTGGAGATCGGCCTGGTTACCGCCATCCTGTTTTCCAAATACAGCCCGTGGTTTGCCGTCATTACTCTGGTAACGCTGGCGGTGTACATCGTATTTACCCTGTTCTTCACCGAATGGCGCATGGTGTTTCGTCGCACCATGAACGATATGGATTCAAAGGCCAACACGCGTGCCATAGACAGCCTGCTGAATTACGAGACGGTGAAGTATTTCAGCAATGAAGGTTATGAAGCGCGGCGCTACGACGAGCATATGGGTAAATGGGAAGTCGCGGCGGTGCGCAACCTGAGTTCTCTTGCCGCACTGAATGCCGGGCAAAGCATCATCATCGCCATCGGCGTCACCGCACTGATGCTGCTGGCGGCGGACGGTGTGGTCAAGGGCACGATGACGCTGGGCGACCTGGTGCTGGTCAACGTGTTCATGTTGCAGCTCTACATGCCGCTGCATTTCCTCGGCTTCGTTTACCGCGAGATCAAGAACGCGCTGGCGGATATGGAAAAGATGTTCCGCCTGCTCAATGAACACCGTGAAATCGAGGATGCGCCGGATGCGGTTCCGTTAAGTCTGGATAAAGCGGCGGTGCGTTTCAATCATGTAGATTTCTCCTACGATGTCGAGCGGCAGATTTTATTCGATGTCAGTTTCGATATTCCGCCCGGCCATACGGTTGCCGTGGTGGGGGCGAGCGGGGCGGGCAAATCCACCCTGTCGCGTTTGTTGTTCCGTTTTTACGATGTAAACGCGGGCCGTATCCTGATTGATGGGCAGGACATCCACAAGGTGACGCAGGCCAGCTTGCGTGCCGCCATCGGCATCGTTCCGCAGGATACCGTGCTGTTCAACGACACCATCTATTACAACATCGCCTATGGCCGCCCCGATGCCACGCGCGCGGAGGTGTTGCAGGCAGCGCAGTCGGCGCATATCCACACCTTCATCGAATCGCTGCCGCAGGGCTATGACACCATGGTGGGGGAGCGCGGGTTGAAACTTTCGGGCGGCGAGAAACAGCGCGTGGCGATTGCGCGCGCCATCCTCAAGAATCCCGCCATCCTGATTTTCGACGAGGCGACCTCGGCGCTGGATTCCAAGTCGGAGAAGGCGATACAGGATGAATTGCGCAACGTTGCGCGTGACCGCACTACTTTGGTCATCGCACACCGCCTGTCCACCATCGTGGATGCGCAGCAGATTCTGGTGATGGATAAAGGGCGCATCATCGAGCGCGGCACGCACCGCGAGTTGCTGGCGCGGCAAGGGGTGTATGCGCAGATGTGGGAACTGCAACAACAAAAAGAAGACTAATTTGTAGTTCTTTTCGCCTTGATTTATCTCGGTTTTACGGTATCCTTCACCCTGTAGTCTTTCTCTGGGAGGAGATGTGTGTAAAAAATTTATGCTGCTGGTATTGCTGAGCTACACGCTGGGGGCGCAGGCGGCACCCAATGATGTGACGGCAACAACGCAGGATGACGAGTTGACCAGCGAGGTGCTGAAGTTCGCATCATCGCCCAAACTGCGCTCGTCAATTGCCCTGATTTATGACGAACAGGGGCAGAGTTCCCTGTACACCAAGAATGCAGATACGGTTGCGCCTATTGCCTCCATCACCAAACTGATGACTGCGATGGTGGTGCTGGACGCACAGTTGCCGCTGGAAGAAGAAATCAGCATCAGCGCGCAAGACATGGATATGCTCAAGGGCACCCGCTCGCGCATGCGTCCCGGCATGAAGCTGACGCGCGGCGAGTTGCTCAGGCTGGCCTTGATGTCTTCCGAGAATCGCGCGGCTGCGGCATTGGCACGCACCTATCCGGGCGGAACCATGGCCGCCGTGGCGATGATGAATGACAAGGCACGCGAGCTGGGCATGAAGGACACACGTTTTCTTGACCCTACCGGCCTGAACAGTGGCAATGTTTCCACCGCGCAGGATCTGGTGAAAATGGTTCAGGCGGCGCAGTGCTACGACCTTATTCACGAATTCACCACTACCTCTTCCCATACGGTTGGCTTGGGGGGGCGTCACCCGATGCGTTTCAACAATACCAATCCGCTGGTAAAGAATGCCTCATGGGATATCGGCATCAGCAAGACCGGCTACATCAGCGAGGCGGGACGCTGTCTGGTGATGCAAGCTAAAATAAATCAGCGTCCGGTAGTTATTGTGCTACTCGATTCGTGGGGCTTGCGTACCCGCGTCGGCGATGCCAACCGCATCAAGAAATGGATGGAAAGCGCCTACGCACGTGCGCGCGGCACTCGCCGCAGCTAATCTTTTCGCACTTGATCTTTAAGAGGGGGCATAGGCCCCCTCGTTCTTTTGCACGAGGGATTTAATCAGAGGCTTCCAAGTTCAACGGTGGGCGGCGCGAACCGCTGTCATACAGGTGTCACAATTTTCTAATATCATCGCATCTTGTTATTAACGCAGAGTGCTGGAAAAAACCATGGATGCAACTATCCTGCTGGTGGAAGACGAGCCAGCGATACTGGAATTGCTGGCAATCAACGTGATGCAATGCGGCTATCGCGCGCTCCGGGCGCATGATGCCGCCGCTGCCTTGGTGCATATCAATAAAACCTTGCCCGATCTGATCCTGCTCGACTGGTTGCTGCCCGACGTCAGTGGAATAGAACTGGCGCGCCGCCTGCGTGCCGATCCGCGTACGCGCGACATCCCCATCATTATGTTGACCGCACGCACCGATGAGCACGACAAGGTGCTGGGGCTGGAATCCGGTGCGGACGATTACATCACCAAGCCGTTTTCGCCGCGCGAACTGAAGGCGCGCATCCGTGCCGTGCTGCGCCGCCGTGCACCGCAGGCGAGCGACGAGACGGTATCCGCTGGCGGGCTGGAGTTATCACCGGCTATGCACCGCATCAGCGCCAATGGTGCAGTGGTTGACTTGGGGCCTACCGAGTTCCGGTTGCTGCATTTCTTCATGACCCATGCCGAACGCGTCTATAGCCGTTCGCAATTGCTTAACCATGTGTGGGGCGATCATGTGTTTGTGGAGGAGCGCACGGTAGATGTGCATATCCGCCGCCTGCGTCAGGCGCTGGAGCCTTCCGGCCTCGATAACCTTATTCAGACCGTACGCGGCAGCGGTTACCGTTTTTCATGTGGCTAGCCTTTTGATGCTCTCTGTTATGCGTGCCACCCCAGCAGCTCAAACTGTACATACCACACGCCCAGCGATACGAAAAAATTGGTGAGGATCGCAGGCAGGAATTTCAAATGCGTGCTGTAGTTGTAACTCTTGTCGATGGACATCACCATCACCCCGGCGGCGGAGCCGATCACCGTAAGGCTGCCGCCGATGCCCACCATCAGCGCGTTGAGCGCCCATTGCGAAGCGTTTAACTGCGGGTTGGCCATCAGCGCGGCGGCTTCCACCGGCACATTATCCAGCACGCCGGAAATTACACCCAGCAGCACATTCACCGTGGTGGGCGAAAAATCTTCAAACAACCGCATGATGTAAGTCAACCAACCGACATGGTTGAGCGCCGCCACCCCGCTGATGATGCCGATGAAGAACAATAAGGTGCTCCATTCCACCTTTTGTAATTGCGCCACCAGCATCATGTCGTGGCCTTTATGCTTGAGGCGCCAGGCATATAGTGAAAGGATAGACAACCCCATGCCGATGGCAAACTCGATGTCGATGTGCAGCACTATGTTCATTGCCACGGCGGTGCCGATGGCGGCGATACTGAATAAGATCAAGCCGGTGCCACCAGGTTTGATTTGCGCACCATCGGGTGTGGTGTCGATCAAATCACCTTGAAGCTTGTTCAGGTAAAGCCATTGCAGCACGGCGGCGCTGGCCGCCCAGCCGATGAGTCCTGCGGGCAGCAGCGCGAGCAACCCCACGATGCTGATCTTGCCCGCTAGCACCATCATCAAACTGGTGGCGGTACCGAGGAACCACACGCCGGAATTCGAGGCGATAATCAGGTTGCATAGCGCGATGTGGCGATAGTCCTGGTTGCGCGAAATCTCCCTGATCGACTTGCCGAAAATCATCGCCGTGGTGATGTTGTTGATGAAAGGGCTGAGCAGCGCGGCCAGCGCACCGGTCGCCCAGAACATCGCGCTGGCGTTGAGGCCCTTGGCGATGAGGCGGCTATTGAGTGTGCTGAATACGCCGCGCTCACTGAGCAATTCCACGATCATCCACATGAAGGCCATGAAGGCGATCAGCGAAAACAGCCCACTGCCATTCTCCTTCTGCATTTCGATGAAAGGTTCGAAGCGGCGTGGGTCGTCGCCGAAAAGCCAGTAATACAGGCCGATCAGCGGAAAAGCCGACAGCATGAATAATGCAGGCTTGAATTTGTCCATGTGTAGCCTGGCTTCAAACACGATGAACAGCATGCCGATGCTGAAAATCAGCAATACGATAATGCCCACCCAGGATGTCGGTTGTATCGGGGTCATAAAGCGGTGGTTAGTAGCGTTGCCGTGAGCTTAACAGATTGACGTTAAAATTGGCCTGTTGCCCGCCATGTCGCGGTGTTTGCCAGAGGTGTCCGGTGGAATTCACTGGCCGCTTTCACCAATGAAATAATTATGCTATTTTTGCAGCCATTGTTTACACCTTGAAGGGGAAAAGTTTATGAGGATTGCACTGCTGGTTGTTTTTATATTTATCTCGGAATACTCCTTTGCAGGGATTCAGGATAAAACTTCTCAATGCCTGGAAGGATTGAAGAGCGATAGCAGATTTTCTTCGATTGCAAACCATCTGGAGCTTGACGGACAAAGTGCGGGCAGTATGCTAACTGACAAGGCACGGCCTGATGAGCGGCAGAAACAAGCTATAACTGAATGGATTGACGCTAGATCGCAATGCGTCAATCTCAGCCCAAACCCGGTTACGATCAATCTGCACATGGCTTTCTTGAGCATTGTGTCGGATTTGTACAACGGCCAAGTAACCTTTGGTGAATTTAACAAGAAATGGCAGGGGCTGTTCAGGGAAAATACAAAAACACCCGACAAGCCAATTAGATGAGGTTTGTATTAATAACAACAACCAGCTGACCTTTTTCTCAGCCATCACAAAAAGGTAAGAGGGGGGCTTGTTTCCCTCTGCCTTCTACAATCCCCCGCGTTCTTCAAAATAATTCTGTAACATTACGCCCGCAGTGCAGTTGACGGTTTACGCGCGAACTATATGAGAGGTCAAATATGAAAGGTCAAGCATGAAAATTCACGAGTATCAAGCCAAGGAAGTCCTGCGTCAGTATGGTGTGCCGACCCCGCGCGGGGTGGCGTGCTTCAGTGTGGATGAGGCGGTGGCTGCGGCACAGCAGTTGGGTGGCAGTGTGTGGGTGGTGAAGGCACAGATTCATGCCGGTGGGCGTGGCAAGGGCGGCGGAGTGAAAGTGGCACGCTCGCTGGAGGAGGTACGCAGTGCCGCGCAGCAAATTTTGGGAATGCAGTTGGTGACGCATCAGACCGGCGCCGAGGGGCAGAAAGTCAGGCGTTTGCTGATCGAGGAAGGCGCGCAGATCGTTAAAGAGCTTTACGTCGGCATGGTGATCGACCGCAGCAAGCAGCGCGTGGCGTTGATGGCGAGCAGCGAAGGCGGCATGGATATCGAAGAAGTTGCCGCGCACACGCCGGAAAAGATTCATAAGGTGTGGATTGACCCGGTGGCTGGATTGACCGATGCCGAGTCGGATGATGTGGCGCGCAAGATAGGTATTCCCGCCGCAGCTGTTGCCCAGGCGCGCACTTGCCTGCAAGGCTTGTATCGCACCTTTGTGGAGAAAGATGCGATGCTGGCGGAAATTAATCCGTTGGTGCTGACTGCCGATGGGCGTGTGGTGGCGCTGGATGCGAAGTTTAATTTCGACAGTAACGCTTTATATCGTCATCCCGAGATCGTCGCGATGCGCGATTTGGACGAAGAAGACCCTGCCGAAGTCGAGGCCTCCAAATTCGACCTCAGCTACATCTCGCTGGATGGCGATATCGGTTGTCTGGTGAATGGTGCGGGGCTGGCGATGGCGACCATGGACATCATCAAGCTGTATGGCGGCAGCCCGGCGAACTTCCTCGATGTGGGCGGCGGTGCTTCCAAGGAGAAGGTCACCGAAGCGTTCAAACTGATGCTGAAGAACCCCAACATCAAGGCCATTCTGGTGAATATTTTCGGTGGCATCATGCGCTGCGACGTGATCGCCGAAGGGGTGGTGGCGGCGGCGCGCGAGGTGCATCTGAGTGTGCCACTGGTGGTGCGCCTGGAAGGCACGAACGTGGAGCTTGGTAAAAAAATATTGGCGGAATCCGGCTTGCCGATCATTTCCGGCAGCGACATGGCAGATGCGGCCCAGAAGGTCGTTGCCGCAGCGAAGGGGAAATAATGTCTATCCTGATTGATAAGAACACAAGAGTAATGACGCAGGGCATGACCGGCAAGGTCGGCCAATTCCACACCACGAACTGCAAGGCCTACGCGAATGGGGCAAATTGCTTTGTCGCGGGCGTGACACCGGGCAAGGAGGGGCAGAGCTTCGAGGGCATCCCGGTATACAACAGCGTGCTGGATGCCAAGAAACAGACCGGCGCGACGGTGTCGGTGATTTATGTGCCGCCTGCCTACGCAGCTGCCGCGATAGATGAGGCGGTTGAGGCCGATCTGGATCTGGTGATCTGCATCACCGAGGGTGTTCCGGTGCACGATATGCTGCGCACCCGCTACAAGATGCAGGGCAAGCGCACGATATTGATCGGCCCGAATTGTCCGGGGCTGATCACGCCGGACGAAATCAAGATCGGCATCATGCCTGGGCATATCCATCGCAAGGGTCGCATCGGTGTGGTGTCGCGCTCCGGCACGCTGACCTATGAGGCAGTCGGGCAGCTCAGCGCACTGGGCATGGGCCAGTCCTCTTGTGTTGGCATCGGTGGCGACCCTATCAACGGCATGAAGCATGTGGACGTGATGAAGCTGTTTAACGACGATCCGGAAACCGATGCGGTCATCATGGTCGGCGAGATCGGCGGCAGCGACGAGGAAGAATGCGCGCGCTGGATCAAGGCCAACATGAAAAAGCCGGTGGTCGGTTTCATCGCGGGTATCACCGCCCCTGAAGGCAAGCGCATGGGGCACGCGGGCGCGATCATTTCCGGCGGGCAGGGCGGTGCGGAAGACAAGCTGGCGGTGATGGAGGAATGCGGTATCCACATCACGCGTAATTCGGCGGAGATGGGCAAGTTGATGCAGAAGGTGTTGAAGGGATAATCCATGCTGGAAATGCTGGGCACTGCCCAGTTCTGGGTGGATGTATTCAAGATCATCGTCATCGATGTCTTGCTCAGCGGCGACAACGCCGTGGTGATTGCGCTGGCCTGCCGCAATCTGCCGCCCGAACAGCGCAAGAAAGGCGTGTTGTTCGGTGTGGCGGGCGCGATAGGCTTACGCATCGTGCTCACCTTCTTTGCCGTAGGGCTACTGAGCCTGCCTTTCCTCAAGCTGATCGGTGCATTCATGCTGCTGTGGATCGGGGTCAAGCTGCTCCTGCCGGAAGAAGAGCACAAGGCGGATAACATCAAGGCCGATACGCGGCTGTTCGGCGCGATTAAAACCATCATCATCGCCGATTTCATCATGAGCCTGGATAACGTGCTGGGTGTTGCGGCGGCGGCGCATGGCAATATTGCACTGCTGGTGTTCGGCCTGCTGGTGAGCATCCCGCTGATCGCATGGAGCAGCCAGTTGGTGCTTAAGCTGATCGACCGTTTCCCGTTCATCATCTTTGTCGGCGGCGGCTTGCTCGGCTATGTGGCTGGGGAAATGCTGGTCAGCGATGCGCTGGTGGCGGGTGTGCTGGAAGATATGCCGCACGCCATTCATTGGCTGCTTCCCGCCGCATGCGCCGCTCTGGTGGTGGTGCTGGGTAGATGGCTCGCCCTGCGCAAAGCTGCTGCCATGCCGGTGGTGGATCTGCTGGATGAACAAGTAGGCAAACATGGATAAGGGCGCAACATGAAAATACTCATTCCTGTAGATGGTTCAGACAGCACCGCAGTGGGCCATGTGGTTGCAACGGCCTCGCTGCTGAAGGATACGCCACAAATCTTTTTGCTGAACGTGCAATGGAATATTGCCTCCGGCAACGTGAAGCTGTTCATCAGCCATGAAACCATCGACGATTACTATCGCGAGCAGGGGCTGGCGGCCTTGAAAGCGGCACGCGAAAAACTGGATGCAGCCGGCTTGGCCTACACCTACCACATCAGCATAGGCACACCCGCTGAAGCCATTGTGCAGTATGCGCGGGAACAGCAAGTCGACCAGATCGTCATGGGAGCGCAGGGGCAAAATGCGCTATCTGCCTTGTTGCTTGGCTCGGTGGTGAACAAGGTGTTGCACCTTGCTACCGTGCCGGTGCTTGTCGTCAAGTAGCAAGGGGATTTCATAACGGCCAACCAGCAACATGCAGACCACCAGTCCGCCTCAATTTGGCTAAAGGAATATTTTGGGTGATTCCAAAATAACGGGGGTGAATATTCACCACCGCGCATTGCAGTTAAATGCCCCCCGTCTTGGGCTTATTGGGTGAACCCCTCAAAGGGGCAAATAAACCGTGAGGTGCACAAGGCGGCTGACTGTCTCTCCCCCTACCCCCTGCGGGTGCTGCGTGTGTTGTCGGGGCTTTAGCCCCGTGCAACCACGGCGTATCCCCTGCGGGTGAAAGGGAGGGAACCACAACAGTCATCACAAAGTAAACGTGTCAGCTTCGATTTGTTTTTGCAGTTTATGGTTTCTTCGGCACCAGCGCATTGCCCTGAAAGGCGATCCCTTCCCAGCCGGTCTTGATGAAATTGCGGATGTTCTGGTGGTCGGCGCCTTGCGGGTGCTTGAGCACATCTTCACGGTAATAGGCCCCGAAGCAATGCAGGGTTTGCTGCGGTGTCAGGTTGTGCAATTTGGCGAAGGAGAAAACCTTGCAGGAGCCGTTGTTCTGCCCGGCTTCGTTTTGCACTTCCCCGTTGCGGAATGCGGTGGGG
>CAITJF010000146.1 GCA_903892645.1 uncultured Nitrosomonadales bacterium | reverse complement strand
GCAAGACCAATGATGCGCGCATCATCAACACATCATCGGTTGCTGGTTTGTACGCCAACCCCGGACAGGCCAACTACGGAGCCGCCAAAGCTGGCATTGCTGCATTCACGCAGATCGCGGCCCAAGAACTCAGTCGCTACGGAGTCACTGCCAATGCCATTGCTCCGGGTGCCCTCACGCGTTTAACCGAAGACCTCAACTTGCCTGATGAAATGTTGGCCAAGTTCGATCCACGTTGGGTCGCCCCCATTGTCACCTGGTTGGCCTCACCGTTGTCGAAAGATGTCACTGGCCAAGTCATTGAATCAAACGGCATGTTCTTGGCGATTGCCGAAAGTTGGCAGCGTGGACCAACGCTCACGACTCCCCCAGCCGAAGCCGAAGATGTTGATGCAGCAATTCGTCCGTTGTTGGCCGCGGCCCGTCCGCGCACCACAATGGCCGACATCAACTAAACACCCGTGCCTTCACTTCTTGTTATTTGCACCGGCAATGCCGCTCGTTCGGTCATGGCCGGAGCCATCATCAACGATCGACGTCCCGATCTCGATGTCGTCACTGCCGGCACACTCACCGTCGATGGGCAGCCCATCAGTTTTCGTACCCGCGAAGCGTTGAAACAGATCGGTCTGCAAGCCCAGGGACATCGCAGTAAGCAAATTGAACAACATCATATTGATGCAGCAGACCTCATCATTGCGTTAGCTCCAGAACACGTTGAATGGATTCGGCGCAACTTTCCACACGTTGCCCATCGCACATCAACACTCAAGCGACTCACGCGTCATCTCGAACACGACGGCCCGTTTGCAGAACGTATTGCGGCACTCAACTTGGCAACCGTCGAACTTGAACCGTGGGAAGAAGTTGTCGATCCAGGTGGCGGCGAAGTCGAAGATTTCATTCACTGCGCTTTTGAAGTCGTCCAGTTAATGGACGATGTCATGCCCCGCTTGGGCTAATACTTCTATTCTTCGACGAATTGCGCAGCGACTTCTCGAGCAAACAATTCCTCAATCACCGCATCGCTTCGCCCTAATTCGCGCAACACATCCGCGGTATGTTCGCCCAACTTAGGCGCAATCCAACGAGGCTCTCCTGGCGTTCCATGAAAATCTGCCGGCGACGCAATCATGGTGGTCGTGCCATATTCGTCAGGCACTTCAATCAGACCACCAGCATGCCGTAGTTGTGGATCGGCCAATACTTCTTCAGCCGAATTCACCGGCGACCAAAACATGTCGGGTTCGGTTGCGAAAATATCGGCCCATTCGTCGAGCGATTTGCCCGAGAAAGCTTCATCAAGAAGTGCAATCAATTCTTTGTGGTTGATCGCTCGTTGCAACGGAGTCACAAAACGCTCGTCTTCAATCCATTCAGGGTGTCCGGCAACGCGTGCCAACGGCGGCCAATGTCGTTCGCCCTCAAGTCCAACGACCCAGAACCACTTGCCATCGCCTGCTTGATAGTTGTTCACCGACGGATTCATCATTTGAGTGCGTTGACCAATCATCGGATGCTGACCCCAGCCCAACATCATGTTGAGATCGAAACCAATCGTGTACACACCTTGACGCAATAACGACGATGACACCATTTGCCCAAGACCCGAACGTTCACGTTGATACAACGCCGCCGATATTGCGCCCGCAAAAGTAACTCCAGTGGTGTGGTCGCCCATACCACCACGCTGAAAAGGAAGGGCTCCACCGTCGGGCGTGAGCATGTGGGCAATTCCTGAACGGGCCCAAAACGCCGCGATGTCATAGCCAGGTCGGTTTGCATCTGGACCTTCGAGCCCATAGCCCGTGATTTGGCCGTACACCAACCGTGGATTACGAGCACTCACCGTGTCGTAATCAAGACCCGCTCGCTTGAGCGCATCAACCCGCACGTTGGTCACAAAAACATCGGCTTGATCTAAGAGTTCAAGAGCGATCTCGCGGCCTTCTGGAGTTGAAATATCGAGCGCGATTCCGCGCTTGTTGCGGTTATCGAGTTCGAACACTGGGTTGTTCGGCATATCGCCACCAAACATGCGTTGAAATGTTCGTGCAGGGTCTCCCGACAAGGGTT
>CAITJF010000145.1 GCA_903892645.1 uncultured Nitrosomonadales bacterium | reverse complement strand
TTAATCCGTTCGTGGTGAGCCTGTCGAATCATGATCAAATCAAATTTATTATAACAATCAATTGATACTGCTAGCCCTTCGACAATCTCATGGCGAACGGTTGAATTAATCTGCGTTTCCCTAAGCAATCGAGAAGATAATCAGGTAATGGTATCACGTGCAGAAATCAGCCTCCGAAGCGTCATCCGCACCACTTGCCCCTGTTGCCTCACGTAAAAACATGAGTAAAATTTGACTCGTTATATCACCGCCTTGAATTTCCCCAGTCACATGAGTACACTTCATACGTTAGAGCGCGTTTTTTCTTCCCAATATTGACATCACAAATTTGGTACAGATACTTTTGTTGTTTCGGTGTGTGCCGTGTTTACAAGCACGTTCTTGAGCTTGCAGAAATTGCCTCAGGGGAAAATTTAACGAAAATAATATTTACATCGACAGGCCAGATACCACCATGAACGATCAAAACGATTCGTTATTCATTAACCTGCTGTACGTACTTCCCATGGCGATAGTCATGTTTTTCTACATCCTCCGACACAAGCGCCGAAGTAAGGTTCACAAGGAAGTTCTACGCGAGTCGGTGGAATCCGGACTCACCGAGCCAGCAACTCTCCACCCCGTGTTCGACCCTAATATTTGCATCGGCTCAGGCGGCTGCCTCAAAGCCTGCCCTGAACAGGCGATTGGCATAATCGACGGAAAAGGCATACTCATTAGTCCTGCTCTCTGTATAGGCCACGGTGCTTGCGCCAACTCCTGCCCGGTCAATGCAATCAAGCTTGTATTCGGCACCGCAACCCGAGGCGTAGATATCCCGCAGCTCAAACCAAACTTCGAGACCAATGTGCCAGGCATCTTCATCGCCGGGGAACTGGGGGGCATGGGTTTAATCAGGAAGGCTGTGGCGCAGGGAAGCCAGGCAATGGAAGCCATATTGAAACGTGGGCGTTCCAAAACGCCGCACGATGTGGTCATTATCGGCGCAGGCCCAGCCGGCATTGCCGCCACCCTCGCCGCAAAACATCATGGCTTGCGCTGTGTTACCCTCGAGCAGGAAGACACTTTCGGCGGCACCACGCTGCATTACCCACGAGGTAAAATTGTCATGACAGCGCCCATGAACCTTCCCATCATCGGCAAAGTAAATATTAAGGAAATTAGCAAAGAAGCGCTGATGGAGCTCTGGGAGAATGTAGTAAACGAGGCCGGCATCAAAATTAATTTCGGCGAGCGTATGGAACGGATAGAGCACCAGGACGATACCTTCTCTGTCGTTACCAACCGTGGCAGCTACCTCACACGTAGCGTGCTTCTTTCTATTGGCCGGCGTGGCACACCGCGTAAACTCGATGTGCCGGGTGAAGAGCTGAAAAAAGTGGTGTACCGTCTAGTTGATCCTGAGCAATATCAAACAATGCATGTGCTGGTGGTTGGAGGCGGCGATGCGGCACTGGAGGCGGCAGTGGCAATCTCTGGAGAACCCGGTGCCACAGTTACTCTAAGTTACCGCAGCAACGCTTTCAGCCGCGTAAAGCCGAAAAACCGCGAGCTTATTCAAGCAGCAAGCGATTCCGGGCGTCTGACCTTATTGCTCGAGTCGACGGTCAAAGAAATCAGATCATCTACCGTCAAGCTCGATCAAAAAGGCACCGAGGTAGAGCTACCCAACGATGCGGTTATCGTCTGTGCGGGAGGAATCTTACCCATACCGCTCCTCAAGGAAATTGGGATTAAAGTTGAAACACGCCACGGCGATGCCTAGCTATTTTTAATTGCGCGCGTCGCGCAACGCGTCGGTGAGTTGGCGCGCCGATTTGGCATAGAAATCGCTGTTGTAGCGGGTGATAACACCAAAGTTGCTGAAAGTCATCCCGAACTACTTGCTGTCTGCCAAGGTGAAGCCAACCAGGCGCGCGGCCTTGTCCGCTGCAATCTGCCTACCAGGTTTTTAATGCCGAGATTCCAGATAAGGAAAGAATTCCCGATCCGAACCCAGCATGTGTTTGGTAACTACGTCGTGAGCCAGGAAATTGAATAACTCGCCGATGCCCAGTGTGCCTGCGTGGAATTTGCCCACCAGTATGGCGGCGCCATCGACGAGTTCGCGATGTATGGCGGCATGTTCCGCAATTCCGGGATAGCCGGCTGCCGCGAGAATCGCCTCCTCGTCCTGGAAATGTTTGACCACATCGCGGATCAAGGTGTCTACAAGTATTTCCACCTCATCCACCGGTCGCCCTGAAAGTATCGCGGCCAGCAGCTCATTGGCATCATTGAACAGGCCTTGATGTTCACGGTCAATCACCTCATTGCCGCTTTCGTATGACTTGTGCCAGACAAGTTGCACAAAATTCGCGGCGACATTCTCCCCAACACCGATACGATTCGGTGTTTCCGGAGCAATCTGCACCTGATTACGGCCACCTGACTTGGCCCGATAAAGTGCTTCGTCGGCCCGGTGAAACCACTGCTCCCAGGTTTCTCCGGATATGCATTCGGCCACGCCGACACTCACCGTGATGTTTCCCACCCCCGGAAAATTTGCACTGGCAATTTTTTCGCGCAGCCGCTCGGCAAGCAGTGCTGCTGTTGAGAGCGTTGTGTTGGGGCACAGCACGACGAATTCTTCTCCTCCCCAGCGCGTAAGGGAATCGGATGTGCGGAGGGATGACCGGATTTGTGCCGCCAACTCAACCAGCACCTGATCGCCTACGCTGTGACCGTAACGGTCATTTACCGTCTTAAAAAAATCAATGTCCAACACCATAAGACTCAGCGGATGGTCATATCGCTTCAGGCGATCCATCTCGTTCCTGACGGTTTCCTCAAGCCGTCTCCGGTTCCATGAGCCGGTAAGTTTGTCGGTACTGGCGAGGTGATCAAGTTCGTCAATGATGATTTTCAGTTTTCCCTGCATAGCCGCCAGTGCGTTCAGCACCTGGCCGATTTCGTCCTTGCCGGAAACCTTGATGATTTCGTTCAGGTTGCCCTCGGCGATATCCTTGAAGTGGCCGACAGCTCTGTTGAGTGGTCGCATGATGGAGCGGATCAACAGCGTCGCTGCGATGGTGACAAGCACAATGCCCAGCAATGTGCTGCCAATGACGGCATTGCGAATCAGGGTGTAACGCTCCTCGGCGTTTTTATATTTGGTTTTGGCGGTGTCGAGAATTTTTTGCAACAAGGCAGTAGCCTGAACATTGGCGGTTTCGTAATACGGATTGATTTTCTGCAGAAGAATTTCGTTGGCTTTTTGATAGTCCGCCACTTGCAGTGCTGCAACAGCCGGTATCAATCCTTCACTGACGTAGAGGGCGCGCGCCGCCGCATATTTGTCCGCCAACTCCTGCTCTTCCGCAGTCATGTTGCGTTTTTTGTATTCCGCGACAAGAGCGGTGATTTCATCGCGGTTTTTGACTATGGTGGCGATGTGTGTAGTAAGCGGGTTGTCGTCGTGCATTTCGGAAGAATAGTTTTCCGTGTTATGTTGCAACCACAGCATGACTTGGGCGCGGTTCTCTCCCATCAGCAGCATGATACGGCTGATCATTTTGGTCGGTTCGAGGCTATCCTTGTAGGCGGCATCCAGTGCCTTATCCGCCATCACGATGCCGACCAGTCCGACACCTCCGCCGACCAGCATCATCAGCGCCATGGAACACATGATCAGCCAAAGCCGTGTTTTGATACTGACATTTTTGAAAAAATTCATTACTTTTTCTTTGTGATCAGACAGGTCGCTTGCGTTGTATGGTTGCCGATTGTACCAAAGCCTTGGCGGCTTGGAGTCCACGCTTGGTATTTGTTTGCCCCAATTCAGGAGCCGGCATTCATTCAGGAGGTTGGGACTCAAGAATCGGTACGGGGTCAGCACCTATGGGGCAGGAGTTACTGGGTACTGTCGAGCGTGAATGTGACGGATGAGGTGTAGAAGATAATGCATCGAGGCGCAAAAACCGTAACTTCAGGGCGGTGTGAAGAGTCGGCCAAAGGTCGGCAGAATAACAGCTTGAGCCGTAACCTTAGCCCCTCGCCTTTAGGCAAAGGGTCGCTAACTTAGGTGCTGTCCGGCAGATAAATTCCGGGCTGCTACATTTAATTGCATTTACCGCTTGCACATATTGCCAAGTTTGAATAGAATGCGCGGCTTCGATTCACCGCTGCTTGCGGCGGCCTAACCCGAACGGGTTCCAAAACTAGCCGCCGTGGGCGGATAAAGTTGGAGATAGATAATGATACAAATGCAATCAGTTTTGAATGTTGCCGATAATACCGGCGCGCGTTCCGTCATGTGCATCAAGGTGCTGGGCGGTTCCAAGCGTCGCTATGCGGGCATCGGCGATGTTATCAAGGTCAGCATCAGGGATGCGGCTCCGCGTGCACGTGTGAAAAAAGGCGAAGTGTACAGTGCCGTGGTGGTGCGTACCGCCAAAGGCGTACGCCGTCCGGATGGTTCGTTGATTAAGTTCGACGGCAATGCGGCAGTGTTGCTGAACAACAAGCTGGAGCCGATAGGTACCCGCATTTTTGGCCCGGTGACGCGCGAGTTGCGTACCGAGCGTTTCATGAAAATCGTGTCGCTGGCACCGGAAGTTTTGTAAAAAATGACGGCGTAACGCAGTCAAGGAAAAATCATGCGCAAGATTAGAAAAAATGATGATGTCATCGTCATCACCGGGAAAGATAAGGGTAGCCGCGGCAGTGTGCTGAGCGTGCTGGATGACCGTCTGCTGGTGAGCGGTGTCAACAAGGTCAAGAAGCACCAGAAGCCGAATCCGGTAAAGGGTGAGGCTGGCGGTATCGTGGAAATTGAGAAATCCATCCATACTTCCAATGTCGCCATTTACAATGCGACGGCTAAAAAGGCTGACCGTGTCGGTATCAAAACGCTGGAAGATGGCCGCAAAGTGCGTGTCTTCAAGTCCAGCGGCGAAGTGATTGACGCTTGAGGGGTGAGATAACATGGTTCGTTTGTTCGATTATTACAAGAAAACAGTAGCTCCGGAGCTGATGAAGCAGTTCGGCTACAAGTCCGTCATGGAGGTGCCGCGCATCGAGAAGATCACCCTGAACATGGGTGTGGGCGAAGCGGTGGCCGACAAGAAGGTGATGGAGCACGCGGTCGGTGACATGCAGAAAATTGCAGGCCAGAAACCGGTGGTGACCAAGTCCAAGAAATCCATCGCGGGTTTCAAGATTCGTGAAAATTATCCGGTCGGTTGCAAGGTCACGCTGCGCAGGGCGCGCATGTATGAATTCCTGGATCGCCTGGTAACGGTGGCGATCCCCCGTGTACGCGATTTCCGTGGGTTGTCCGGCAAGGCGTTTGATGGTCGTGGCAACTACAACATGGGTATCAGGGAACAGATTATTTTCCCGGAAATCGAGTATGACAAGATTGATGCGTTGCGTGGCATGAACATTACGATTACCACCAGCGCGAAGACCGATGCGGAAGCGCGTGCTCTTCTGCTGGCATTCAAATTCCCATTGAAAGGCTGAGGGCAAAATGGCTAAGAAAGCTGTCATTAACCGCGAACAGAAACGGCGCGATACGGTAAAGAAGTTTGCCGCCAAGCGTGCTGCGTTGCAGGCGATTATTGCCAACGTCAAGTTGAGTGATGAGGAGCATTACGCTGCGCGCCAAAAACTGCAAGCGTTGCCGCGTGACGCCAGTCCGGTGCGCCTGCGCAACCGCTGTGCGCTGACCGGTCGTCCGCGTGGCGTATTCAGCAAGTTTGGTCTGGGCCGTATCAAGTTGCGTGAATTCGCGATGCGCGGCGAGATTCCCGGTGTAATCAAGGCAAGCTGGTAAGGGTGAATTTATGAGTATGAGTGATCCGATTGCCGACATGCTGACGCGTATCAGAAACGCGCAGATGGCGGAAAAAGTAACCGTTGTAATGCCTTCTTCCAAGATCAAGGTGGCGATTGCCAAGGTGTTGCAGGATGAAGGTTACGTGGAAGGTTTTAACGTTGCCAGCAACGACGGCAAGCCTATGCTGGAAATTGGCTTGAAATATTATGCGGGTCGCCCGGTGATCGAAAAGATCCAGCGCATCAGCCGCCCCGGCCTGCGTATTTACAAGGGTTGTGAGGATATTCCGAATGTGATGAATGGCTTGGGTATCGCCATCGTGTCTACATCCAAGGGATTGATGACCGACCGTAAAGCACGCGCCAACGGGATGGGTGGCGAAGTGTTGTGCATCGTCGCGTAACGGGGTAATTATGTCTAGAATCGCTAAAAATCCTATTGTGTTGCCTGCCGGTGTCGAAGTTACGCTGGCCGCCAATGAAGTTTCAGTGAAGGGGCCGTTGGGCACCCTGAAACAAGCCTTGAGCAGTGACGTAGCCGTGCAGCGCGTGGACGGGCAGTTGCAGTGCAGCGCTACCAATGAATCCATGCAGGCAAATGCCATGTCCGGCACAGTTCGCGCGCTGCTTGCCAATATGGTCACGGGCGTAAGCAAGGGTTATGAACGCAAGCTGACGCTGGTGGGGGTGGGTTATCGTGCCCAGGCTGCTGGTGATACCTTGAATTTGACGCTGGGTTTTTCGCACCCGGTGGCCTACAAGATGCCCATGGGCGTTAAGGTGGAAACTCCCACGCAGACCGAAATCGTGCTGAAGGGGAATAACAAGCAGCAGGTTGGCCAGGTAGCCGCCGAAATTCGTGCGTTCCGCGAACCGGAGCCTTACAAGGGCAAGGGTGTGCGTTACTCCGATGAGGTGGTGATCCTGAAAGAAACCAAGAAGAAATAATTGAGGCGAATATGTTGAACAAGAATGAATCGCGTCAGCGCAGGGCACGCAAAACCCGTGCACGAATAGCTGAGCAAAAGACGAATCGCTTAACGATTCACCGCACCAATCTGCACATCTATGCGCAAGTGGTTTCTGATTGTGGCTGCAAAATATTGGCCAGCGCTTCCAGCCTGGAGGCGGAAGTGCGCAAGGAACTGGCCAATGGCGGCAACGCCAAGGCGGCTGTGGTAGTGGGTAAGCGCATTGCCGAGAAGGCAAAGAGCGCGGGCGTTACTGCGGTGGCTTTTGACCGTTCCGGCTACAAATATCATGGTCGCGTAAAGGCGCTTGCAGATGCGGCGCGCGAGCATGGCTTGAAGTTTTAACCTGAGGTGAATGATGGCTAAGGCACAAGGAAAAATGCAGCAACCGGAAGACCGTGGGGACGGCCTCATCGAGAAGATGATTTCGATCAACCGTGTGACCAAGGTGGTGAAGGGTGGTCGCATTATGGGGTTTGCCGCGCTGACCGTGGTCGGTGATGGCGATGGCCGTATTGGCATGGGCAAGGGCAAGTCCAAGGAAGTGCCGGTGGCTGTGCAGAAGTCAATGGAAGAAGCGCGCCGCAAGATGGTCAAGGTTAACCTGAAGAATGGCACCTTGCACCATACGGTGATCGGTCGCCATGGCGCTGCCAAGGTATACATGCAGCCGGCCTCGGAAGGTACTGGGATTATTGCGGGTGGCGCGATGCGCGCTGTGTTTGAGGCGGTGGGTGTGCATAACATCCTGGCCAAGTGCATCGGCTCGAGCAACCCTTACAACGTGGTGCGTGCAACCTTGAACGGGTTGCAGGCGCTTAATTCGCCGTCTGAAATTGCTGCCAAGCGCGGCAAGACGATAGAAGAAATTCAGGGGTAATCATGGCGCAGGCTAAGAAAATCAAGGTAACGCAGGTCAAGAGCGTGATTGGCACCAAGGAATCACACCGTGCGTGTGTGCGTGGCTTGGGGTTGCGCCGCCTGAATCAAACCGTGGAAGTGGAAGACACTCCGGCCGTGCGCGGCATGATTAACAAAGTGTATTATTTGGTCAAGTGGGAGGCGTAAGTGCAACTCAATAAACTTAAACCTGCCGCAGGTTCAACACACTCCAAGCGCCGTGTTGGGCGCGGTATCGGTTGTGGCTTGGGCAAGACTTGTGGTCGCGGCCACAAAGGTCAAAAATCCCGTTCCGGCGGCTTCCATAAAGTTGGTTTTGAGGGCGGTCAGATGCCGCTGCAACGCCGTCTGCCCAAGCGCGGTTTTGTTTCCCTGACGCGTTATGACGGCGTTCAGGTGCGATTGTCCGACTTGGAAAAGATGCCGGTCGACGTGATTGATTTGTTGGCGCTGAAACAGGCTGGCGTGGTGCCTGCTACGGCGCTGACTGCCAAAGTGATACTGTCCGGCGAACTCAAACGTACTGTTAAATTGCAAGGCTTGCTGCTCACCAAGGGTGCGCGTGCCGCTGTCGAGGCTGCCGGCGGCAGCATCGCGGAGTAGGTTTAGCTTGAGCGCTGTAGCCAAGAAGGGTGTGAGCAAGGGCAAGTATGGCGATCTTGGCAGCCGCCTGTGGTTCCTGTTGGGGGCGTTGGTGGTATACCGCATCGGCGCGCACATTCCGGTGCCGGGTATTGATCCGGTGGTGCTGGCCGATCTGTTCAAGTCGCAGAAGGGTGGCATTCTGGGCATGTTTAACATGTTCTCGGGCGGTGCATTGTCACGCTTCACAATTTTTGCGCTGGGGATCATGCCGTATATATCCTCTTCCATTATCATGCAGCTGGCCACCATTGCGGTACCGCAGCTGGAGCAGTTGAAAAAGGAAGGCGAGGCGGGCCGCAGGAAGATTACGCAGTACACTCGTTATGGCACCTTGGTGCTGGCGTTGTTTCAGGCATTTGGTATCTCTGCGGCGTTGCAGTCGCAGGCCGGGCTGGTGCCGCATCCGGGCATGATGTTCCAGTTGACCACGGTAATTACCCTGGTAACGGGCACGTTGTTCTTGATGTGGCTGGGCGAGCAGATTACCGAGCGCGGTTTGGGCAACGGCATCTCGCTGATCATCTTTGCGGGGATTGCCGCCGGGTTGCCGAATGCGATTGGAAATACTTTGGAGATGGCGCGCACCGGTGCATTCTCCATCCCACTGGTGTTGCTGCTGTTCTTCGGCGCAATTGCGATCACGGCGCTGGTGGTGTTTGTTGAGCGCGGTCAGCGCAAAATACTGGTGAATTATGCCAAGCGCCAGGTGGGCAACAAGTTATATGGCGGGCAGAGTTCGCATCTGCCATTGAAGCTGAACATGGCTGGGGTGATCCCGCCGATTTTCGCCTCCAGCATCATCCTGTTCCCGGCGACACTGGCGGGCTGGTTCGGTAGCGGCTCCGGAATGATATGGCTGAAAGATATCAGCGACAAGCTGTCTCCCGGCCAACCGATATATGTGTTGTTGTACGCGACGGCGATTATTTTCTTCTGTTTCTTTTATACGGCGCTGGTGTTCAGCCCGAAAGATACGGCAGACAACTTGAAGAAGAGCGGCGCTTTTCTGCCCGGCATCCGTCCCGGCGAGCAGACTGCGCTCTACGTTGAAAAAATTATGATGCGACTGACCATGGTCGGCGCGGTGTATGTGACGCTGGTGTGCTTGCTACCTGAATTCCTTGTGGTGAAGTGGAACGTACCATTTTATTTTGGCGGAACGTCATTGCTGATTATGGTGGTGGTGACTATGGATTTTATGGCGCAGGTGCAATCTTACTTGATGACGCATCAGTATGAGAACTTGTTGAAGAAGGCCAATTTTAAAGGCGGGTTGGCTCGCTAATGTCCAAGGAAGATGTGTTACAAATGCAGGGGGAAATTGTGGAATCCCTTCCCAATGCAACCTTCCGCGTGAAACTGGAAAACGGGCATATCGTGTTGGGTCATATTTCCGGAAAGATGCGCATGCACTATATCCGTATCCTGCCGGGTGATAAGGTGACGGTTGAATTGACGCCGTATGATTTGACCAAAGGGCGCATCGTATTCCGTGCCAAGTAGTGGCTACTTAGGATATTGAGGAGAAGCAAATGAAAGTACAAGCATCGGTAAAAAAAGTTTGCCGTAACTGCAAGGTAGTGCGGCGCAAGCGGGTAGTCCGCGTGATCTGCAGCAGCGATCCGCGCCACAAACAACGCCAGGGCTGATTGAATCAAGTCACGCCAGGATGGTATAATTTCCACTTTTTGATGATAGGGTAGCTGCATGGCTCGTATTGCAGGGGTAAACATTCCAAATCACCAACACGCAATAATCGCGTTGACTGCGATCTATGGCGTCGGGCGCACCCGCGCGGGCAAAATTTGCGCCGCTGTCGGGGTTAATACATCCACCAAGGTTAAAGATCTCACCGATGCGGAGATGGACAAGCTGCGCGATGAGGTTGGCAAGCTTACGGTGGAGGGCGATCTGCGCCGCGAAATCTCCATGAACATCAAGCGATTGATGGATCTGGGTTGTTACCGCGGTGTGCGTCACCGTCGCGGCTTGCCGGTGCGCGGCCAACGCACCCGCACTAACGCCCGTACCCGCAAGGGGCCGCGCAAGTCTATCGCTGGCGCCAAGAAGTAATTTAATAGGGGAATTTGAGTCATGGTTAAAGCCAGCACGCGAGTGCGCAAGAAAGTAAAAAAGAACGTGGCCGAGGGCATCGCCCATGTACACGCTTCTTTCAATAACACCATCGTTACAATCACTGATCGCCAGGGCAATGCCTTGGCTTGGTCTACCAGTGGCAGCAACGGCTTCAAGGGCTCGCGCAAAAGCACACCGTTCGCGGCGCAGATTGCGGCGGAGCAGGTTGGCAAAGCAGCGGTAGAGTGCGGGGTGAAGAACCTCGAAGTGCGCATCAAAGGTCCCGGCCCCGGTCGCGAATCGGCAGTGCGTGCGTTGAATGCGGCGGGTTTCAAGATCACCAGCATATCCGACATCACGCCGGTGCCGCACAACGGTTGCCGCCCGCCAAAAAAGCGTCGCATCTAATTTTAGGAGATAGCCTTGGCTAGAAATCTTGATCCAAAGTGCCGTCAGTGCCGCCGCGAAGGCG
>CAITJF010000144.1 GCA_903892645.1 uncultured Nitrosomonadales bacterium | reverse complement strand
TTCGGTCAAGCCACGGATGTACCATTTCAACTTGCGTGCCACGCGTCGATGGAGCGGCAAGTGCTTCGTCTGAAACAGCAGATTATCCCCACGCAACCAATTTTGATCAATGACCATGTCATCCAGAACCATCGGCGGATGATCCAGCGGAAAGGGCATCGCGTGTGCCGGCAGATCGTGTGATGGGTGGCCTTGGTCGTGACAGTGAGTGGACTCAGTTCCCCAGCCAATATTCGATACGAGATTGAGACGTGGCACTATCGACAGGCCGCGGTTTACCCAGCACGCGAACGTCCACTGATGATCCCAATAGCTGAGATTCCCATTTGCGGCGACCACTTTGTCAAACAATTCCCTGTAATGATTCACGATTACGTCATGTTCCAAAAGAGTCTTAAGCAGGGGACCGGACCGCAACAACGGCCATTGCGCCAGACGTTGGTCAAAGTACCGCCACGCCCTTCGCCACGTCGCCCAACTTCCCACACAGCCCGGCATGCGCGAAAAGATGTAACTGTGGCTCGTTGGCAGACTCCCCCTTTGGTAATTGCTCCCTCCAACAGTCATGACGCGCTCATCGTCGCGGTAACGCACGAGCATTTCCTCGCAAAAGCGGAAGAACGACGGATCGGGAACACAGTCATCTTCAAGAATGATAGCCTGCTCGACCTGCTCAAACAGCCATGTAATACCCGTCGCGGGACGCAGGCCGCATCCGAGATTGGCGTGCGCGTAGTGCTTGATCACTTCGCACCCCCAATCTATTTCATCAATGATTGCGCGCGTGGCCGCACACGCAGCAACGTCGTCTGGTCGATCAGGACGCGGCCCATCGGCAATGACAAAAAGTTTGCGCGGTTGGACGCGTGCGATTGCCTGCAACGCGCGCGCTGTCAGATCGGCACGCCGAAAGATAATGAGCGCAACAGGGGTGTCGAGCATGAGTTCAGGGCGTTGTAGATGATATTCAATGGGTGCAAACCGTGAATCACGGTCGCAATTGCTTGAGGCAGTCACACAGCCAGGCTGTGCACACGCTTCGTGACAGCCATAACACGCTGTGGGACCTTGGCCGGGTGTTGCTCCCATCTGTGTTTGACCAAGACGTACTCTCCGCTCCACCCATCATGACAATTCTTGCCGGTCCCGAAAAAATCTCCTGCGACAACTTGTAACTCAAAGGCATCCTGCACCCAGTCCTGTGTCGCTCCATCGGCTTGAACATATGTCGAAACGTTATAGCTCGCCTTGGACAGCGGCAGTTCCGGAATTCTGAAGTCAAGATAACCGTCACCTTCCAAAACCAACGGCGCCTTGCTTGAAAATGCCGTCGAAAGATTGGTTAGACATTTCATGTTTCTTTCAATGCACACGTCGATGCAACAGTTGTTGTGAAGTATGATGCCGGGCCGGACGCTGTATGACAACCTGAGCACCAGTTCCGCTCCTGCGGTACAGCCGAAAGTCGGCTTGCCGTGGACGTCAAGGATGGCGATATCGGTGATGATGACATCACCCTTTCCGGTCCGGTCGGTGCGCTCACGCAACGAATTTTGAGACAGGCTGGATGCTCTGCGGGTGTATTCCCCAATAACGGATCCTACTTTGCCATCGCTAAGCACCTGGCCACGGTCGAGAAGAATGCCGCGCGAACACAGGTTCTGGACCGCAGCCATGTTGTGACTTACGAACAACACCGTGCGCCCGCTTTGACCAGCAACATCCTTCATCTTGCCCAGACATTTTTTTTGAAACTCGACGTCGCCAACCGCAAGCACCTCATCCACAATCAGGATATCCGGATCCAGGTGGGCGGCCACCGCGAAGGCT
>CAITJF010000143.1 GCA_903892645.1 uncultured Nitrosomonadales bacterium | reverse complement strand
CTTGTCTTTATTACTCACCGCGCCAAAGAATCTGATGTTCAAGCCTGTGTGAGCGAATTCCGTAAGTCGCCAGCAGTACGACGCGCATCTGGTCTGATTCGCGTTATCGGCGAATAGCTTCATGAAGTACGTTTCAACGCGTGGTGCGGCACCTGTTTTAGGTTTCGCAGATGTTGTTCTTGCTGGTCTAGCCAATGATGGCGGCCTCTATGTTCCTGAATCATGGCCAACTCTCGGCCCGGTGACATCTGGTTCGTATGCCGAACTCGCCGCTTCAGTTTTTGTGCCGTATGTCGGAGCAGATATTGACAACGCCACCATGCTTCATCTGTGCAATACGGCGTATTCCACATTCCGTCACCCCGATGTAGTGCCGATTGTTCCGCTCGAATCAGGTCATCACCTGATGGAACTGTTTCACGGGCCGACACTCGCGTTCAAAGATGTGGCATTGCAGCTGCTTGGTCAATTGTTTGATCACATCCTCACGCAACGTAATGAAAAAGTCACAATTGTGGGAGCTACTAGTGGCGACACCGGTAGTGCTGCAATTGATGGCGTAAAGAATTGCGCCAACATCAACATCATCATTTTGTATCCGCATGGTCGTGTCAGTGATGTGCAGCGTAAGCAAATGACAACGGTTGATTCACCCAATGTGCGCACTGTCGCCATTGACGGAACATTCGATGATTGCCAAGACCTTGTTAAGGCCATGTTTAACGACGCTCCTTTCCGTGAAAAACACAATCTGTCCGCCGTGAACAGCATCAACTGGGCTCGAGTAATGGCTCAGGTTGTTTACTACTTCGAGGCAACTCGCAAAATGGGCGAACCGATTGATGTCACGGTGCCAACAGGAAATTTCGGCAATGTTCTCAGCGGTTGGATCGCAAAGCAGATGGGCGCCCCAATTCGCCGTCTCATCGTCGCCTCAAATGAGAACGACATTCTCACGCGTTTTTTCGACTCGCACGCAATGGCCATTACTGGAGTGCACCCAACACTGAGCCCCAGCATGGATATTCAAGTCTCATCAAACTTTGAACGTTTGTTGTTTGAGATGAATGATCGCGATGGGGCAGTGACTGCTGAACAACTCACTCGTTTCCGTGACAAGGGATTATCTGTTGAGCCCGATCAATACGAAAAATGGATTGCACCAACGTTCCGTGCGTCACGCGCAACGGACCACGACACTCTTGCAACGATTCGTTCCGTCTATGAAGACTTCGACATGTTGATTGATCCGCATACGGCAGTTGGCGTGAAAGTAGCGCGCGAGTTTGCTGAAGATGGTGTGCCGATGCTCACAATGGCTACAGCTCACCCGGCGAAGTTCCCTGATGCAGTAGAACGAGCAACCGGCGTGCGCCCTGGCTTACCAGAGCACTTATCGAACTTGTTTGACTTGCCTGAGTTCACTGTGCAATTGCCCAATGACTTGGCAACTGTTGAAGCCTTCGTTGCCGCGCAAGCGAAGTAACTAGTTACACGCCGCAGTTTTGCGTTAGGAACGTATTGAAGCGCGTTGATGCTTCGGTGATAGCTGGATCAGATCCGATTTTTGTTAAAGCATCACGGACTGTTGGCTTCTTAGCAATGGAAAGTAAGTCATATTTGTTTGCTTTGAAGATCTTGTTCATTGCAATGACGCCGTCAACCATCATGGTTGCATCTTTCTTCAATGAACTTGGTGCGAGAGTCTGCAATGTGATCGATAAGTCCGTGATCTTTGCCCAGGCTTCTGCCATCTGAGTTGGATCAGTAATAGCCGCAGGGTTTTCACCGTGTGGTCCAGCCATTGCTGCGTTTAGTTTTGATGAAGCGGCACAGAATTTTGCATAGACCGGATTCACTTTTCCTGAAGCGGTTTGAGTAGCAACAGATGACGCAGTGGACGAACTACTTGAGCCACCGCATGAAGCGAGAAAGAGAAGGAAAGCGATGACGAGTCCCGTAGAGCGGATAGGCATTATTTCATTCCTAAGAATTTGCCCACCTTGTTGCGGCGACCTGTGCGGGAGAGAGGGATTCCCGTTGCGCGCGACACCTTGCGCTTTGTGGCGGTGACGCCGAGGGCTCGTTTCCACGAAAATGTAAGTCCAGGACCGAGTTTCATGAGTCTGACCGTACCAGTGGGGCACGCCTAGGTGTCAGGCATCGTTGTTGTCGGGGATACACCCCGCTAGGGTGATGGTCGCTCGGGTGTCCGAGTTCTCCCCGCCCAAGTCTTTGGGGGGTCGAGATGGAGTAGCTCCTTCAAACCTTTTGTCGGTGTGCCCAAACCCCTAGATCCAACCGTGGAACGGTTGAACGAAAGCAGGAAATCATGGCTGCAGAAGCTCTTGAGAAATCCGCCCTTGAATCCAAGGACAAAGATCAGTTGATGGCAATCGCCGGCGCCCTTGGTGTCAAAGCCGCTGCCCGCGATTCAAAGGCCACATTGGTCGACAAGATTCTGGAAAAAACTGGCGCCAACGATGCGCCAGCAGCATCGCCAGCTCCTCGCGGACGTGCGCCTCGTAATGAAGAGGGAACAGAAGAGTCTGATTCTGATGACGATCGTCCAACACGTGAACCACGTGGTTCACGCAATGATCGCGGTGACCGCGCACCTCGCGGTGAGCAATCATCAAACGAATCTGCAGAACCAATTGTGTATGTCGGAGCCGATGGCGAGCCATTGGCCGAATGGGAAATTGAATTGGCCCAGCACGAAGGCCGCACAGGCGAACTGAAGCAACAAGGTGCCGGACAAGGTCGTGGTCCTCGCAATGATCGCAATGATCGCGGTGACCGACCTGAACGCGGACCACGTCAGCAGAATCAGAATCAAGGCCAGCGTCAGCAAGGCCAAGGAAATCGTCAACAGAATCCAAACCAAGGACCTCGCCAACAACAAGGCGAAGGCGATTGGGATGCTCGCGGTGGTCGTAACAGCCGTCGTCGTCGTGGACGTAATGGTCGCGATGAAGGCCCACAGGGCGAAGATCGTTTTGAATCACGTGATGATGTCAGCAATGAACCAATCAGCACAGAGCCAGTCAAAGTAGAGGGTTACCTCGACTTGCGCGACGAGGGCTATGGCTTCTTGCGCATTGGTGGTTACATGCCAACGCGTGAAGATGCATACATTCCTGTGAAACTCACACGCCAATTTGGTTTGCGTAAGGGTGACCACGTTTCTGGTTTGTCACGTCCTGCTGGTCGTAACGAAAAGAACCCAGCAATGCTGGAGATTTACACAATCAACGGACAAGATCCTGAGAAGGCACGTCATCGTCCTCGCTTCGAAGACCTCACAGCATTGTTCCCTGATTCAAAGTTGCGTATGGAAGATCCAAGTGATCCGACAAACATGACTGCTCGCATCATTGACCTCATTGCGCCAATTGGTAAAGGCCAGCGCGGAATCATCGTGTCGCCTCCAAAGGCCGGCAAGACCACAGTGATGAAGACCATCGCTGCGTCAATCGAAAAGAACAACCCTGAAGTAAAACTCATCGTGTTGCTTATTGACGAACGTCCCGAAGAAGTAACCGACATGCGCCGCACCGTAAAGGGTGAAGTTGTTGCATCAACATTCGACCGCCCAAGTGATGAGCACACGCACATCGCTGAAATGGTGAGTGAAAAAGCAAAGCGCATGGTTGAGATGGGCGAAGACGTTGTCATCATCCTCGACGGAATCACACGTTTGTCACGCGCATACAACTTGGCAGCACCTGCTACTGGTCGCGTGATGTCTGGTGGTATCGATGCTGGTGCGTTGTACCCACCGAAGAAGTTCTTTGGTGCGGCACGCAACATCGAAGAAGGCGGATCACTCACCATCTTGGCTACGGCTCTCGTCGAGACCAACAGCCGAATGGACGATGCGATCTTCGAAGAGTTCAAGGGCACTGGCAACATGGAACTGCGTCTCGATCGTCGACTCGCCGAGCGCCGCATCTATCCGGCCATCGATGTCGACGCTTCAAGTACCCGTCACGAAGAATTGCTGTTCGACCGTAAGCAGTTGCAGATGGTGTGGAAGCTTCGCCGTGTGTTGTCGGGCCTTGCAGCCGACGGAAACGCTGCACCTGGACTCGAGCTGCTCATCGATCGTCTGCGGACATTCCGTACCAACGACGAGTTCTTGGCCGAGATTTCCAAGCAACCCGCGATGTAGCAACACCAAGGTCGGAAATTCCTTTCGGCCGCTATCATTTCTCGTCCGTTCTATTTTGGAGATCGTCATGAAGACCGACATCCACCCCGTTTACGCCGATGTCACCGTGAAGTGCACGTGCGGCAACGTTTTTCTCACGCAGAGCACTCGCACTGGCACGCTCAGCCTTGAATTGTGCAACGAGTGCCATCCGTACTTCACCGGCAAGCAAAAGCTCGTCGATGCTGGCGGCCGCGTCGAGCGCTTCAACAAGCGTTACGGAGCCCGCAAGGGTCAGTAATTCCTTGCAGCGCTGCTGCAGATTTTGTGTTGTGCAGATGCCATTCGATCGAGAGATCGAGTGGCATCTGTCGTTTTCGGTGAGCCAACGGCACCGACGGCGTGATGTCGCCGACGTCGCCCATGTTGCCCATGTTGCCCATGTTGTCGACGCTTTCGGCTCGTAGTCTGGCGAGGTGACTACGTCGCCCGCTCCTGTAGACCCCACGCGCCGCGCCGCACTGCTGTCGATCAAGCTCAGAGCACTGGTCAGCGACCATCTTGGGCCCGATGCATTGCCAAGCGTGGCCGATGCACAAGCGGGCGCGTCGTTTGGTCGAGGCGCAGCATTGATCGTGGGCGACTGTGCATGGGTGCTGCTCGACGAACAGCCCGAACGCGGTCTGGGTGCGGCGCTGGCGTGGGCAACTCGTCAGAGCGATGTGCGTGCCTTGGCGGTCATCGCTGAGGCGTCTACGGGCATTCTGGCTCGTCGTGCGGCGCTGTTCGAGATGCCCATCACCGTGTGGCAAGCGCAGGGTCGTTCGCTCGTGCCGGCCCACCACGAGCCGTATCCGGTGTCTGACGCCATCGACCCCGCTCATGAAATCTGGCGCTCGGTCATCGAGCAGGGTGGCGCCGAGCCTGTGGTCGAGCACGGCGTGCTTGCCGGCGAAATCCGCGGACTCGAGGTGTGCCGCGTGGTCACCGATGCCTATTCGGGCGAGGTTCGCCTTGAGGTAGGTGTTGGGGCGCACGACCGCGAATCGTTCATGATGCTGCACGGCAATAAGCCAACCGCAGAGGCGCTCGCCGGGGTGGTCGATGCCGTGAGTGGGCATCGTCAGGTTGATGCACCGTTGCATCCGCTCAACCGCTTGGGCGCCGAGCGTTTCTTGCGCTGGTTGGCCATCAACGATCCATCCCGAGTTGGCGCGGTGAACCTTCGCTCGGCCGATCCACCGGTGCGGCGTCCCAACTTGAAAGATCCGATTCCATGCGTGGCTGTTGGTCGCACTGCCAATGGAGCGCCGCTTGTGGCGGTGTGTTCGGTGGGCATCGATCTCGATCT
>CAITJF010000142.1 GCA_903892645.1 uncultured Nitrosomonadales bacterium | reverse complement strand
TAATGAATTAATCCTGCTTGCGGGGAATTAAAAAAAATCGTTGACTGTTAACAGTTACAGCAATATCATCTTTTCATGCAACATTCGTCAAATGCTATAGCAATGGCTCGTCAGCTTCAACGCGGGGAGTCGCTTACTGAGCTAGTAGTTCGAGAGCTCGAGCGGATGATCATGAGCCGCGAAATCAAGTCCGGCGACCGAATTAACGAGCAATTGCTTTCGGTTCGGTTGGGAACCAGTCGTGGGCCGATTCGTGAAGCGCGTCGGGTACTGGAGAGGGCAGGGCTTGTGGTTGGGCTAGCTAACCGCGGTCTTTTCGTTCGAAGGTTGGATCGGAAAGAGGTTGAAGAGTTGTATGACCTTCGCGCTCTTGTCACGGGATTTATATGTGGCCACCTGGCAAGCAACGTTACCCCCGAGCAAGTAGCTGCTCTGCGTGAAGCGGTGTTGGAGATGCGGGGCGATGAGGCCGCGCACAATGCGGCGAAATATTTTCAAGCAAATCTGCGTTTTCATGATCTGTTAATGACCTTTGCTAACCATGCGCAGGCAAAGCGGACCAATGATGAGTGCGTACAAAAGATGCAACTGGTTCGCATACAGGTCATTACACCCGAGATTGCAAATGAGGAACATGCGGCAATCGTCGAAGCGATCGCATCAGGAAATGAACTGCTTGCGCGCCAGCTTGGCGAGGCGCACGTACTGGGAGGCAAACGCCGGTGGCTGGAGCAGGCTGATGACCTATGAACGGTCTACTTTAAATTTCATCAATATGAAGGAAAAGGGATGAATGAAACTCGAGATTTAGCCCGATTTGCCGACAGACTGCAGCTTGACGATGTTCCTCGATCCGTCCGCGATAAGGCTATCGATATCTTGATCGACCAAATCGGAATCCAGATGGTTTGCGCAACCCTACCGTGGAGCAAGAAGATTACGCGTATGGTCGAGAAGCTAGGGGGCGGAAACCATTCCACCGTCGTTTATTATGGTTTTCGTACGTCGCCGGACAATGCAGGTTTCCTCAATTCTTCCTACGGTCATGGTTTTGAGATGGACGATACGCACCTGCGTGTCGTAAACCATCCTGGATGCCTTGCGATCCCCAGTGCGCTTGCGATTAGCGAGCAACGACGTTTGTCTGGCAAGGAAGCGTTGCTTGGCATGATTATCGGCCTGGAGCTTATCTGCCGAGTCTCTGCCGTTTCCGGAACAATTTTACTCCGTCGAGGCCAAAACACGCATCCACCCAATGCTCCATTTGGCATTGCCGCGTCATGCGCGCGCCTTCTCGGCTTGGGTGAAGCTGGCGTGCTGAATGCGATGGGAATCGCAGGTAGCCATTCGGCCGCTGGACTTCGTGAGTACAACCAGACCGGCGGAACGTTGAAGCGCCTGCATGGCGGAATTCCCGTGCAGGCTGGCATTCGCTCAGCACTGCTTGCAGAAGAGGGCATCACTGGGCCGCCGACCATCCTCGAAGGCAAATTTGGTTTCCTGCGGGTGATGTGTAATCAAACGGAACTTCAACCAATGATGGCGGACTTGGGATCTGATTACATATTTACAGAAGTTGCATTTAAAAAGTACTGCACGGTTTACTTTATTCAGAGCCCTCTTGATGCCGCCTGCAAGATTATCGATCAACACAAACCTGACTTCCGGGAAATCAAAGAAGTCATCGTCGGCACTAGCGAGGAAGGAGTCCTGCATGCCGGTACGATCGTTGAGCCGCGCGACATCGGTTCGGCGCAATTCAGCATCTGCTTTAGTATGGCGTTGCGGTTCGTGAAAGGGGGTAATGGCTTCCTCGAGTACATTGATGAGAATCTCATTGACCCTGATGTAATCGCGCTTGCGCACAAGGTGCGCGTGGAGGTCGATGAGCAGGCAGAGCTTGCGTACCCAAAACAATGGGGAAGCGTTGTTACGGTCGTCATGAAGAGCGGTCAACGCTATCAGGAACGTGTTCCTGCGGTAAAGGGTAGTCATGAATTCCCTCTTACGCGCGAAGAAATCCGCGATAAGTTCCGGCGACTGGTTGCTGGCTGCATGTCACCCCGCAATGCTGAATGCCTCCTCGAGCGTCTCGAGAACATTGAGCAGCTGGCCGACGTGTCACAGATTACCAGCCTTTTTGCCGCTTAGTGAGGCCCGCATACAAATGTTTGCAACCCAATGAGACGGCATGTAGCGATTAGCTACGTCGTGCTTGTAATTCTGCGGAAGTTGAATAAGTTTTGGAGTGGTTCATGCTTATGTATGAAAGGTATCTGAGATAAAAATGAATAGGAGATTACTAGAAAGTTGTTTTCTTGTTCTAGTTATTAGTCTGTCACCTATTTTCTGCGTTGCTCAAAATTATCCGAATAAACCCATTAGGATAATTATTGGCTACCCACCAGGGGGAGGTGCAGACACTATCGCAAGGCTCATCGCACAGCCTCTCTCCACGGCATTAGGGCAGCCGGTCATCGTCGAAAATCGCGCCGGAGCGGACGGAATGATAGCTGGCGCCGCGGTCGCAAAAGCCGCGCCTGATGGTTACACATTACTGCTTGTTTCCTCAAGCCATGCAATTAATGTTGCTTTAAAGAAAAATATTCCGTACGACACCCTTCAGGACTTTGCACCGATATCGCACATAGCTGATCAGCAGATCTTGCTTGTTACAAGTCCCGCTAAGCCATACAGCACTGTGCCTGAATTATTAAAGTACCTTAAGGAAAACCCTGGCGTCATCAACTTTGGTTCAAGTTCGACGGGCTCAGCGCTACCTACGGAACTGTTTCGGCTAGAAACCGGATCGAAGTTCGCACACGTACCGTACAAGGGTACTGCGGCTGTCATCGCAGATACACTTGCAGGTCACGTCGACCTGACAATGGCCGGCGCTGCAACTGCGAGTCAGCACGTCAAGTCGGGGAAGCTGCGGGCCTTAGCCTTGACTGGTGCAAAGCGCTCACCACAGTTTCCTGATACGCCTGCCTTAAGTGAGTTTATCCCGGGGTTTGATGTTGCATTCTGGAGTGCCATCTACGCTCCAGCCAAAACACCTGAAGCTATCATCGCTAAGCTAAACACTGAGCTCGTTCGGATCACGCGCAACCCAGAATTTCAGAAATCAATCCGTGCCCTAGGTGCAGATGTAGTCGGCAGCACACCAGAGGAGCTTAGACAGTTTACGATCAACGAGATCGATAAGTGGACCAGAGTGGTGAAGCAGAGCGACTACAAAGAATAAGCCTTGATTTACCTACGAAAAAGGTATTTATTGCTGCTGTACCAAATGTTGAGCCACAAAGAGTTTATTTCTCGAAAATTATTGCATTCTATATATTTCTCGAT
>CAITJF010000141.1 GCA_903892645.1 uncultured Nitrosomonadales bacterium | reverse complement strand
GGTAGTGGATGAATACGGCGGCGTATGCGGCAGGGTCACCATCGAGGACGTGCTGGAGCAAATCGTCGGCGATATCGAGGACGAATACGATTTCGACGAAGACGAAGACAACCTCATCCCGGATGGTGCGGGCAACTGGCGCGTCAAGGCCGCAACCGAAATCGCGGACTTCAACGAGGCGCTCGGCACGTCGTTCAGCGACGAGGAATATGACACCGTCGGCGGGCTGGTGCTCAAGGCGGCAGGCCAGTTACCCAAGCGCGGCGACCACATCGCCATCGGCGGCTTTACCTTCACCGTGCTGCGCGCCGACAGCCGGCGGCTTCACTCGTTGCTGGTGGAACGGACGCCAGCAAAGGAAGGTTTGGAGAGCGGTTCGTAGAGTATTTTGGGGTGCTTCACCCTCATCCCGCGCAACTGCACTCTTCCGCATCCTGTATTTCCGTCCTTCCCCGTCAACGTGATAAAATGCGCGCCTTTCCCGTTCACCATTATTATTTGGAAGGCTTGCCATGTTCTCCCGCAAAAATACCATCGCCCATACCGACCCGGAACTGTGGGCCGCGATCCAGGATGAAAACCGCCGCCAGGAAGATCACATTGAGCTGATCGCCTCGGAAAACTACACCAGCCCGGCGGTGATGGAGGCGCAGGGCAGCCAGCTCACCAACAAGTATGCCGAGGGCTATCCCGGCAAGCGCTATTACGGCGGCTGCGAGTATGTGGACGTGGCGGAACAGTTGGCCATAGACCGCGCCAAGGCGCTGTTCGGCGCGGAATATGCCAACGTGCAGCCGCATTCCGGCTCGCAGGCCAACCAGGCGGTGTACGTGTCGGTGCTCAAGCCGGGCGATACCATCCTCGGCATGTCGCTGGCGCACGGCGGCCACCTGACCCACGGCGCGTCGGTGAACATCAGCGGCAAGTTGTATAACGCGATTGCCTACGGCCTGAATGAAAAAGAAGAGATCGATTACGACCAGGTGCAGAAACTGGCCGAGGCGCACAAGCCGAAGATGATCGTGGCGGGTGCTTCCGCCTATGCGCTGGTGATTGACTGGAAACGTTTCCGCGCCATTGCCGACAGCGTGGGCGCTTACCTGTTTGTGGACATGGCGCACTACGCCGGCCTGATCGCGGCAGGCGTGTACCCGAACCCCGTCGGTATCGCGGATTTCGTGACCACCACTACCCACAAGACTCTGCGCGGCCCGCGTGGCGGCCTGATTTTGGCACGGGCCGAATTTGAGAAGGTGCTGAATTCCGCCATTTTCCCCTGCCTGCAAGGCGGCCCGCTGATGCACGTGATCGCCGCCAAGGCAGTGGCGTTCAAGGAGGCGATGAGCAAGGAATTCAAGGCGTACCAGAGGCAGGTGGTGGACAACGCGCGCGTAATGTCCAAGGTGTTGCAGGAACGCGGGTTGCGCATCGTTTCCGGACGCACCGACAGCCATGTGTTTCTGGTGGATTTGCAACCCAAGTACATCACCGGCAAAGATGCCGAAACGGCGCTGGGCCGCGCGCACATTACGGTGAACAAAAACGCCATCCCCAATGATCCGCAAAAGCCTTTCGTTACCAGCGGTATCCGCATCGGCAGCCCGGCGATGACCACGCGCGGCTTCAAGGAGCTGGAAGCGGAGAAACTGGCGCACCTGATTGCAGATGTGCTGGATGCGCCCAATGACGATGCGGTGATCGCGCGCGTGGTGGGCGAAGTGAAGAAGCTGACCGCGCAGTTTCCGGTTTACGGCGCATAAGGTACATTAAGGCGCGAAGATTGTCTGACACCCCTAGAAATCGTAGCGAGCAAGCCTGAGTGCAAGGAGCCGCGCAGTGAATGACGAGACATACCTGATTGGTAGGCGAGGAATGAACGAGCACGCGACGCCGCAATCGGGCTGCGCAGTAGATTTATAGGGGTGTCAGATGAAATGCCCATTCTGTAAAGGTCCAGACACCCAAGTGGTGGACACGCGCGAGAGCGAGGAGGGCGATAGCATCCGCCGCCGCCGCCGCTGCCTGTCCTGCGAAAAGCGCTTCACCACTTACGAAACGGTGGAGTTGCGCATGCCTCAGGTGGTCAAGCAGAACGGGATGCGCAGCGAATTCGATGAAGAAAAACTGCGCACCAGTTTCAACCGCGCGCTGCACAAGCGTCCGGTGCCGACGGAACTGGTGGATGCTGCCATTGACCATGTGACGCAAAAAGTTTTTGCGCTCGGTGAACGCGAGATTGGTTCGCGCCAGATCGGTGAAATGGTGATGAAAGAACTGCTGAAGCTGGACAAGGTGGCCTATATCCGCTTCGCCTCGGTGTACAAAAGCTTTCAGGACGTGGGCGATTTCACCGATGCGGTGGAAGCAGTGCGCAAATCTCCGGCCCGCCGCAAACCGCAAGCGAGTTAATTATGCTTACCCCGCAGGACAGCGTGTGGATGGCCCAGGCACTGTGCCTTGCGGAACGCGGCCTTTATACCGTCAGTCCCAACCCGCGTGTCGGATGCGTGCTGGTGCGCGATGGCAGCGTCATTGGCGAAGGCTGGCACGAACGCGCCGGCGAGCCTCATGCGGAAGTTCATGCGCTGCAAGCAGCCGGTGTAGCGGCGCGCGGCGCAACCGCCTATGTGACGCTGGAGCCATGCAGCCATCATGGCCGCACCCCACCCTGCGCCGATGCGCTGATCCAGGCCGGAGTGGCGCGCGTAGTGGTGGCGGTGCAAGACCCCAATCCGCAGGTGGCCGGGCAAGGCATCGCAAAATTGCGCGCGGCGGGTATCGCGGTGGAATGCGGCCTGATGGAAGTGGCGGCGCGCGAATTGAATATCGGTTTTTTTTCGCGCATGACGCGCGGCACACCGTGGGCAAGAAGCAAGATTGCGATGAGCCTGGATGGACGCACGGCACTGGCGAACGGTGTGAGTAAATGGATCACCGGCGATGCGGCGCGGCAGGATGTGCAGCATTGGCGTGCGCGTTCCTGCGCCGTGCTCACCGGCATCGGCACCGTGCTGGCGGATGACCCTCAGCTCAACGTGCGGAGCATTGATACCTCGCGCCAACCGCTACGCGTGGTGGTGGACAACGCTTTGCGCCTGCCGCTGGATGCGCGGCTGTTGCAGCAAAAAGGTGTAATGGTGTACACCGCCACACAAGATACGCAGAAAATCGCCGCGTTGGAACAAGCCGGCGCGGTCGTAGTGGTGCTGCCGGATGCGGACGGTCAAGTGGATGTGAACACCATGCTGCACGATCTCGCCGCGAAGGGTTGCAACGAAGTGCTGGTGGAGGCGGGCAGCAAGCTGAATGGAGCCTTGTTGAAGGCTGGGCTGGTAGATGAGCTGGTGCTGTATGTGGCTCCCCAGTTGCTGGGCGACTTGGCGCGCGGTATGGCGCGGCTGGGCGAGCTGTCCAGCCTGGAACAGCGCATCGAACTGGAATGGAAAGACGTGCGCCATGTTGGCAAGGACTTGCGCATCGTGGCGCGAGCAAAGAAAGGATAAAAATGTTCAGTGGCATCATCGCAGACGTAGGCACCATCACCCGCGCGGAAGACCGCAACGGCGGCCTGCGCCTTTCGGTTTCAACCATGGCGCTTGGTATGGACGACGTACAACTTGGCGACAGCATCGCGGTGAACGGCATTTGCCTCACCGTAGTGGAGAGAAAGGGCGATTCGTTCACAGTCGATGTCTCGCGCGAAACATTGAATTGCACCGTCGGGCTGGAAACGCAGGGCGCGCGCGTCAATCTGGAAAAGGCGCTACGTCTGGCAGACAGGCTGGGCGGGCATCTGGTCAGCGGACATGTGGATGGCGTGGGCGAAATTGTAGTATTCGCGGATATCGGCGAGAGCTGGAAACTGGTGGTGAGCGCGCCACATGCGCTGGCAAAATATATCGCTGTAAAAGGCTCCATCACCATCAACGGCGTCAGCCTCACCGTGAACGAAGTGGATGGCGCAGTGTTCAGCGTCAATCTCATTCCGCACACACTGGCTGTGACCACGCTGAATGAACTGAAGGTAGGGACGAAAGTGAATCTGGAGATTGATTTGATCGCGCGCTATGTGGAGCGGATGCTGGCGGCAGATAAAGCATAGCAATAACCAGTAGTAGTCGCGACTTAATCTGACAGATAGTGCCTGAATTTAACTTTCAAATTTAGCCAAGAGACAGTTGCAAGCGCCCGGCAAGCAATTTTGCAACATGATTTGCTGCTGCGGCCATGAACTGCCATTTGATGCTTATACTGAGAATACCAGCTTCTCGGCCATTGCTGTCGGTGGCATCCATACCGTCCAACGACCGGTATGTAATCATCACCAGTCATAGCAGCGGCAATAATCCAGAATGACCGCTTTCTCGGAACGCGACTGCGTACTCTCGACCCGAAGGCAACCTTCGAGGTAGCGTAATTGAGCGACTGCTTTACTGCTAAATCTTATGAGCTGACGGTGTCAGAGAGCTGTAACCAAGAAGTAACTGGGTAATATACATCGCGTACCAACAATGTCGCGCGTAGAATGATTTTTCGACCGGAATGCCGAGGTAAATTTTTGTTAAACATGTAAAGCCGTGTAAAGCCATGTTCAGGCGAGTTAATAGCCATGCGTTTACCCCCTATTTATTGTTTTTGCCGTGCTTTCATATTGCCTATATTGAGCGTCACTCATCTGTTTTTCAAAAACCGGATGAGCCGTTAACTCAACTACAGGAGGCTTCCATGTCCACAATCAGCGGTTTATCAAGCGTCAGCGCCCTATCCAATTTGCAGTCAACGTCCAGCGTGCGTTCCACCAGCAGGGGAAATGATTCCGATGGCGATGACGGCGGGGCGAGCAGCGTCAAAAACCAAGGCTCTAATTTTCTGCAAGCCATCGAGAAAGCGTTTGCTGCATTAGGGGTCAGCAGTACAGGTTCTTCATCATCTTCATCATCTTCATCGTCCTCGACTTCCTCAACCAGCTCCACCGACGCCGCCCAAGGGGCGCAGGCGGCGCTGGCGTTCATGCAAAACCTGATGGCGGCGCTGCATCAGGCCGGTGGCAGCAGCGGTTCCAATCCTCCGTTTCCCCCTCCTGATTTCGGGAGCAATAATTCCAGCGGTGGGGTGGATTCAAGCAGTGGCCCGGCATTCACCAAAGATCAACTGACCAGCATGTCCAAGCAAGTCGGGTCGTCAGACAACAAGTTATCCAATCTGGCTGCCAATTTCGACAAAGCGGACACCAACGGAGATGGCAAGGTGGACGGTAAGGAAGCAATGACGTTCGACAAGTCAAATTCGAGCAGATCAAGCGCATCGGTGTATCAGGGCGGGCCGAATATCTCGGCCGATATTCAGAGCCTGATACAGCAACTATCCGCATCGTCCAGCTCTGACTCAGGCTCGTCCAGCTCAAGCAATTCGAGCAAGTCCGATTTGCAGAATAGCTTCCAGAGCTTGCTCAGTGCGCTGGGCGGGTCAAGTGACTCGAGCACGGCAACGCTGGAAAACTTTCTGAAGAATCTGGCCAGTAACCTTGAGGGGGCCGGCAACTCCGGAAATGTTGTGAGCACGAAAGTGTAGTTCAAGAAGCGGCGGCTCCCGACACCGGCTTGGCCATTAACGCCAAGCTGGTGTTTTCTATTTGGACTACCGCCTTCGGAATAGAGACAGGCCAACAGCAGTTACAGGCTCACACAGCAAGCCCGACTGGCAAGGTAATCGTTATGTGCAGCCCGCCATCCGCACGATTGTTGGCGAGAATGCTGCCCTGATGCGCAGTAACGACGTGGTGCGAAATGGCCAGCCCCAAGCCATGACCATCTGGGGCTTTCGTTTGGTCGCTGCGAAAGAATGGCTTGAATATGGATAACCTATCCGCTTCCGGAACTCCGGGGCCTTCATCTGAAACGGTGATACCAATCGTTTGATCGTCGTTCTTTTGCATCTTGATAGCAATCAAACCACCGGACGGAGAATGCTTCACGGCGTTGCGCACGACATTCTCAACCGCGCGGTGAAGCAACTCTGCATTGCCCCGGACGACGGTCTGGCGGCATTCCTCGAACTCGATGCGACAACCGCTGGTTTCGGCCTCAAAGCGTGCGTCTTCCACCACATTTGATACCAGCTCGTTCAGGTCGACAGCTTCATCCAGCTTGCCCGCCATGCCCGCCTCCAGCCGGGAAAGCGTCAGCAACTCGCTGACCAGAGCATCCATGCGCACGGATTCCCGCTCGATACGCGTCATGGAATCTTCAGTCCGTTCGGGCTGTTGCCGCGCCAGACCGATTGCAGCCTGAAGCCGCGCCAGCGGCGAACGCAGTTCGTGCGAAACATCGTGCAACACTCTGCGCTGACCATCCATTAATTGCTGTAGCCGCTGCGCCATGCTGTCGAAATCGCGCCCAAGATCGGCAAGCTCGTCACGCCGTTTCCCCATGACAGGCACCAGCCGCACGTCCAGATGACCATTCGCAACCGCCTCAAATGCCGAGCGGAGTTTGCGTATCGGCGTGGAGAAATACCAGGCCAGCAAAGCCGCAAAGAAAAGACTCACTATTCCTCCCGCCAGCAACGGCATGAGCGGCGGCAACATGCCTCTGCCGAGTGGCGGCACCCCCCTGCGGCCATCTGGAGGCGGCGCAAACAACAGATAGATATGCCCGTCCGCGGCGGCAACTTTTTCCGCCATGTCTCCACTATCTTGTGATCCTGTAATTCGACTGGCCTGTTCAATCATCCCTGCTGGAACCGGGCGGTTCAGAATGTCATGGTAACTTTCATCCAAAGCAAAGATCGGAGGAACCGGCTCACGGCTTTGCTCCAGCAAAAAACTTTGCAATGCCACGCGCCCGCCATGCCGCAAAAGCGAAGCTGCCGCTGCGACTGAAGAAGCAGGCGGAGGTGCGCGAAACCGTCCCATCTCGGGAGATATCGCACCTCGCCCACCTGACCTGCGTTACTCAAAATTGCACTTCATCCTAAAATTCGCCCTTCGTTATGACGATAACTAACTCATGCAAACTATTGCAAAAATTAGCTGTCACACGACTGGTCGTTAAATAGGAAAGGAGCCAACCATGAGCAGCATCAGTAGCGTCAATGGGAGCGGGAGCGGATTCTCGATGATGTCCGGCATGAAACGCCCGGATCCATCCAAGATGGTGGATAACCTGTTTTCCAAACTCGACACCACGAACAAGGGTTATCTGGAAAAAAGCGATCTGCAATCGGCATTAAGCCAGCTACCTAGCTCCGGCAGCACCAGCAGCTCGGCAAATGTAGACGAGATGTTCAAAAAGCTGGACGGTAATGGCGATGGAAAACTTACCAAGGATGAAATGTCCAGCGGCATGAAAAAACTTGCCGATGCACTCGACAGCCAGTTGAATCAAATGCGCATGAACGGTACGTCACAGGGAGGCAGCGGGAACTCGACGACATCTGGCATGAATCGACCAGACCCATCCAAGATGGTGGACGACCTATTTTCCAAGCTCGACACGACGAACAAGGGTTATCTGGAAAAGAGTGACCTGCAATCGGCACTAAGCCAGTCACCCGGCTCTGGCAGTTCAAGCGGTACCGGCAGTTCGCCTAACGTTGACGAGATATTCAAGAAGCTGGACAGCAACGGCGATGGCAAGCTCACCAAGAGCGAAATGACCAGCGGCATGAGCAGCACGGCGCAGGCGGGCAAAGGGGGGCGCACGCCTCCATCCGGCGGAATGCCTCCGCCCGGCGCTGGTGGTGCGAAGTCCGCGTCCGGAGCAAGTAGCGCGAGCTCCACGCAGTCAAGCAGTTCCACAAAAACATATGATCCAGCAGATGCCAACCAGGATGGGAAAGTCAGTGAGCAGGAGAGAATTGCCTACGCGCAGGCAAAGCAGGATAAGGCATCGGCATCAAGTGACAGCACCGCCACATCGGCAACTTCTACCAGCAGCGATGCCAAGATAATGAAACAGATCATGGATCTCATGCATGCTTACAGCAGTTTTGACAGCAGTAGCAACAACTCCGGATTGTCGGTTACCGCCTAGCAATTTTCGTCGCATGTCCTGATGTTGAAGGGGTGACAATCATGCCACCCCTTCAACATCAGCGCTCCATCTCAGCGCCACGCCCGCCTCGTCCCGCGCGAAAACGGCATTCGATGCAACCTGATTGACGAGCGCGTACGGACTATGGATCGGGAGTGGGCTGGCCCGAGGATAGGAACATCACGCACTAGCTTGAGAACAGAGGAACGATTCCGGCGGTAGAGATATTGGTTGATATAGTCAGGCAAGAGTAACCACGGTGTCGAATGATTTTTGCGGTTTGATCTCAGCAGGCTGCACCGACAGCCTGTTCAGCCATAGTCCGGTCGCGTTTTGAGAAAACTGTCGTTCGGAATGATTTCCGCAGCTATGACTGGTGAAGAATCCATACCGGTCGTTGGCCGATCTGGTTGCCACCGACAGCTATGGCCGAACAGCGGGCCTTCATGGCAAGATTCCCGACATGCAGCCGTGTGTCGGAGCGGCATGTCACGAGATGCCGCTTTCGATCAGCGTAATTTCAAATTGTCTGGAGGTGAGGCAGCAAAATCGGATGCGGCAATCTATCAGCTAAGTTTGAGCTACCTCACCTCAGCCTTTGCCGTAGAGCGCGCGCAATTCGTCCTTGGCTTGCTCCAGGATGCGTTTCTGGTTTTCGTCTAGGTTCTTGCCTGCGCGGTTGATATAGAACATCAGCATGGACATGGCGGAGCGGAACGGCGGCACCTTGCGGCGCGTGCTGGTGTCTGCCGACCGCTTGAGCAAATGCGCGATTCGCTTCGGGTCTTGCCACGTGAACACGCCTTCTTCCAGCTCGAGCGCAATACTTTTGCGGGTTACCTTGGCGGACCAGTTGCCGGATGCTGTTCGCTGTGCCATCTACTCTTTAGCAGGGTGGAGTGGTATGCAGAAATGGTAGAATCATAACCCTTGGAGCGGCGCATGCATTGCATTCTGCGCCGGTCTGCCAATTATTGAGGTTTACCGCATGACAGATATAGCACCGATACACGACATCATCGCCGAAATCCGCGCCGGGCGGATGGTGGTGCTAGTGGACGAGGAAGACCGCGAGAACGAGGGCGACCTGGTGTTCGCCGCCGAGTTCGTTACGCCGGAAAAGATCAATTTCATGGCCAAGCACGGGCGCGGCCTGATCTGCCTGACGCTGACCGAGGCGCACTGCAAGCAGCTCAACCTGCCACTGATGGTGCGCGACAACGGCTTGTCGCTGGCGACCAATTTTACTGTTTCGATTGAAGCCGCAACGGGTGTGACTACCGGCATCTCCGCTGCCGACCGCGCGCGCACCATTCAGGTGGCGGCGGACAAGAATGCCAAGCCTTCCGACATCGTGCAGCCCGGCCACATTTTCCCGTTGCGCGCGCAGAGCGGTGGTGTGCTGGTGCGTGCCGGGCATACCGAGGCGGGCTGTGATCTGGCGCAATTGGCCGGGCTGATGCCCGCCTCGGTGATCTGCGAAATCCTCAAGGACGACGGCGAGATGGCGCGGCTGCCCGACCTGATCGAGTTCGCCAAGCTGCATGGCTTGAAGATCGGCACCATCGCCGCATTGATCGAGCATCGCAGCCAGCATGAGAAGCTGGTCGAGCGCGTGGCTCGGCGCAGTGTGCAGACGGCTTACGGCCCGTTTGATTTGATAACCTATGTAGACAAGACTACGCAGCGCACGCATCTGGCTTTGGCGAAAGGCAACATCCAGCCGCAAGTTGAAACGCTGGTGCGCGTGCATGAGCCATTGTCGGTATTGGACTTTTTGGAGCAGGCGCACTACCCGAATTCCACCAGCGTGCATGACGCGCTGCTGAAAATCAGCCAGTCGGAGGCTGGGGTTCTGGTGCTGATGCATATCAATGAAACTTCGCAGGATTTGCGCGAGCGTGCCGCCGCCACGCCGGAAGCGCATCATGCCGCACAGTGGGACCCGCGCAGCTACGGCATCGGCGCGCAGATTCTGCGCGATTTAAATGTCGGTAAAATGTGTCTGCTTGCCACCCCGCGCAAGTTACCAAGCATGGCCGGTTTCGGGCTGGAAGTGGTGGGTTACTGCCATGCCAAATCAAAGGAATTGAAATGAAAGAAATTGAAAAAAATCTGAACGGCACGGGAATGCGCATCGGCATCGTGCAAAGCCGTTTCAACCCCGTGGTCTGCGAAGGACTGCTTGCCGCTTGCCGGATGCAGCTTGCCCAGCAGGGTGTAAGTGATGCGGACATCACTCTGGCGAGCGTGCCGGGTGCGCTGGAAATTCCACTGGTCTTGCAACAGATGGCAATGAGCAAAAAATTCGATGCGCTGATTGCGCTGGGTGCGGTAATTCGCGGCGACACCTACCATTTCGAAGTGGTATCGAACGAATCCGCGCGCGGGGTGAGTGAAGTGCAGTTGCATAGTGGCGTGCCCGTTGCCAATGCCATTCTCACCACAGACAGCGACGAACAGGCTGAAGAGCGCATGAATATTAAAGGCGCGGAAGCTGCACTGGTGGCGATTGAAATGGTTAATCTACAGAGAAAGCTTGCATGAACGATCAAGCCATCAAGGCCAAAGCACCCGCCAAAAGCCCGCGCCATCGCGCGCGCGAACTGGCGCTGCAGGGCGTTTACCAGTGGCGACTGACCGGCGGTGAAGGTGCGCAGATCGAAAAACAGATTCGCGAAGAAAAGGGCTTGGGCCGCTACGATGCGGAGTTTTTCGGAAATCTGCTGTGCGGTGTATTGGCGCAGCATGCCGAACTCGAAGCGGCAGTTGCACCACACCTTGACCGCTTGCTTGCCGAACTCAGCCCGATTGAATTTTCCGTATTATTGCTGGGTGCATTTGAGCTGACCCAGCATCCCGAAATTCCCTATCGTGTGGTTATCAACGAAGCGGTGGAGCTCGCCAAAACATTTGGCGGCACCGACGGCCACAAGTTCGTCAACGGCGTGCTGGACAAGCTGGCTGCGCAAGTGCGTGCAGTTGAAGTGGCTGCCAAATAACCTTATCGCTTCCGCATGTCGGAATTTGATCTGATCCGCCGCTACTTCACTCGCGCCACACCTAGCGCGGTGCTGGGGGTGGGCGATGATGCCGCTTTGTTGCGCATCGGCAACGGCATGGAACTGGCAGTATCCACCGACATGTTGGTAAGCGGCACGCATTTTCTTCCGGATGCCGATCCTTTTCTGCTGGGACACAAGACGCTGGCGGTGAACATGTCCGACATGGCGGCGATGGGTGCGCAGCCGCGCTGGGCGACGCTGGCGCTGTCTTTGCCGCAGGCGGATGAGGCATGGTTGCAGCAATTCAGCGCAGGCTTTTTTGCATTGGCCAAACAACACGGTGTCGAACTCATCGGCGGTGACACAACGCGCGGGCCGCTCAACCTGTGCGTCACCATCATGGGAGAAGTGCCGCTGGGCGCGGCACTGCGGCGTGCAGGCGCGCAAGCGGGGGATGACATCTGGGTATCTGGCACGCTGGGAAATGCGGCACTTTCCCTGGCGCAGACGCAAGGGAAAGTGCAATTGCCCGCCGGGGATTTTTCTGCGTGCGCTGTAGCATTGCATCAGCCCATCCCGCGCGTGGCGCTTGGGCTGGCGTTGTGTGGTGTGGCGCACAGCGCGATAGACGTTTCAGACGGGCTGCTGGCTGACCTCGGCCACATACTGGAATGCTCAAATGCCGGTGCGGAAATTCAGTTTGATGCGTTGCCGGTTTCACCCATGCTACGCCCATACCTTGCCACGCCATTGGGCAGGCATTGCGTGCTGGCCGGAGGCGACGATTACGAATTGTGTTTTACTGCGCCCGTTTTTCGCCGCGCCGAGGTGGAGGAAATTTCGGTGGAACTTGGCTTGCCGCTGGCGCGCATCGGGGCTATCGTGGCGGGAAGCGGCTGCACAGTGAGTGCCGCGGACGGCAGCATCATCCATATCGGGGAATCGGGCTATGACCATTTCGCATGAGTTGCGCGTGCAACCTTCGTGGCGTTTTATTTTCAGCCATCCCGCGCATTTTATTTCTTTCGGTTTCGGCAGCGGACTGTTTCCCGGGTCACCCGGCACGGCGGGCACGCTGGTCGCCTTCCCTCTCTACTGGTATCTCGCACCGCGTCTCACCGATGCCATGTTCATCGTGGCGTTGGTATGGGCGTTTGCCTTCGGCGTATGGGTGTGCAGCAAGACTGGACGCACGCTGGGCGTGGCGGATTACGGCGGCATTGTGTGGGATGAAATCGTGGCCTTCCTGCTGGTGCTGTTCTTCACCCCGGAAGGTTTTTTCTGGAGCCTGCTCGCGTTTTCGCTATTCCGCTTCTTCGATATCGTCAAACCGCCACCCATCCGCCATTTCGATCGGACGTGGCACGGTGGCCTCGGCGTGATGTTCGATGACATTCTTGCGGCGGGTTATACACTGCTGTGTTTGGCGCTGGTGCGGAGTGTGCTGATTTAACTGCAATGCTGTTCACGTAACTGTTCGTGGTGAGCTTGTCGAACCACCAGCCACTCAACCAGAGCCCTTCGACAAGCTCAGGGCGAACGGATTTTCTTAAGTAAACAGCATTAGTTTTAACTGTATGCTGAGGGAGGTAATGATGCGCACATGGATACTGTTCCTGTTGTGGGCTGGCACATTTAACACCGCGCACGCCGAATCATTTTCCAGCAAGGTCATCGCGGTGTTGGACGGTGATACTGTGTTAATCAAGCGTGCCAGCGGTTTGGTAAAGATCCGGCTGGCTGAAATCGACGCACCGGAAAAAGTGCAGACCTTTGGCGAAACTTCCAAGCGTTCGCTATCCGACATGGTGCTGGGCAAGCAGGTGAAGGTGGTCAGCCAGGCAATCGATCAATACGGGCGCATGGTCGCGCACCTCAGCATAAACGGGCTGGATGTGAATGCCGAGCAAATCCGCCGTGGCATGGCGTGGGAATATTCGCACTTCCACAGCAACCAAGCGCTGGTCGCATTACAGGAAGAAGCCAGGCAAGCTCCGCGCGGTTTGTGGGCGCAGGGCAATCCGATTCCTCCTTGGGATTGGCGCAAACAACATCCGAGTATTTTGCCTGCACAATCCCACACGGCTGCTTCACCTGCCAGTACACATACAACTGCAACTTTACTTGACCCAACATGTGGCAACAAAAAACATTGCTCGGAAATGTCCTCATGTGAAGAAGCCAAACATTACCTGACGCAGTGCGGTGTTAAAACGTTGGACGGCAACCACGATGGAATGCCGTGCGAGAAGTTGTGTGCACCTGTTGTTCGGTAGAGGTGCGAGTATCAATTCCATATCCGGCTTGTTGGACACCCACATCCTCCAAGGCTAATTTTTGTGTCGAGGAGAGATGGCAAAGTGCAAGAAAAGTGATTAAATAATTGCAATAATGAGTTGTATATGCGAGCATTGAACTCAGTTGTTGCGGGTTATGCGCAGCTGTACATTTAGTGGTGCTAGCCATGTTTGTTTTTTTAGGGGGTTGCCGGGCTTGGTGAGAAAGTTAAAAACTCCTCAACAACATAGTTTGTTGAGCTAGCTGGTTGATTATGCAAATCCCAGTTTTGTCCGATTTGTTTAGCCGGGCTGTTGAGCGTGGCTGGTTCACTATCTGTATCAACAACAACGGCATATATTTTGCGCATCTGAAGCATGCCAAAGGCAAACCGCCACGTGTGGCGGTTTGCGCCTTCCATCCCATGGAAAATGTGACACCGGCTGCGCTGGAAAAACTCCGCAAGGATGCGCACATTTCTGATTTCCAATTCATTACACTGCTTGCACCCGGCGAATACCAGATGTTACTGGTGGAGGCGCCCAATGTCCCGATGGACGAGCTTAAGGCGGCTATCCGGTGGCGTATTAAAGATTCGTTGAGTTACCCCGTAGATGACGCTACCGTGGATGTGTTGCAAATCCCTGCCGGCAAGAGTGGTGTGGACCGCCCGCAATCTCTGTACGCGATCGCGGCACCCAACGATACGATAAAGAAACGCATCACTCTGTTTGAGAAAGCGAAGATCGATCTCAAGGTGATCGATATTCCGGAAATGGCGCAACGCAATATTGCCGCATTGTTCGAGGAAGGCGAGCGGGGCTTGGCGGTTCTGGCTTTCAACGAAAGCGGTGGGATGCTCACCATCACCAGCGGGGGCGAGTTGTATTTGGCGCGCCATATCGAAATCACTCTAGGGCAATTGCAGGACGCTGACGAGAGCCTGCGCCAACAATATCTGGAGCGCGTGGAGCTGGAATTGCATCGCTCCTTGGATTATTTTGGCCGCCAGTTCAGCCACATTTCGGTAAAGTGTTTACTGGTTTCCGCGCCGGAACAATTGGGCCTGGTGCAACTGCTCGGCGCAAGCCTGGAGGTGCCGGTGGAGCAGCTTGACCTGGCGCAGGTGCTGGATATCAGCGCAGTGCCCGAACTGGTTAACAGCGAATATGCTGCACAAGCATTTCTTGCTTTGGGTGCAGCACTACGGCATGAAAGGCGGGTTTTGTGAGCCAGCAGATCAATCTGTTCAACCCGGTTTTCCTGAGGCAGAGGAAATATTTCTCAGTGACCGCCATGCTGCAGGCGTTGGTCATGATCGCGGTGGGTTCGGGTGTGTTCTACGTTTATGCGGCGCACCAGGTCAAGCTGCTGGCCAAGCAATCCGAAGAGACGAGCAAGCGCTACACGGCCGAGCAGCTCAGGCTGACGCACTATTCGGCGGAATTTTCGCCGCAGCAATCCAGCCAATTGCTGGAAGAGGAGTTGAAAAATGCCGAAGCCAAGGCAGCCGCGCAGCATGAACTCATCGAAACATTAAAGAGCGGAGTGATAGGCAACACCACCGGCTATTCAGAATATATGCGCGCATTCGCGCGCCAAACAGTGCCCGGATTGTGGTTGACAGGGTTTAGTATTGCCGGAGATGCGGCGCAGATGAGTATAAATGGCGCTGTGTTATCTCCCGAGCTGGTGCCGGCTTATATCCAAAGACTAAGCCGGGAAAAAGTGATGCACGGGAAAATATTTGCGTCATTGCAAATGCAGCAATCCAAGGTGGAAAGCGGCAAGGCGGCGCGCTATGTCGAGTTTGCGCTACAATCCGCTGAAGCTGGCGGGGTGGCAAAATAATGAAGCAGCAATGGGAAAAACTCGTTGAAAAAATTGACGGTATGTCACTGCGCGAGCGCGTACTGATTTTTGCTGCTGTTGCGTTCATGCTGGTTGCGACGATTCAGGTGCTGTTTCTTGATCCGCTGCTGGCAGGACAGAAAAAACTCTCCTCTCAAGTGGTGCAGCAACAAGAGAAAATGAAGGATATCCAGGCGCAGATGGAGGCTTTACTGCAAGCCAGGAGGAATGATGTGGCTTCGCCGTTGCGTCAGCGCTTGAGCCAGGTCAAGCAGCAGCTTGCTGATGGTGATGCTTACCTGCAAAACCGCCGCGACCGTCTGGTACAGCCGGAAAAGATGGCTGATTTGCTGGAGCAGGTGCTCAATAAAAATGGCCAATTGCAACTTGTTAATCTGCAAACTTTGCCAGCCGCCCCCTTGATCGAGAAGACGGCCAAGCCGGAGGGGGCGGGTACTGCCCCTGTAAACATGGCGGCAGAGCTGGACAAGCAGGTGTTCAGGCACGGTGTGCAAATTACCGTGCGCGGCAGTTATCTGGACTTGCTACAGTATCTCACTGCGCTTGAGCAGTTGCCGACCAAAATGTTTTGGGGCATGTCCAGGATGTATGTGGTGCAGTACCCTGCGGCGGAACTGACGCTGACCCTTTATACTTTGAGCCTGGACAAGACATGGCTGCAGATTTGATGAGTTCCCTGAAGGTCTGCTGTAACGGAAGGGCATGTTGTAACGGCTTGGCGCTGCTATTAATGTGTGCAGTTTTCCCTGTGGCCTCGGCGCAAGCGCTGACCGACCCCACAAAGCCACCCACTGAAATCAGTGCCGCACCAACCGGGCAAGCTGTCGCTCCAAAAGATAGTGGCCTGCAGTCAATCATCATTTCTCCCATCCGCCGTGCGGCTATCATCAACGGGCAAACGGTCGAGCTGGGTGCGAAGTATGGCGATGCCAGATTAGTGGGAGTGAGTGAGAGCGGTGTAGTATTGGAGGGGCTACAGGGCAGGCAGGTATTGGCGTTGTTCCCAGGCGTGGAGATCAAAATGAAAGAACCGTCCAAAGAAAATGATATGAAGCACGCTACCCAGAAAAAAAAGCCGGTTAAAAAACCAGCCAGCCAGCTCGGAAAGAAGGAGGAGAAATGAGGCAAATAGTATGGATGTTGGCATTGGCCGGTTTGTCGGCCTGCACTACGCCGGGCGGACGCAATACCACGGCGGATGTCATACGCCATGAAATGGATGCCGCAGCACAGGAAAGCGCCAAGCCGAGCAAGCCCGATGCGGTGAACAGTGCATTGCTGCCGCCACTCTCGGTGAACATGCCCAGGATGGACAACAAACCGTTGGAGGCCAAGTTCGATCTTACCGTGAATAACACACCGGCCAGCCAGGTGTTCATGGCCATCGTATCGGGGACGCGCTACAGCATGTTGGTGCATCCCGATGTGAGCGGCAACATCTCGCTCAACATGAAGGACGTGACGGTGTTCGAGGCGCTGGAGGCGATCCGCGAGCTGTATGGCTACGAATACAAGGTGGATGCTGCCCGTATTTACATCCAGCCGATTTCGATGCAGACGCGCATATTTCAGGTGAGTTACCTGACCGGTCAACGCAAGGGAGAGTCATCGTTGCGGGTATCAGGTGGATCGGTGGCGGATGTCGGCTCCAGTACGACGGGTGGAACACCAGTACCTTCAACAACAGGTACGCGCCAGGATAGCAGCAAGGTAACCATGTCATCCAGCGCGGATTTCTGGGATGAGTTGAGCAGGTCTCTTGTCGCTATTGTCGGTAACGAAAAAGGGCGTAGTGTAGTGATCAGCCCGATGTCTGGCGTGATCGTGGTGCGTGCGATGCCGGACGAGTTGAAAAATGTTGCGGCCTATCTCAAGGCTTCGCAAATCTCTATCGAGCGGCAGGTGATTCTGGAGGCGAAGATCGTCGAGGTGCAATTGAATGATGGCTTTCAGTCTGGAGTGAACTGGGCAGCATTCAAGAGCAGCCCGAACAGCAGAACTTCCATCGGGCAAATCGCTCCCGGTGGAACCATGGGCCCGGGTTTGGCAGGAGCTGGCGCACTTACTCCTGGTGCGCTCACTGGTGGAACGAATCTTGGTGCGGTTACCCCGGGGACGGATTTGGTGGGCGGCGCAAATGTGGCAGGTACACTGTTCGGATTGGCTTTCCAGACCAGTAATTTTGCTGCGCTATTAAATTTTCTGGAGTCGCAAGGTAATGTGCATGTGCTGTCCAGCCCGCGTATTGCGACATTGAACAACCAGAAGGCGGTGTTGAAGGTGGGTACGGATGAATTTTTTGTAACCAATGTTTCGACTACCACGACCACCGGTACCGCAACCACATCTACGCCGACGGTCACGCTACAGCCTTTCTTTTCCGGTATTGCGCTGGATGTGACGCCACGCATTGATGAGAACAACGAAATCATCCTGCATGTACACCCCTCAGTGAGCCTGGTGTCCACCGTAACCAAGACAGTTGATACGGGCGCGGGTGGCAAGCTTAGCTTGCCGCTGGCTTCCAGCTCGATATCCGAGACCGACAGCATCGTGCGCGCGCGCGACGGCCAGATTGTGGCCATTGGCGGGTTGATGCGCCAAGCGACATTTGATGACCAATCCGGCTTGCCGGGCCTGCCCAAGGCAGTGTTTGGGCAAACCAACAAGCACACCGAAAAACGCGAACTGGTCATTTTGCTTAAACCGACGGTCGTGGATAACGACAAAGACTGGTCGGAAGACATCACACGCAGCCGTGATCGCATGAATGGTATGGCGAATTCTTCAGGTTCAAGGCCGTGATATGTAGCCCCGGATTACCGCTTGATGAAACTACTGATAGGGCTCTAGCCATCCCACTAAGCAACCAGAAGACGGTTGCCAAGTGGCTGGTTATAGCCATTCGACTAAAGCTGGCAAAAACGCCAGCAAAGTCGCTGGTTATTCGCGGGAATAACAGATTACAAGTGTTTACGATTTTCATATGTACCTAGAGCATTTTGGCCTGCATGAATCACCGTTTGGGTTGACCCCGGATACCAGCTTCTTCTTCGCCTGTTCCAGTTATCAGGAAGCACTCAATACCTTGCTGGTGGCGGCGCGTAACGGCGAGGGTTTCATCAAGATTGTGGGTGAGGTAGGCAACGGCAAAACCCTGCTGTGCCGCAAGTTTCTCGCTACGCTCAATCAGGGCGATCGTGCCGCGACCACGGTCATCGGCACGCAAGATGAAAATGCCGTTGAGCGCACTTCCGCCAGATTCGTCACCGCATATATTCCCAACCCATATCTGGAGCCGCGCAGCTTGTTGCTGGCACTGGCGGGCGAATTTCGCATCAGTCTTGACAAGGAGGTTGACCAGCACCAAATGCTCAAGGAGCTGACACTCGCACTGTTGAATTACGCCCGTGAGGGGAAACGCGTCCTGGTGTGTCTTGATGAGGCGCAGGCGATGCCGCTGGAAAGTATGGAGGTGTTACGCCTGCTCACCAATCTGGAAACCGAGAAACGCAAGCTGATGCAGGTGGTGCTGTTTGGGCAACCGGAATTGGACGAGCGCCTGAAACAGAATTCGGTGCGGCAGCTGCGCCAGCGCATCAGCTTCCAGTATGAACTGAAGGGTTTGCGCAACGACGAGCTGGATCGCTATTTGCGTCATCGCCTCGGCGTGGCGGGGTTTTCCGGGGAAACCCTGTTCAACAAGGGCGCGGTCAATGTGCTGCAACGGGCCAGCGGCGGCACCCCGCGTTTGGTCAACATCATCGCAAACAAGGCGTTGCTGCTGACATATGGCGAGGGGCGGCAACAGGTACTGGCGCGCCATGTGCGCCGCGCCGCCGCCGATACGCCGGAGGCGCGGCGCAACTGGCTGATGTGGGGCTGGGGTATTGGTGCGCTGGTGTTGTCTTTGGCCGGTGTGAGCTGGATTCTGCTCCAATGAGCTTGATCAATCAGGTTTTGAGCGACCTGGAAAAGCGTGGAGTCAATGCGCTGCCCGGCGAGGCTTCCATCCGCGTGATTCCCGTGCAAAGCAACCGGCTCAGGGCGGTATGGTTAATGGTGGCCGTGCTGACGTTAGTGCTCATGGCGGCGGGGCTGTGGTGGAGTGGTTTGGAACCCAAACATACCGCGCCCGGTGGCGTTATTTCTGCACCAGCTTTAGCTGGTAGTAGATTGCCTGCCTTTGGTGTACCGCTTGCGGGCGTGAGCGCGGTACAAATACCCGTCATGCCGGTTGTGGTGCCTCAAGCGGAATCGCAGCCGGTTGTGGTGGCCACGCAGGAAATTCCACAGGAAGAGAATCGGCAAAAGAGTGGCGGGGAGACTGCCGGGGCGACCATGCGTCTTAGTTTCGAGTTAAGCTCTATTCCGCTACCTTCCAGTTTGCGAACCAAGCCGGTTGCCGCAGCAACCGGGCAGAGCCACGACAAGGCTGCATCATCCGCACAGGCAGCACCCGCAAAAAATGGGGGGGCAGGCGGCTTGCATCCAGCCGATGGCTGGGTAAGATCGTCTCCGCCAGTGAGTGCGCCTGTATCTGCTGTTGTTCCGGCAGGCAGCGTGGATAAACAAGTCAAGCAGGTCAGCGTGCAACAGCAGGCCGACAACGAATTCCGCAGGGCAAGTGGATTGATGCAGCAGGGCCGCATCAATGAGGCGATTGCCGGTTATGAGGCGGCGTTGCAACTCGATGCCGGCCACGACACCGCACGCCAAGCCATGCTTGGGTTGCTGCTGGAAAACAAGCGCAATGCCGATGCCGAGCGTGTGTTGCAGGATGGCCTGAAACACAATCCAAAACACAATGGTTTTGCCATGCTGTTGGCACGCCTGCAGGTCGAGCGCAATGAGTTAGCGTTGGCGCTGGATACGTTGCAGAAGACGCTGCCCTATGCTTACCAGCAGGCCGATTACCAGGCATTTATCGCGGCACTGTTGCAACGCCAGAACCGCCACAATGAAGCCATTTTACGTTACCAGATTGCTCTGCAGCTATCACCGAATTCTGGCGTATGGCTGATGGGGTTGGGCATATCCCTGCAGGCAGTACAGCGTAATGAAGAGGCGCGCGATGCGTTCAAGCGTGCCATTGAATCTCGCACCCTGAGTGCAGAATTGCAGGCATTCGTCGAGCAGCGGCTGAAAGAATTATAAGGGCACTTCTAGAAATTCAGAGCTTGCCCAAATGTCTCACAAGGGGACGCCGATCTGCTACGGGCTGAATCCCGTGCAGAATCGTCAGCAAGGCGCGAAGAGAAGTAAGCATGTCAAACCGCGTAGCGGTCGCTCGCAAATCTGGATTTATAGAGGTGCCTGTAAGCCGGAGTGGGGCAGCGTCCGCGCAACAACCCAGGCACTGACCTCGCGCGCATTAGCTTGGCGCAAGGCGCGCGCCAGTTCATTGACGGAGGCTCCACTGGTCATCACGTCATCCACCACGGCAACATGCTTCCCCGATAAATCTTCTGTGCAAGTGAATGCCTTGCGCATATTCTTGCCTCTTTCCTTCCATGGCAGGGCAGATTGCGGCGGCGTGTTGCGCACGCGCTGGCAGGTGTTCAGCAGCGGAATTTTCAGATTACGCGCGATTTGCCGTGCCAGTTCCAATGACTGGTTGAAGCCACGCTCGCGCAAACGGGCGGGATGCAACGGCATTGCCACGATATAGTCCGGGCGGATTTTGACGCGTTGCGCCAGCTTGTGGGCGAGCAGGTGCACCAGCATCAATTGCCCGTTAAATTTGAGCGCTTGCACCATCTTGTCGAGCGGAAAAGCATAGGCGAACACGGCCAATGTGCGGTCGAATTGCGGCATAAGCTTCAGGCAGCGACCGCATGTTGTTCCGTTCAGTGTGGGCAGGGCGCACACCGGGCAATGCGGCGCAGAAAAATAGGGCATGGCGGCGTCACAAGGCCCGCACCAAGCGCCATTGCGGCTTGCCGCACCGCATAACAGGCAGGGTTGCGCAGGCAGCGTGCGCCTAATTTGTGCGCTGATGTTTATAAAATGCCGGGCAGAAATTGACAAGTTCGCACCCTTTCGAGGATCATGCCGAACCATTGTAATTCATTCAGGCTACAAGTTATGACGACCCAGACCGTGCAATTCCTCCGCCCCTCAAAATCCAAACAATCGAGCACAACCCAGCGTTGGAGTGTGGCCGAAATAGAGGCGCTGTTCAAGCTGCCGTTTGCCGACTTGCTCTACCGGGCGCAGCAAGTGCACCGCGAGCATTTCGATGTCAATGCGGTGCAGTTATCCACCCTGCTATCCATCAAGAGCGGAGGCTGCACCGAAGATTGCGGCTATTGTCCGCAGTCGGCGTTCAATTCCGCAGATGTGGAAAATCAGGAGATGCTCGAATTGGAGACTGTGGTGCAAGCGGCGCGCGCAGCACAACAGAAAGGCGCGGGACGTTTCTGTATGGGTGCTGCATGGCGCGAACCGAGCGATGCGGAGATGGCCAGCGTGGTGAAAATGGTCGAGGCGGTGCGCGACATTGGCATGGAGACCTGCGCGACACTGGGCATGCTGCGTGAGGAGCATGTCGAGCAATTGCGCGAGGCTGGCCTTGATTACTACAACCACAATCTCGACAGCGCGCCGGAATTTTATGGCGAGGTCATCACCACGCGCGACTACCAGGATCGCCTGGACACGCTGGAGCGCGTGCGTCGCGCCGGTATCAGTGTGTGCAGCGGCGGCATCGTCGGCATGGGCGAGAGCCTCACGCAACGCGCGGGATTGATCGCGCAACTGGCCAACCTCAACCCTTATCCGGAAAGCGTGCCGATCAACAGCCTGGTCAAGGTGGAAGGCACGCCGCTGGCCGATGCAGCCGATCTCGATCCGCTCGATTTCGTGCGCACCATCGCGGTGGCGCGCATCACCATGCCCAAGGCGCGCGTCAGGTTATCCGCCGGGCGGCAGCAGATGAGCGATGCGGTGCAGGCGCTATGTTTCCTCGCGGGAGCCAACTCGATGTTCTACGGCGACCGCCTGCTGACCACCGGAAATCCCGATGTGGAGCGCGACCGCGAATTGCTCGACAAGCTGGGCATGTATCCGCTGGCCGACAAACATTAGTTCAAGATAAATGCCGTTCACGGAATTGCACCGCGAACTCGACGAGCGCGCTGCGCAAGGTTTGCTGCGCTGCCGCCATGTGTTGGAAACGCCGCAGGGTGTGCGCGTCAGCGTGGATGGACATTCATACCTGTCCTTTTGCAGCAACGATTACCTCGGCCTCGCCAATCACCCGCGACTGATTGCCGCCCTGCAAACGGGTGCGCAACTATATGGTGTAGGCGCCGGCGCCTCGCATCTGGTGAGCGGCCATTTTGTGGCACATCACCAGCTTGAAAATGAACTCGCGGTATTTGTGGGCAAGCCCGCTGCGCTGCTGTTCTCAGCCGGTTACCTGGCCAATATGGGTGCAGTGCAGGCGCTGGTGGGGAGGGGCGATACTGTGTTCGCCGACAAGCTCAACCACGCTTCGCTGAACGATGCCATGCTGCTGTCGCGTGCCGAAGTGAAACGCTACCGCCATAACGACATGGCGCACCTCGCGCAGGCTTTGGAACAGGTTAACACTGGCCGCAAGCTCATCATCACCGATGCGGTGTTCAGCATGGATGGCGATATGGCGCCGTTGCCGGAATTGCTGGCGTTGTGCGAAAAATACAATGCATGGCTGCTGGTGGACGATGCGCATGGTTTCGGGGTGCTGGGCGAAGAGGGATGTGGGTC
>CAITJF010000140.1 GCA_903892645.1 uncultured Nitrosomonadales bacterium | reverse complement strand
TGGACGAATGCTCGGATGAAAACGTGGCGCGCACCACGCTGGCCTGGTGGCGCACGCAGGTGGCGGCCATCTACGAAGGGACACCGCAGCATCCGGTATGCCAGGCGCTGGTGCCGGTGGTCAGGCAATTCAACCTGCCGCAGGAACAGCTGCACGAAATCATCGACGGCATGGAGATGGACCTCACACAGCATACCTACACCGACTTCAAGGCGCTGCAACTGTACTGCTACCGCGTCGCCTCGGTGGTGGGCCTGCTCGCCGCGGAAATTTTCGGCTACACCGACCGCAAGACGTTGAAATACGCGCATGACCTGGGGCTAGCCTTCCAGCTCACCAATATCATCCGCGATGTGGGTGAAGACGCGCGGCGCGGGCGTATCTACCTGCCGCTGGACGAGCTGCAACAGTTCGGCGTCAGCACTGCAGATATCCTCAACGCGCGCGAAAGCGCTGGTTTCCATAAGCTGATGCAGTTTCAGATCGAACGTGCACAGCGTTTCTACCAGCAGGCGTTCGAGCAACTGCCCGGTACCGACCGCAAGGCACAGCGCACCGGCCTCATCATGGCGGCGATTTATCGCGCCACGCTGGATGAAGTCTTAGCCAGCGGCTGCCATGTGCTGAAAGAGCGCATCTCGCTGACGCCGTTGCGCAAGTTGTGGCTGGCTTACAAGACGTGGCTCAAGAACTGAATGAGTTGCCCTCTCCCGCGAGCGGGCGAGGGGGCAATCGTAAGAAACGATCTATAAACCCGGCCATCATCGGCGGCGGCTATGCAGGCATGGCTGCCGCTGTCACGCTGTCCGCGCAGGGCATTCCGGTCACGGTATTCGAAAGCGCGAAACAACTCGGTGGACGCGCGCGCGGTGTGTGGCATAACGACACCCAACTCGACAACGGCCAACATATATTGCTTGGCTGCTACCGCGAAACCCTGCGGCTCATCCAACAGGTCGGCGGCAATATCGAAAATGATTTCCTGCGCCTGCCGCTGCAACTCACCCTGCACCAGCAGTTTGAACTCAAAGCCCCGCCCCTGCCTGCCCCGCTGCATCTTCTTATTGGTTTGCTGACTGCAAAAGGTTTGTCGCTCGCACAACGGCTTTTCGCCGTACGCTTCATGCTCGCCATGCGCCGCATCAATTTCACCCTGCCGCATGACATTACCGTGCTCGAGCTGTTGCGTGCATATAAACAGGACGAAGAAATGGTGCGCCTGCTGTGGGAGCCACTCTGTATCTCCGCGCTCAACACCCCGATACACAAAGCCTCCGCCCAAGTGCTGCTGCATGTGCTGCGTGACAGCCTGAACGGTTTACGCAGCAATAGCGACATGCTGCTGCCGCGCCTGAATTTATCCGCACTGTTTCCAGAGCGTGCAGCGGAATACGTCAGACAACACGGCGGCACAGTGCTCACCTCTTGCGGCGTGGAAGCCATTGTTCAGCACGATAAAGAAATCGAGTTGATTACCGCAAGTGGCGCGCAACGCTTCAGCCACGTCATCTGCGCCGCCTCTCCCGCGATAACTGCACGCCTGTTCCGCGCCGTGCCGCAACTCGCGCCCATCGCCACACGGATTGAGGCACTGTCCTTCCAGCCCATCTATACCGTGTATCTGCAATATCCGGAACAGGTACGCTTGCCGCACCCGATGCTGGGTTTCGACCGCTGCTTTACGCAATGGCTGTTTGACAAAGGACAGATCGCTGAGCAGCACGGCCTCATCGCTACAGTCATCAGCGCGGAAGGTTTGCACCAGGAATTGGAACATGAGCAACTCGCGCAGAAAGTGGCACAGGAGTTACGCGAACAACTTGGAATAATGGAAGCGCCGCTCTGGCACCGAGTCATCGCGGAGAAGCGCGCTACCTTTTCCTGTGAACCCAGCCTCCCTCGCCCCACCCACAGCACGCCGCTCACCAGCGTGCTGCTGGCGGGCGACTACACGGCAGGCGATTATCCGGCGACGCTAGAGGGGGCGGTGATGAGCGGTACAAGGTGCGCAGACATGATCTCCCGCCATACATAGCGGCATAAATCTACCGCGCGGATTCAGTCCCCGAGGCCGCGTGCGCCATACACCGGCACTTCCACCCTCTGGCTTCTCGCCTCGTACAGGAGGATACCGGCGCTGACCGACACGTTCAGGCTTCCCACCGTACCGCGCATCGGGATGCTCACCAGTTGGTCGCAGGTTTCACGGGTTAAGCGGCGCAGGCCTTCGCCTTCCGCACCCAGCACGATGGCTAGTGCGTCGGAGTGGTAGAAATTATTCAGGTTGTCATCCGCCTCGCTGTCCGCGCCCACCACCCAGATGTCGCGTTCCTTCAGTTCACGCAGGGTGCGGGCGAGGTTGGTGACGGTGATGTAGGGCACGGTCTCCGCCGCGCCGCAGGCGACCTTTTCCACGGTGGCGTTCAGGCCCACGGCGCGATCCTTGGGAGCGATGACGGCGTGCACGCCGAAGGCATCGGCGCTGCGCAGGCAGGCACCCAGATTGTGCGGGTCTTGCACGCCGTCCAGTACCAGCAGCAGTGCGGGTTCAGTGAGAGTATCCAGCACATCGTCCAGATGCACTACTTTTTGTGCCGCATCTACCCGCGCCGCAACACCCTGATGACGGGTGTTTCCAGCCATGCCGTCGAGGCGTTTGCCATCCACCGGCACCACGCGCACGCCGTTGGTTTCCGCCAGCTTGAGCAGGTCGCGCACGCGCGGGTCGTGGCGTTGTGTGTCCACGTATAGTTCCAGCACGCTGTCTGCATGCTGGCGGATACGCGCAGTGACGGCGTGGAAGCCATGAATGATGCGGGTTTCAGCCATGCTTCTTGCTCGCTTTCTTGGCTTTCTTCGGTGCAGTGTCACCCCACGCACCTGCGCCTGCAATTTTTCCTCCGGTAGTTTTTGCTCCGGCCACTCTGCCCTCTGCGCTTTCCAGCACGAAATCAATCTTGGTGCTTTCCATGTCCACACGCACGACCTTCACGCGCACGCGGTCACCCAGGCGGTAGCGTTTGCCGGTGCGCTCGCCGAGCATCTGGTGCTTGGCGGGATCGAAGTGAAAATAATCCGTACCGAGTTCGGATACGTGTATCAGCCCTTCGATGTATAGGTCGTCCAGCGCGACGAACAGGCCGAAGCCGGTTACCGAAGACACGGTGCCATTGAACACGCTGCCGAGGTGGTCGCGGATATAGAAGCATTTCAGCCATGCTTCCACATCGCGCGTGGCATCGTCGGCGCGGCGTTCGGTCTGCGAACAATGAATGCCCAACGTATCCCATTTTTCATGCGGCTTGTATTGCTTGCCGTTGAGTACGGCCTTGATGGCGCGATGCACCAGCAGGTCGGGATAGCGGCGGATGGGCGAGGTGAAGTGCGCGTAGGCTTCATAACCCAACCCGAAGTGTCCAACGTTGTCCGGGCAATAACGCGCCTGGCGCAGCGAGCGCAGCATGACGGTTTGCAGCAGGGCGGTATCTGGACGGCCCTTGATCTGTTTCAGCAGCTTGGCGTAATCACCCGCCTCCGGCACGTCGCCGCCGCCCAATTGCAGGCCGAATTCCTTGAGGAACTCGCGCACCGCTTCGAGTTTTTCCGGGGTGGGGCCTTCGTGCACACGATACAACACCGGATGCTTGTGCTCATTCAGAAAATCGGCGGCGCACACGTTGGCGGCCAACATGCATTCTTCGATCAGCTTATGCGCGTCGTTGCGCACCACTGGCACGATGCGTTCGATCTTGCCATCCTCGTTGAACATCATCTGTGTTTCGATGGTTTCGAAATCAATCGCACCGCGCTTCTCGCGCGCTTGCAGCAGCGTCTTGAACAGGGTGTGCAGGTGGTTGATGTGCGGTAGCACGGCGGCATATTGCTGCGCCTCTTTGCCCTTCGGATCGGCCAGCATGGCCGCCACCTGGGTGTAGGTGAGGCGCGCCTGGGAGAACATCACCGAGGGATAGAAGCGATATTTTTCGATGTCACCTTTGTCGCTGATCTGCATGTCGCACACCATGCACAGGCGCTCGACATTCGGGTTGATCGAGCACAGGCCATTGGAGAGCTCTTCCGGCAGCATGGGAATCACGCGGCGCGGGAAATACACCGAATTGCCGCGGTTCAGCGCTTCCTTGTCCAGCGCATCGCCGGGCTTCACATAAGAGCTCACGTCGGCAATCGCCACCACCAGGCGGAAGCCAGACCCCGATGGTTCACAATACACCGCATCGTCAAAATCGCGCGCGGTTTCACCGTCTATGGTAACCAGCGGCAACTTGGCGACACTCTCGCGCCCAGCGTAATCACCGGGCGGCACGGCAGGTGCAAACTTTTCGGCCTGATGTTTGGCGTCGGCAGGAAACTCATTCGGCAGGTCATGCTTGCGTAATGCGATCTCGATTTCCATGCCGGGATCGGCGTAGTTACCCAATACTTCCACGATACGGCCAATGGGCTGGGCATGTTTGCTGGGCTGCTGCATAATCTCCAGCACCACCACCTGCCCTACCTTTGCTGCACTGCGTTCGCTGGGCGCAACCAGAATATCCTGGCTGATGCGCCGATTCTCCGCCACCACGAATTGAATGCCATGCTCCTCGTACAAGCGCCCGACCAGACGCGTCGTACCATGCTCCAGCACCTCGACAATGCTGGCTTCGCGCCGGCCGCGCCGATCCACACCGCCCACGCGCGCCATCACGGTATCGCCGTGCAAGGCCTTGTGCATTTCCTTTGCGCTCAGTACCAGATCGGCGCTGCCGTCTTCAGGAATCAAAAAGCCGAACCCATCGGGATGGCCTTGCACTTTGCCTTTGACCAGATCGAGCTTGTCCACCACGCAGATCGCCCGCTTGCGGTTGCGCATGATTTGGCCATCGCGCTCCATGGCGCGCAGGCGGCGCGTAAACAACTCAGCCTCATCCGCCTCAATATACAACTGGCCGCACAGATCCTCTTCGTCTACCGGCACGCCGTGTTCGGCCAGCAACTGCAGGATATATTCGCGACTGGGCAGAGGGTGGTCGTACTGCGCACGCTCGCGCTCCATGAATGGATCGAGTTCACGAATGTTCTTTTTCTTGCTTTTCATTGACACAAAATCCTATAACGATTAAATTGCGCGCTCTCAAGCGATGCCCGGATGGCGGAATTGGTAGACGCGCACGGTTCAGGTCCGTGTGCCGCAAGGTGTGGAGGTTCGAGTCCTCTTCCGGGCACCAAATTAACATTTATAATCAATTGGTTACGATTTATATTATCTAGTGCTAAATAGATACAACAGCGTAACCCATTGTTTTACATGTTATTTTAAATATCATATCAATTGGCCAATTGCGATCATTTGCGTGCAATTGCGATTGAGTTCAAATCTGCTTCTGGTGCAAAGTCTTTCAATTCACGCACCCTGTGGCCTATTGTCTCATACAATAAGCTCCTCGGCCTAAGGGGACGCTGGCAGATAATCAGATTCCATCGGCTATGAGCGTCCGCTTCTTTGAATATCAAGCGGCAGTTCCCGACATATTGTGTTGAAAAACCCACTCTATTTTTGATGCTTAGAATGGTATAATTTCACCCATAGAATTAAGCTAGGAGCCTTGATATGATTGGGTTGCAGACGGATCACCAGAAGCGTCTTTTCTACTCTTTTGACCTTGAAGAACACGTCCCACAGAACCACCTCCTTCGCGGCATTAACCGCCACCTCGATTTAAGCGATTTTCGGCAACATCTTTCTGAGTACTACAGCCATACCGGCAGGCCATCTATTGATCCTGAACTGATCATTCGTATGCTAATTATTGGTTACAGCCTTGGTATCCGTTCTGAGCGTCGTCTTTGTGAAGAAGTGCATCTGAATTTGGCGTACCGCTGGTTTTGCCATTTGGGGTTGGAAGACAAGGTACCTGATCACTCTACTTTCTCCAAGAATCGTCATGGTCGCTTTCGTGAGAGCGGTGCTTTCCGTCATGTGTTTGAGAGCGTGCTGCAAAGTTGCATGACCGAGGGATTGGTGCAAGGCGAAGGATTTGCCACCGATGCCAGCATCATCAAGGCGGACGCGCAGCGCCAGCGGGGCCTCACAGGTGAACGGACAATCGATTGGTGCAAGCGCGAGGAAGCGACACGCCCGGTTCGCGAATATATTGCAGCGCTAGAAGAAGCAAACGATACACCTGATCCATCGAAGCGTATTTCAATGACTGACCCAGCCACAAGTTGGACTGCTGCGCCAGGTGGTCCTGCATTCTTTGCCTATTCGACCAATTACCTGATCGACCTTAAAGCTGCCTTTAAGGAATCATGCAGGCAACGGAAAAAGGTAGAGATGCTCTTTGCGCATCTTAAACGCATACTAAAAATGGACAAGCTGCGATTAAGAGGATTTAGTGGGGCTCAAGATGAGTTCCTGCTGGCGGCAATTGCGCA
>CAITJF010000139.1 GCA_903892645.1 uncultured Nitrosomonadales bacterium | reverse complement strand
GGCTGGTTCGTTGAAGAAATATCTGTACAAAAACTTGATGACATGGGACTTGCACAGAAAACCAAACGGCATATAGATCGAATTCACCACTAACTGGACCAAATGAGGAACATACCTGCACCAGATCGGCAAGCTGTCCAAGGTAATCACCCGTACAGCCCAGCCCATATTTCGTAGCTCGTTCTCGAAATTTCTAGCATGAAAAAAAGCACCCCCGACTTTACTCAGAAAACCAGGGTAGTAGATAATCGCGCTCTTCATAGACAATAGCCTTGCTTACTTCTTTCGACTCCGGGTTGAAAGTGAAATTGCAACGGTTACCTTCTTCGCAACAACTTCTCGTATTGATCGCGCTCATGCTGATTGAGGCGCGCTGGATCCATCATTTCCAGCGTCAACCGCCTGACGTTGTCTCCAACCACGCGAGAGTAGGTTCTATCGCTTAGCAGTCTTATCGTCGAAATGGCCAATGCCTGCCAATCACCGAAACACACCAGTTCTCCAGTACTACCTGTCTTTACAACTTCTGATTGCCAGTCGATATCGTAAGCAGCGATCGGCGCAGCGCCGAGCGCTGCTTCCGATAATGCTCTGCCTGTATGAGGCGACACAACCACAGCGGCAAGCGGTATTACCTGCGCAAGCCATTGCTGGCTACGATTCCCGCAAAGCACGACATCTGCTTCCACACCCAGTTCGTGCGCTAACTCAAGGAGCGATTCTCGTAGACTGCCATCTCCAACCAATACCGCCTTAATATCGTGGGCGTGTCGCCGGGCTTCCGCGAGCACGCGCACCACGTCGTCGGGGTGTTTCACCCTCTCAAGGCGACCGATATAAAGGAGGAATTTGTGGGGCTGAACGCCAAGATCTGCCAAAAGTTTCTGGCCGTCACCGCGCTCGCCTGGCGCCGTGAAGTGTCGTCTGTCAATCAGATTTCCGTATCGAAACAGCGTCGAACATTCAGGCCTAGCGCCGTTGGCAATTGCGAACTCCAGGTTATCCTGGTTTGCCCCGGCAACGAGATCCACGCGAGGAAAGACGAACCGCTCAACCAACTTCTCGATTTTGCGAGTGAAAAACAGCCGGGGCTGCATCGGCCTGCCGGTTGTTTCGTAGGTCTTGTCGTAATTAGCCCCCACCCGCACTACAAGTGGAATACTGCAAAGACGGGATAGCATCCAACCCAGCAAGCCGAGATATAAAGGATCTCCGACGCGAACTACGCTAATTTTCTCTTTCAAAATCAAACGAACTAGTGTGGTAAAGACCCCAAATTGGGCGGCCAGAAAATTCAGCGCGGGCAGACAACGCAACCAGGAGTATCGCCCCACCTTGCCATCGATGAACGTATGCGCTGAGGACAGCGAGTGAAATTCGGGTCTTCCGTACAGCTTAGTCCCTCCCTGCGTAGCCACAAGTGATGCAAAGGGATGGACCGTCCACACGTGGTCGAAGAAGCCATCCAGGTCGCGGCAGGTGACGGAGTCTTCCAACCCGCGCGCGCGAATTGCCTCGTACGAAAAGGACGAATCAAGAACTAGGAGCTTACGCATGCCAGGTATCTATCAAAAGTTGAAGCAAACCCGATATCACAGATTGGCTCGCTCGTTGTCAGTCGGCAAATCGGATGCGCGCTCGAACCTTGGTCGATTGAATCGCTACTCTGCATTATCCTAATCCACGCTGCAGAGCGTCGTCCTCACTGCAAAAGGCGCGAAGAAGTTTTTCCCACTGATCGCATACGTTCTCTTTCGAAAACATTGCCACTGAGGCAGGCCCCACGCGTCCCAACGCGACACGCAAGTCCGACGCTGCCATTAGCGTGCGAAGCGCGCAAGAAAGCGCTTCGGCGCGGCGTGCGCCACGCACAAGGATGCCGTTCTCATTGTCTCTGATGACTTCATTTGCGCCTGGACAATCCGCGAAAGCTACTACAGGCAAGCCATGGGCAAGGGCTTCCGCGGCTGCCAGGCCAAAACTTTCATAGCGTGAAGGCAGAACAAATAGCTGGACGTGAACATACCCGGAAGTAGTATTACGAAACGCCTTGTCCAAAGCTAGCGCGAAATTGAAATGTAGATGGGATATCTGACACATTAGAAGGCTTCGAATCTTAGTTGTGCAGGGTGCCATTCCGCGACTACGCCACGCTAATCAGCGCAAGCAACCGCAGATCAATGAGGCGCGCATCGTTTTGAACAGCACGCCAGCCAATATGCGCGCGATGTGAGCAGTTGTTCTTATGCTACTCACCTAACAACTACTCTATAATTTTATTTAAGCGATATCAGTACCTGCCACGCGCGAGTAAATTATTTAGAATTCTCGCGCAGCTTGATCAACAACAGCATCTTCTTGCTGTTGAAAACGATATCGAGCGGCGCTTGCGGCCAGTGAATCATTTGAAGATATTTCCTCGCAAGCTCGTACGACTTGAGGCCATAGTAGGCCCTGCCTTTGGCATAGTTGATCCACTGAATGTCCTGATACGCACGCCCTACTTGGACAGCATTGCTGTAGCGCGCCTCCAGGGCGTCTAGAATTGCGAGGATTCTTTTCGGATTGCTGATATTTCCGCCGCCCGTCCAGTAATATCCTAGCGTCGCGGGGATTCGATCGAACTTCTCGGTGATTCTTGCAATCCTCAGCCAGGCGTCATAGTCTTCCGTCGCGATAAGGCTCTTTTCCTCTGCGAAACCGCCGATCTTTTCTATGAGTGCTTTCCTCAGCACTACGCTCGAATTGGTAATGGCACTGCCGTTGATGAGCAGATCGTCGAACGCCGGCTTCTTCAACTTGCGGGTGCGCGCCCTTCTCCAGAGATGCTTCTTGGATGTCGCGTTTGCAAAGTGCAGGTCGTGATAGACCACATCTGCGCCCCGCTCCAGGTATTCAAGGGATGTTTCCAGCTTCCGCGGCGCCCACCAATCGTCTGAATCGAGAAAGGCAACATAGGGCGCCCGCGCCAAAGCAATGCCGCGGTTGCGGGGCCTGGCGGGGCCTCCCCAATTCTCCGCAAAATCGTAGGTGACATCGAGGAACTGGGAATACTCTTTCCAGACTTCCGCTGTGCCGTCGGTTGACCCGTCGTCACAAATCAAAACCTCGAAATCATCTATCGTCTGCGCGCGCAATGAATCGAGGCACCGCCGCAGGTCGTTCGCGCGGTTGTAGGTCGGGATTACTACGGACACACTGGGCTTGTCGATGCGCTTTCGCAAAGCCCCTTTCTCGCTCATAGCGTCCGCTGGAAATACGCAATGGTTTCCTTCAGCCCGTCTTCCAGGCCGATCTTAGGCTCCCAGCCAAGCTTTGCCCTGGCAAGCGCGATATCCGGTTTGCGCTGTTTCGGGTCATCCGCGGGTAGCGGCTGGAACACCAGCTTGCTCTTCGATTTCGTGAGGCGGATCACCATTTCCGCCAGTTCGCGCATCGAAAACTCCCCCGGGTTTCCGACATTGACCGGACCTGTGAAACCTTCTTGGGAGTTCATCATGAGCACCATTACGTCGATCAAATCATCGACG
>CAITJF010000138.1 GCA_903892645.1 uncultured Nitrosomonadales bacterium | reverse complement strand
GCGCAGATGCCGCTGTGGCGCGAGCAATATAGCGGCGTGGAAGAAATGAGGGTGGCGGTGATGGGCTGTATCGTGAATGGCCCCGGCGAAAGCAAGCTGGCGAACATCGGCATCAGCCTGCCTGGAACCGGCGAAAGTCCCGCCGCGCCGGTGTATGTGGACGGCGAAAAGACAGTCACTCTGCGCGGCGATAATATCGCGGCGGAATTCAAACAAATTGTGGATGAGTATGTGGCGCGAAAATACGTGAGGCGCTGAGTCAGATAGATTACAGGTTAATTATGAGTGACAGCAAAACATCAGTTACGATCCCCATCTCCGGAGTTTCCGCCAAAGGTTCGGTAGGAACAGTCACGCCGATGCAAGCCGTACGCGGCATGAACGATATCCTGCCGGACGAGGCGGGGCTTTGGCTGTGGCTCGAGGACGTGGTGCGTGACTGGCTGGAAAGCTACGGTTACCGCAATATCCGAATGCCGCTGCTGGAGCCGACGGCGCTGTTCAAGCGCGCCATCGGCGAAGTGACCGACATCGTCGAGAAGGAGATGTACAGCTTCGAGGACAGCCTCAACGGCGACCATCTCACCCTGCGCCCGGAAGGCACTGCTTCCTGCGTGCGCGCCGTGCTGCAGCACAACCTGCTGTACAATGCGCCGCAGCGTTTGTACTACAGCGGGGCGATGTTCCGCCACGAGCGCCCGCAAAAGGGGCGCTACCGCCAGTTTCACCAGTTCGGCGTGGAAGCGTTGGGCTTCGCCGGGCCGGATATTGATGCCGAGATGATCCTGATGTGCGCGCGGCTGTGGCGCAAACTGGGCATACGCGACGTCACCCTGCAACTCAACACGCTGGGCGATGTGGCTGCACGGCAGCGCCACCGCGAAAAACTGATCGCATATTTCGGGCGGCGCACGGGTGATCTGGATGCCGATGCGGCGCGCCGTTTGCACGGCAATCCGCTGCGTATTTTGGATAGCAAGAATCCAGCGATGCAGTCGCTCATCGAGGGCGCGCCCAAGCTGATGGACGAGCTGGACGATGAGGCGCTGAAGCATTTCGTGGCGGTGCAGGAGATTTTGCGGCGGCACGAGGTGGCGTTCGAGATCAACACGCGGCTGGTGCGCGGGCTGGATTACTATAACCGCACCGTATTTGAATGGGTCACCACGCGCCTCGGCGCGCAGGGCACCATCTGCGCCGGCGGGCGCTTTGACGGCCTGATTGAGCAGATCGGCGGCAAGCCTGCACCGGCATGTGGTTTTGCCATGGGCATTGAGCGCTTGCTGGCGCTGTTGCAGGAAGACGGCATGAGTTGCCCGCCGCAGGAGCTGGATGTGTATCTGGTGCATCAGGGCGAGCTGGCGGATGAGATGGCGAGCGTGGTAGCAGAGCAGCTGCGCGATGCGGGGCTGCGCGTGTTGCTGCATTGCGGCGGCGGCAGTTTCAAGTCGCAGATGAAAAAGGCGGATGCCAGCAATGCAGCTTGTGCGGTTATCATCGGCGATGATGAGGTGCGTGCCGGACAGGCCACCCTCAAGCCGCTGCGCGGCGGTGAACAGCTGTGTGTGGTGCTCGGCGAGTTGCCGGGCAAGATTCATGATCTGGTTAAATAACGATTAGGATTAAACTAAGGATAGAAAATGGCGACACTCGATTTGCAGGAACAGGAACAGGTAGACGCGCTCAAGGCGTGGTGGAAAGACAACGGAAAATGGCTGCTGTGGACGCTGGCGCTGGCGCTGGGCGGTTTTGCCGCGGTACAGGGCTGGCAATCACATAAGTCCAATCAGGCGATTGAAGCCGCCACGCTGTTTGCTGAACTGGTGAAGCAGGCTGACAGCAAGGATCCCAAGCGCACCTATGATGCGGCGGCGGCGGTGATCGACAATTATGGTTCCAGTGCCTACGCGCCGCGTGCCGTGCTGTTGATGGCGCAGATTAACCTCCAGATAAAAGATGCAGCACGCGCCAAGACGCAATGGCAGTGGGTAATCGAGCATGCCGGCGAGGAAGGTTTGAAGAATGTGGCTCGCCTCAATTTGGCCAGTGTGCTGCTGGACGAGAAAAATTATGCCGAGGCGCTGAAGCTGCTTGACGCCCCCCACCCCGATTCTTTCGCTGGTTTGTATGCCGACCTTAAGGGTGATGTGCTGGGTGCGCAGGGCAAGGCCGAAGAAGCGCGTGCCGCTTACCAGCAGGGATTGGACAAGACCGATGCCAAAAGTGCATACCACAATCTGATCCGGATGAAACTGGATACGCTCGGAGGAAAAACATGACATTCAGCCGCACGGCTGTGTTGCTGCTGGTGTTGCTTGCGGGCTGTTCCACCGTGTCAGATTGGTTTGGTAGCAGTAAGTCCGGCAAGGAGCCGGCCAAGCTGGCCGAATTCAAGGAGCGCGCCACGCTTGAAGTCCGCTGGCGCCATGATGTTGGTGATGCGGGCAACAATGTATTGCAACCTGCAGTAATGCATGATGCCGTGTATGCCGCGAATGCCAAAGGAGAGGTGTTCCGTCTGGAGCGCACGACAGGCAAAGAAGTATGGCGGGCCGACAGCGGCTTTACCGTTTCCGGCGGAGTGGGGGCAGGCGATGGCCTGGTATTGGTAGGGGGTATGAAAGGTGATTTGGCAGCTTTTGGAGAGGATGGTAAGTTGCGCTGGAAAACCAGGATGTCCAGTGAGGTATTGAGTGCGCCGCAGGTGGCCGATGGCATCGTGGTGGTACGCACCGGCGATGGCCGCATTGCCGGACTGAGCGTGGCGGACGGTAAGCGCCAGTGGCTATATGAGCGTGCAACCCCGGCACTGATCGTGCGCAGCCATGCCGGCGTGACTACCGGGCGCGGCGTGGTGTATGCCGGCTTCGCTGGCGGCAAGCTGGCGGTAATCGGCTTGGCCAACGGTATCGTCGTGTGGGAATCGGCGGTATCGCAGCCGCGCGGCAACACCGAATTGGAGCGCATCAGCGATATAACCAGCCTGCCGGTGGCGGATGGCGAGCAGGTTTGCGCAGTGGCTTTCCAGGGGCGTGTGGCCTGCTTTGATATTGCACAAGGCAACCCGCTGTGGAGCCGCGAGCTATCCAGCGACAAGGGCATGTCCATGCTGGGCAAATATCTTTATGTGACCGATGCCAGTGGCGTCGTGTCCGCACTGGACAAGAGCAGTGGCAGTTCGCTGTGGAAAAATGATCAACTAACCATGCGCCATATTTCGACACCTCATGTGCTCGGTAATTATGTGGCAGTAGGCGATTATGAAGGCTATCTGCATGTGTTGGACCGCGATGATGGAAGCATGGCGGCGCGCCTCAAAACCGATGGTGGCGGCATCCTGACTGCGCCAACGGAGCTGGACGGCGGGCTGCTGGTGCAAACACGCAATGGCGGTTTGTACTCGGTTGCCATTCACTAAAATATTTACATTACCCTCTCCCGCGCTATCGCGCACCCATCTCCCGCTTGCGGAAGATGGGCTGGGGAGATGGGTTCAATAATCGGAAGCCTGAAATGTTACCCACGCTAGTTCTGGTTGGCCGACCCAACGTCGGCAAATCCACACTGTTCAACCGCCTCACGCGCAGCCGTGATGCCTTAGTGGCCGACCAGCCGGGGTTGACGCGCGACCGTCACTACGGGCGCGGGCGCATCGGCGAGAGGCCTTTTCTGGTGGTGGATACCGGCGGCCTGGAGCCAGTGGCCAAGGAAGGTATCCTGTTCGAGATGGCCAAGCAGACGCGGCAAGCGGTGGACGAAGCCGATATCGTGCTGTTTCTGGTGGATGGCCGCCAAGGCTGCACGCCGCAGGACAAAATTATCGCCGAGCAATTGCGCAAGACCGGGCGTCCGGTACTGCTGCTGGTCAACAAGGCCGAGGGCATGCAGCGTGCCGCCGTCACCAATGAGTTTTTCGAGTTGGGTATAGGCGAGCCGCTGCCGATCTCTTCGGCGCATGGCGACAATGTGACCGAGATGGTGGAACTCGCGCTGGAAGAATTGCCGCCGCAGGCAGAAGGCGAAAAAGAAAAATCTGACCATCCCAAGCTGGCCATCGTCGGACGCCCGAATGTGGGCAAATCCACGCTGGTAAATGCCATTCTGGGCGAAGAGCGCGTGATCGCCTTCGACCAGCCCGGCACCACGCGCGACAGCATCTACATTGATTTCGAGCGCGGTGGCAAACAGTACACCATTATCGACACCGCCGGGGTGCGCCGCCGTGGCAAGGTGGACGAAGCAATCGAAAAATTTTCCGTGATCAAAACCTTGCAGGCGGTGGAAGACGCCAACGTGGTGGTGCTGGTGGTGGACGGGCGCGACCAGATCACCGAGCAGGACGCGCACATCGCCGACTTCGTATTGGAAGCAGGGCGTGCGCTGGTGCTGGCGGTGAACAAGTGGGACGGGCTGGATGATTACCAGCGCGAAACGGTCAAGCGCGACATCGAGCGCAAGCTGCATTTTCTCAGCTTCGCCAAACTGCATTTCATCTCCGCTCTGCACGGCAACGGCATACCCGGTGTGCTGAAATCAGTGGACGAGGCCTATGCCGCCGCGATGGCCAAGCTGCCCACACCCCAGCTCACGCGGGTGCTTATCGCCGCAGTGGAAAAGCAGCAGCCCCCGCGCTCCCAGTTTCGCCCCAAGATGCGTTACGCCCACCAGGGCGGCAGCAACCCACCGTTGATTGTGATTCACGGCAGTGCGCTGGACAAAATTCCGGACAGCTACCGCCGCTACCTGGAGCGCACTTTCTGCGAAGCCTTCAAGCTGCAAGGCACCCCGCTCAGGGTCGAATTCAAGGCGGGCAAAAACCCCTTCGAGGGCAGGAAGCGACCGCTCACAGAAAGCGAGCAGCGCACGGCCCATCGCGCGCGCATAAGAGGTCGCAGGTTGTACGGCTAAGTCTGCCATGTAGCAAGGGATGGCCTTAAGAATTCTGTTTGCATCTGCTCATAGTTGAGAGGTGAAGTATGTTGGCGCAGGATAAGCTCAAAACCTACCTTTCCATAACGCTTCTTGCGTCAGCCGCATGGCTCTTGCACGGCTTTATCCCAGCATTGCTATGGGCAGTTGTGATTGCCATCGCCACGTGGCCTTTGCGCCTGTTGCTGGCAAGCAAAACAAAGGGTAGCGATACCGGTGTGGCAACCGTGATGACTTCCCTTGTCGCGGCACTGCTTTTCTTTCCTATCGGGTATGCGCTATTCCATGCCGCAGTAGAAGCCAATACTGCGGCGCACTGGATGCTGGAGGCCCAGAAGGCCGGGATTGCCGTTCCGGAGTGGCTGCCAGGCATGCCAATGCTTGGCGGCTATGCGGCGGACTGGTGGAAGGCGAACTTGTCGGATCCCGTTGCAGTATCCGGCTTGCTCGGCCATACGGATAGCACGGCGATAGCGGAATATGCGCGAAGGTTTGGCACCCAGGTCGTTCATCGCCTGATTACCCTGCTGTTCACCATCATCACCCTGTTTTTTCTTTACCAGGACGGTGAGGAATTGTCGCGCAAGACACTTGGCCTGCTCAACAACCTGACCGGCGCGAGCGGCGTCCGTTATGGATTGCATGCCGCCGTCGCAATCCGCGCTACGGTAAGCGGGCTTGTCCTGGTCGGTCTTGCGGAAGGTCTGCTGATCGGTATCTCGTATGCGGTGGCAGGTGCACCGCATCCTGCCATACTGGGCCTGGTGACGGGCGTGCTGGCGATGATTCCTTTCGCAGCCCCCATCATCTTTTGCGGCGTGGCACTCATCCTGATGGCCAAAGGAAGCATGGTTGCCGCAGTCTCGGTTTTCACATTCGGCATGCTGGTGCTATTCGTTGGCGACCATTTTGTGCGCCCTAAAATCATCGGCAATGCCGTTCAGTTGCCATTCCTGTGGGTGCTGTTCGGTATTCTCGGCGGCGTTGAAGTCTTCGGGTTGATCGGTTTATTTGCAGGGCCGGCACTGATGGCGCTCGTGATAATGATGTGGCGTGATCTGACCGGGAACGAAGGAGCCTCTGAATATGACCAAGCGCACAACCCCTGACCACTCACGGCTCGACCGCGTCGTTGCCGATGCTCGTCGCCAGAGTGAGGAGCGTGAAGCAACCTATCGCGAGCGGGCGCTCAAACTGTTTCCATGGATTTGTGGGCGATGCGGCCGTGAGTTCTCAGGTGTACGCCTGCGTGAGTTGACTGTACACCACAAGGATCACAATCACGATAACAACCCACTGGATGGCAGCAACTGGGAATTACTTTGTTTGTACTGCCACGAAAACGAACATGCACGCCTTCTGGATGAAGCGGTGCGGGGAAGGGGGGCCGGTGATCAGGCGCCCGTGGCAACCCATAATCCATTTGCCGACCTGCAAGCGATGCTGAAGCGGAAGGAGTAACCGTTTGATGAATACAAAGAAAAACGCCGTCACTAGGACGGTGTTGGATTTAATGGGGCGGCGTCTACTGAATACACTCTGAAGACACCCGTAACCGGCGCGAAATCATCCACCATGATGACCATGCGGCGCAGTGCGTAGTCGCGCTCCAGTTGCAGCGCCTGCTCCGCGCTGATGATGCCCTTGTCGCGTGCTTCGGCGATGCGCGGCAATTCTTCCAGCGCCTTTAACTTGCCGGCCTTACGTGCTTCTTCCAGCTTGGTTTGCAGCGGTTCGCAGGCCAGCGTGCTGTGCAGCGCGGCTTCCAGTGCGCCGACTGCGCTGCTCTCATCATCCGGCAGGTACATGCCATCCG
>CAITJF010000137.1 GCA_903892645.1 uncultured Nitrosomonadales bacterium | reverse complement strand
GGTCTTGCCCACGCCCGCCTCGCCGACCAGCAACGGGTTGTTTTTGCGGCGCCTGCATAATGTCTGGATGACGCGTTCCAACTCGATCTCGCGCCCGATCAGCGGGTCAATCTTGCCTGACAGCGCCTGCGCATTAAGATCCAGCGTATAGTTGTGCAGCGCTCCTTCGTTGCTTGCTTCCTGCTCTGTTTCGGTGTCATGGGGCTTCTGGGCGCTGGGTTGTGCCGCCTTGTTGATGCCGTGGGCGATGTAGTTCACCACATCCAGCCGCGTGATGGCGCGCTGGTTGAGGAAAAATACCGCGTGGGAATCTTTTTCGCTGAACAGGGCCACCAGAATATTGGCTCCGGTAACCTCTTTCCTGTTGGTCGATTGCACGTGCAGGATGGCGCGCTGAATGACGCGCTGGAAGCCGACCGTGGGCTGTGTATCCACTTCGCCGCTACCGGGCAGGACGGGCGTATGGGTGATAATAAAATCGGTCAGCACCGCTCGCAATTCATTTATATCCGCCCCGCAGGCGCGCAGCACATGCGCCGCCGAGGCATTGTCCAGCATGGAGAGCAAGAGATGCTCCACTGTGATAAATTCGTGCCGTTTCTGGCGCGCTTCTACAAAGGCCAAGTGCAGGCTGACTTCAAGTTCTTGCGCAATCATGATTTACGTCCTCTCAAGTTCGCATCGCAGTGGATGCTCGTGCTGCTTGGCAAATGCAGTTACCTGCGCAACCTTGCTTTCCGCGATATCCTTTGGATAGACACCGCATACCGCAAGACCTTCCTTATGTACTTTGAGCATCACCTGGGTGGCTCGTTCACGGTCCATTGCAAAAAATGTTTGCAAGACCTCGATGACAAATTCCATCGTCGTGTAATCATCGTTGAACAACAGCACCTTGTACAGGCTGGGTGGCTTGCTTTTGCTCCGCTCCACATCCAACAGGGAAGCATTTCCGTGTTTCGTTTTCATTTAATGTCGTGATCATCTTCGCATCATAGTAAGCAACATATTTGATGATTAGAACAGCTTTTTCAAGCGTATTCCAAAAAAATGTTTTATAACCACTTGACGGAATAGGTATTACAGGAGTAAAAAGTGTGCGGGTGTTTGATTCAAAGTATCTGCAGTACTGGTTTCGCCATGTGCGGTCTTGGAATTCAAACAGTTTAACGGGAATCCACCCGGTTTTTTAGTTAAGGAAGTAACATGGCAAACGGTACAGTTAAGTGGTTCAACGATGCAAAAGGTTTTGGTTTTATTACTCCGGATGATGGCAGCGAAGATTTGTTTGCGCACTTCTCCGCAATCAACATGAGCGGTTTCAAGACCCTCAAGGAAGGCCAGAAGGTTACCTTCGACATAGTGCAAGGTCCTAAAGGCAAGCAAGCTTCCAATATCCAAGCTCCTTAAAATCGGTTCTTGAGTTAGTAAAAAAGCCCGTCACATTGTGACGGGCTTTTTGTTTTTGGGTTGTCATCGCTTCGCCTAACGGGCATGGCAAAGTTGCTCACCCTGATGATGAAACTAGCCATGCCCGTTTCCCTCTCCCCAACCCTCTGATGAAACTCCTAGCCATCTGGCTAACCCAGCAAAAGACACTGGGTAAGCCATTGGTTATCCCGCAAGCGGGCGAGGGGGCAAACGAGTCGCTACGCGAATTTCACGTTAACGCGGGGCACGGCACCTGTTGTGCGCCTTCCATCAGCCGTGCGAAGTCGTAGGTGACAGTCTTGGCAGCCACAGGCTGCGCTAGTACGCTTTGCTGAAGTTCATCGGGTATAATGCGCGCCTTTGTAAATTACCCGATAGGAGGATGTTATGCCTATTTACGCTTACGGTTGTTCCAGTTGCGGCTTGCAAAAAGACGTGATGCAGAAATTAAGCGATGCGCCGCTCACCACTTGCCCGGAGTGCGGCAAGGAGACTTTCACCAAACAATTGACTGTTGCCGGGTTTCAGTTGAAGGGCAGTGGCTACTATGCCACCGACTTTAAGAATGGTAGCCAGCCTAAACCCAAGTCAGAGCCAGAACCCGCTTGCGCGCCTTGCACCAGTGCCGGTTCTTGCCCGATGGCGGGTGGCAACGCGTGAAAAAATACCTGCTAACCGGTCTGCTGGTGTGGGTGCCGCTCGGCATCACCATCTGGGTGCTGAAATTGACCATCAGCACGATGGATCAGACCCTGCTGTTGCTACCGGATGCCTTGCAATCCGAAAGACTGATCGGCATCCACATTCCCGGTTTGGGCGTAATACTCACCGTGGCGATTGTGGTGGGTACCGGCCTGCTGACGCGCAACATTTTTGGGCAGCGCATGCTGAGCTACTGGGACGGCCTGCTGCACCGCATCCCGTTTGTGAGCGCAATCTACAAGAGCGTGAAGCAGGTGAGCGATACGCTGCTGTCCAGCAACGGGCAAGCCTTTCGCAAGGTGTTGTTGGTGCGCTACCCGCATCCCGAGGCATGGTCGCTGGCATTCCAGACCAGTGTGGCCGGGGGCGAAGTGGCATCGCACATGGATGGCGAATATGTGGGCGTGTTTATCCCCACCACGCCCAGCCCGGTGAACGGTTTCTATTTCTACGTGCGCAAATCCGACACCATCGAACTCAATATCAGCGTGGACGTGGCGCTGAAATCCATTATTTCGATGGGCGTGGTCGCACCAACCGCCAATGTACTACCTGCCGAAAGCCATAAGCCGGCAGGCAATCCGAATTAAACCCCTTAGTTTTTTCCAGGCTGACTGACATGCGAACCCATTACTGCGGACAACTTAACGCTTCCAACCTTGGCCAGACCGTCACCCTGTGCGGCTGGGCGCATCGCCGCCGCGACCATGGCGGAGTGATTTTCATTGACCTGCGCGACCGCGAGGGCCTGGCGCAAGTGGTGTGCGATCCCGACCGCGCAGAGATGTTCAAGACCGCCGAATCGGTGCGCAATGAATTCGTGTTGAAGGTGACTGGCCGCGTGCGTCGTCGCCCGGAAGGCACGGACAATCCCAACCTGCCCAGCGGCGAAATTGAAATCCTGTGCCAGGAAATCGAGGTGCTGAACATCTCCGTTACACCGCCATTCCAGTTGGACGATGAAAATCTGTCCGAGAACGTGCGCCTGACGCACCGCGTGATAGATCTGCGCCGCCCGCAGATGCAGAAAAACATGATGTTGCGTTACCAGACTGCGCGTGCCTTCCGCCGCTTTCTCGATGACAGGGGTTTCATCGACATCGAGACACCGATGCTGACCAAATCCACGCCGGAAGGCGCGCGCGATTATCTGGTGCCGTCGCGCGTTCATGCCGGGGAGTTCTTTGCCCTGCCGCAGTCGCCGCAGCTGTTCAAGCAACTGCTGATGGTGGCGGGATACGACCGCTATTACCAGATTACCAAATGCTTCCGCGACGAAGACCTGCGCGCCGACCGCCAACCGGAATTTACCCAGGTGGATATTGAGACTTCTTTCCTCGGCGAAGCCAAAATCATGGCACTGATGGAAGACATGATCCGCACGGTGTTCAAGGAGGTGCTGAATGTCGCACTGCCCAACCCGTTTCCGTGCATGAGCCATGCCGAGGCAATGGCGCGTTTCGGTTCGGACAAACCGGACTTGCGCGTGACGCTGGAACTTACCGAAGTCACCGACGCGGTGAAGGACGTTGCGTTCAAGGTGTTTTCCACACCGGCGAATTCGCCCAATGGCCGTGTTGCTGCGCTACGCGTGCCAGGTGGTGCGGCATTCACACGCGGCGAGATCGACGAATACACCAAATTTGCCACCATCTACGGTGCGAAGGGCTTGGCCTATATCAAGGTCAACGATGTGACGCAACTCAACGAAACCGGGCTGCAATCGCCCATCGTGAAGAATCTCAACGAGGCTGCGCTGAAAACCATCATCGAGCGCACCGGTGCGCAAAATGGCGACATCATTTTCTTTGGCGCAGACAAGGCCAAGGTGGTGAACGATGCGCTGGGCGCATTGCGCGACAAAATTGGCCACGAAAAAAAGTGCGTTACCGGAGAGGCTTGGGCACCGCTGTGGGTGGTGGATTTTCCCATGTTCGAATACGACGAAGAAGCCAAGCGCTGGAATGCCTGCCACCACCCGTTCACCTCGCCCAAGGATGAGCATCTTGCATTATTGGAAACCGACCCCGGCAAATGCCTGGCCAAGGCTTACGACCTTGCCTTGAACGGCTCGGAAATCGGCGGCGGCTCGGTGCGTATCCATCAGGAAGCGGTGCAATCGCAAGTGTTCCGCGCGCTCAACATCGGTGCGGAAGAAGCGCAACACAAGTTCGGTTTTCTGCTCGACGCTCTGCAATATGGTGCGCCCCCGCACGGTGGGCTGGCTTTCGGCCTGGATCGCATCGTCGCCATGATGACCGGCTCCGAATCCATCCGCGACGTGATCGCCTTCCCCAAGACACAGCGCGCACAATGCCTGCTGACCCAGGCACCAAGCGCCGTGGACGAAAAACAGCTGCGTGAGTTGCACATTCGCTTGCGCCAGCAAACTACAGTGGAAGTGGCCAAGGAATAGCCATGCTGTACAGCATCAAAGCATTGGTGCTGTTCGGGTTGCTGTTGTGCCTGCCTTTTGGAGTACAGGCAGGCCACCATCACGCTCGCAATGATGCTGTGCTGGCCTTCGTCAGCGAGGCAGAGTTGCCTTCCGATGCGCGCCACACCTTACGCCTCATCAAACAAGGTGGGCCGTTTCCATATCCGCGCGACGGCGTGGTATTCGGCAACTATGAAAAACATCTTCCGCCGCAGCCGCGCGGCTACTACCACGAATACACAGTAAAGACGCCGGAGGTGCGTAATCGCGGTGCACGGCGCATCGTGTGCGGCGTGCCTGCCGAGTGTTACTACAGCAACGACCATTACAAAACTTTTCGGCGTATTCAGGAGTAAGGTATGGATGATTTTGCACTGCGCTTAAAGAATGTCAATGAGGCAGGCATATACCGTCTGAATTGCGGCGTGGATGGGCTGCGTGCGGCTGCCGTACAGGCAGGCTGTGCCTTGTTTGAGGCTGACTTGGCCGCAGTACAAAGCAAGGGGGAGTTTCTCGCTGCCATTGCGCAGGCCATCCATGCGCCGGATTGGTTCGGTACCAATTTGGATGCGCTGGCGGATGCCTTGGGTGATCTTTCCTGGCAGCCAGTTCCCGGTTATGTGCTGTTGCTGCACAACGGTGGCGAAACGCTGGGTTTGAGTGCCGCCGACCACGGGATTGCCACAGAAATTTTTACCGATACGGTGAATTTCTGGAAGTCGCAGGGCAAACCGTTCTGGGTATTCTTCTGCTAGATTCTATTCATGCTATACAAATTACCTGTTTCGGTGTTGGTGGTCATTTACACCGCTGCCTTGGATGTGTTGCTGCTGGAACGTGCCGACCACCCCGGTTACTGGCAGTCAGTTACCGGCAGCCAGGACGAAGATGAGAATTTGTGTGAAACAGCCATGCGTGAGGTGGGCGAGGAGACCGGGCTGGATGCCACGCGCCATATGCTGACGGATTGGCAAGTGCAGAATGTATATGAGATTTATGCCAAGTGGCAGTATCGCTATATGCCCGGCACCACGCATAACACCGAGCATGTATTCGGGCTGGAATTACCCGGTGTGTTGCCTGTCCAATTGTCGCCGCGCGAACATTTGAGTTATATCTGGTTGCCGTGGCAGGAGGCTGCAGAGAAGGTGTTTTCGCCGAGCAACCGTGCGGCGATACTGCAATTGCCGAGAAGAGTGAGCCATGCCTGAAAAAGTAATTTTCATTCCTTATGACCATCCGCATGCTAGCACCAGTTGCAGCACTGAGCAGGCTTGGGCGAAGAAGCCGCGGGAGCCGGGCTCTGCGGAGAAACCCGAGCTGATCGCGCGCATCAAGCGCTTGTTAAAAGAGCAGGACGCAGTACTGGTGGCGCATTATTACGTGCATCCCGATTTGCAGGACCTAGCCGAGGCGACTGGCGGCATCGTGTCGGACTCACTCGATATGGCGAATTTCGGCCATGAGCATCCGGCGAAGACGCTGGTGGTGGCTGGGGTGCGCTTCATGGGCGAGACGGCGAAGATACTCAACCCGGAAAAACGCGTGCTGATGCCGGATTTGGAGGCGGAATGCTCACTCGATCTGGGTTGTCCGGCAGATGAGTTTGCTGCCTTTTGTGACGCGCATCCGGATCGCACCGTGGTGGTGTATGCCAATACCAGCGCGGCGGTGAAGGCGCGCGCCGACTGGATGGTGACCAGTTCCATCGCGCTGCCTATTGTTAAACATTTGAAGGAACGCGGCGAGAAAATTCTGTGGGCGCCGGATCGGCATCTGGGGGAATATATTCAGCAGCAGACCGGTGCCGACATGTTGCTGTGGCAGGGTGCGTGCGTGGTGCATGATGAATTCAAGGCGAAGGAGCTGGCCGAGCTCAAGGCGCAACACCCGCAGGCCAAGGTGCTGGTGCATCCAGAATCGCCTCGCGCGGTGGTGAAGCTGGCGGATGTCGTTGGTTCCACCACCCAGCTCATCAAGGCAACGCAGACTTTGGGTGCGAAAGAATTCATTGTCGCCACCGACAATGGCATCCTGCACAAGATGCGCATGCTGTCGCCGGACAAGGTATTCCTGGAAGCACCGACTGCCGGTTACGGTGCGACCTGCACCAGTTGCAACCACTGCCCGTGGATGGCGATGAACGGCTTGATTAATCTTGCTGAAGTATTGGAGGCGGCGGGTGCCGGTAAGAATGAAATCCATATTGACCCGGCAATCGGGTGCCGTGCGAAGATTTCTATCGAGCGCATGCTGGACTTCGCGCGGCAGATCAATCTGCCAACACGCGGTATTGGCAATGCCTGAGTGGCGCTGGCATGGTGCTCTCTGTGGGCACGTTTAGCATCAGTGGTTGGAAGCTGTGCCAACCTCGACATAAAACCCCTGGCTCCGCAATTCCTGAACCTTTTCCCAATTCGCAAAAATGGTATAGCGCAGGACATCGTGATAGTAGACATTGGCGAATTTTAGGATGAAGTGCAATTTTGAGTAACGCAGGTCAGGTGGGCGAGATGCGGTAGTATCCGTGCCTTTTGACCGGCAAGTCGAAATTACACAAATGAACTACACACACCTCACCCGAGAAG
>CAITJF010000136.1 GCA_903892645.1 uncultured Nitrosomonadales bacterium | reverse complement strand
AATCTGTATTGGGCAGCGGGCACTGTCCAGCAAGCCCATCAGCGTGATCCGAACGCCAGCGTAGTTGGCCTCCTTGCGAATATCGGCACCCTTCACGGAATCTGGCTGGAACACGATGCCATCCTCGACTTCAATGCGGCTGATATTGCGAAAAACATCTTCCAGATGAGGAATTTCAGGCGAAACAAAACCGAGCAGGTCAGCATCGTGGGTCGGACGATGCGGCACATCGAACCACAAATCGAACAGCAGCGCCCCCTTGAGCAGAAATTGATCGTGCTGTGGCGAGATGCTCAAACGATACAGCATGCGCTCCAGTGCATAGCGCGTCAGCAGCAGGTTGAAATCCAGCTTTTCTGCACGCGCCTTATCGAGCAACCTGTTGCGGATGGACGCGCCAATATTCTGAACTCTCATACCAGACTTTCCAGATACGGGCGCATCACGTTGGCGACACGGCAGACCTTGGCATAATGCCAAAGATCATCACTCGTCATACGCTTGCCGTGCCAGGCTTCGCGCAATGCCTCCAACGCAACATCCACGCCGATCTTGTTGCGGTACTTGAAACAGTCAGCAACTGTCTTTGCGACACCCGTGACACGAACGGTCACGCCATCCACGATGTGTTCCTCGACCCCCTCGGTAAACGCCGCACCGGAGAAGCGCACGATGCGTAGCGGCGGGTAATCGAGTTTCGGTTTGACGGCCCTATTTTCAACCGCCAGCCACACCTCAAAAGGCGCTTGGGTAGTCAGGTTGTGAAAACGGAGAGCAGAGAGCAAGCAGACAATCCCTTTAGGAACCTTGCGTGACACTTCCGACAGCGATCCATGGGCTGATACTACTCGCCCAGGCAGCCCATAAAGACCGCGCCCGACACGCTCCAACTGCCCGCGACGGACAGCGCGCGTCAGCGAAACACGCGGAATGCCCAGCGGGGCCAGATCACACGGACGTATCAGCCCTTTGTTTCGAGCCAGATCAAGCAGATTTTCGGGATGCTTATTCATGCCCGCCATGATGTTCCATAACATAGGTATTTGTCAATATATGTCAATATATCGGAACACCTGTTCTGCAAGAAGCGCCCTCAGCGCAGCAGCGTAAATCGAGAAAGTTTGGGCATGCAGATATAACCAAAACCAGAATACGTGCATGAGATAAACCTCGTTATTCCATTTCTAATTCATTAATGTAATAATATCACTCCATCAACTCGATGGAGAAAGTTATGTCACGTCCAGCCAGTGGAAATGATGAGATCTTGATTCGTGCCCGCGAGGCAATAGCCTCAGCCCAGACCGTAGAGCAGTTGCGCCAAGCACAGGCGGTTGTTTTGCCGCTGGACTTTGCGATGAGCTTGGCTGACACCGCTCAAGTCATTGGCATTTCCCAAGGTTGGGTCTGTCAATTACGTCGTCGCTTCATGCGGGGTCAAATTGCGGGGGCATCCGATGCTGCGACGCCTGGCGGGCGCAAGCGCCAGAACATGAGCGTGGAAGAAGAGCGCAAATTTTTGGCTCCCTTTTTTGAGCAAGCTGCTACTGGTGGCGTACTCGTGGTCGGGCAAATCAAGTCGGCGCTGGATAAGCGGTTGGGGCGAGACGTAGCACTGGCATCGGCCTACAATTTGCTGCACCGCCACGGCTGGAGAAAGCTTGCACCTGACAAGCGCCACCCTCAAAGCGATCCGGTGGCTCAGCAAGAGTGGAAAAAAAACTCCCCGAAACGCTTGCAGCAATCCGCAAAGACTGGGGGCAAGACAAAGAAATCAAGTTGATGTTCCAAGACGAAGCGCGCTTTGGACGCATCTCGGATGTACGCCGCTGCTGGGCTCCCAAGCCACTGCGCCCAATTTGCCAAGGCATGCTCACTCACGAATATATCTACGCCTATGGCGCTGTGGATGCCTGTACTGGCAAACTCGATAGCCTGATTCTGCCGCACGTCAATACCGACTGCATGCAGATGTTTCTCAATGAAGTCTCTGCGCGCCACCCCGATGAGCGCATAGTGATGGTGATTGATGGGGCGGGTTGGCATCGGAGTGCGGCACTCAAAGCACCCGAAAATATTTACCTTTTAAAGTTGCCTCCGTATGCTCCAGAGCTCAACCCAATCGAACACGTTTGGGATGAATTACGTGAAAAGTTCTTTCATAACCGAGTTTTTAAAAGCCTTGATGCTTTGGAAGACCATCTGGTTTTGGCACTGAGAAACCTCGAAGAAAACCCCGGCAAGGTGACATCAATCGTTTCGTGGCCATGGATCATGGCGGCGATTTTAAATTCACTTATGAATTAGAAATGGAATTACTTATTGATATGTGACTGGGGTAGTCTCGGAGGTCGTTGAATGTAAGCATTCGTCACTCTGGCGCAATAAGCAATACCAACGCTGTTAGCCCCTGAAAAATTGACGTAGCTTTCCAAAACTCTAACCAACGGTTGGAGTTTTGGTGTCTTTCAGTCGTTGCGGGTAATTACGAATGGCATTCTCACTAAAGCTCAAATCTGGCCAAACCCAACACATCAGTCGCTGCACACAACCTGTGGTCGAGACTGGCGATTCGGGCGCCCAAGCGGTGAGCGACCGCCAGATGCAGTGCGTCCCCTGCCCGCAGGGCGGTGGGCGATTCGATGAGCACCGCTGCGGTACGAAAATCCGCCGGATCAATTTCTACCGTGACAAGGTGCATGGATGCAAACCGCTGGAAATTGGCGATTGCCTGCTGGCGGGTCTCGGCATCAATCGCACCTGTCCGCTGTTTGATGCCGCCGATGCTGGCCATCTCGGTCAAAGTCCAAGCCGAAATCATCAGCTTCGCTTTACGCTGGCTTTCGAGTCGGGCGACAAGATTGGCAGCGCCGGACTCTCGAAAAAAGATTGCGCCCAGCACCGAAGTGTCGAGATAGATCACAGCAGATCCTGTTCGCGCATTTCGGCAACCGTCAGACCCGATGTCGGCGGTGCAGACACCCAATTGCGCAAGTCAGACCAGCCGAAGCCCCCGGATCGCGGCTCGGGAACGAGACGCGCCACTGGCTTTCCCCGGCGGGTAATAACAACACCATGACCTGCCTCAACTTCGGCGAGTAAGGCGGATAGATGCGACTTGGCATCAGCTACTGTGGCAGTTTTCATCGTTCAGGCACCTCGAAATGGTCAGCTCAAGTGTTATTTTTTATCAAGTTGGTCATTTTGTAAAGAGATATTGCGCCTAATGGCCATTTATTACACCCACTCTTACCCTTACTCAAGGGGTAAGAGTGGGCGGTAACGAAGGCAAGCAGCGTGTCAAATAAGAACCCAGACAGAAAGAGTGCCGAACTGAACAGCATCAGACTGGCTGCCTAATTGTGACCTGCTGCTCCAGGTCGGGATTATTCACATCAGCATCCTTAAACATTCCATCAATGACCAGCCATACATCACGAACGCCAACAGATACTCGCGCAGATCACCCGTGCATAACTTGAGCGGCGATACGAACCGCCTGTTGCTTGGCCACAGCAGCGGTACGCCTGAGTTGGTGAGCCAGTCGCCAACAAGGTGAGAAAGATAACCCGTTGCGACCCCCACTACCACCGGCACTGCATATCCTTGATGCCAGTGCAAATGATGCAGCGACCACCAAATCAGCCATGACATGCCAGCAACAGCGAGCAGGCTATGCGTAATGCCACGATGACCGAACACGGTTGCAATCGGTATAGAGAGCGGCAGAACACGTTTGCCAAATGCACTTTGCGGGTGGTCTATGTCCGGCATCATGCTCCCGAGGATTCCACCGCCAAGCACAAGTATCGTCTGCGAGGGTTGCACGTTTAGAGCACCAGAGACAAGCAACGACGATGCACAACCCGCTGCAATATGGGTAAAGGCGAGCATCCTCCAATCAGATTCGCTTCTGCAAATTGCTGACCCACATCCATGTCGCCCAGCCGACGGATGCAATCGCCAGCGGAGCAACGGCTGAGGGTAAAGGGATCGGCAGCACCAGCCAGATTGCCACGCCAAACATCACGACCGTGGAGATGAGCACGCCTATCCTGTGGCGAATGGGCGACTGCGAAGAAAACTGGAAGGTGCGTATCATCCTTGTTGAGTACCCGTCTATCGCCACCGCAATGGTGAATGGCATCAGGATGAACCAGAACAGCATGAGCAGATAGACACGGTACACAACCAACGAACCCCACAACCACGTTACAACAATCCGGTTCTGTATCCACTCCTTGAGCGGACTCGGCGTGTCTTTGCTGGCGGCTGTGTCTTTGATTGCATCCGACACCCCTTGGATTTGACCCGCGCTTACCGAAATCATCTTGCCAAATATCCACTGATCGGCCTGCTGCCCAGACAGCTTGGTTACAAACGCACGTTCACCTGTAAGTGATTTCAGCAGGTGTTCCGGGGTAATGAGCATCCATGTGCCAATTGCCACGAGCAAGACAAGAACCATCCATAAGGCGGTAAAGCTTCCATGTTCTTTCTGGTCTTTTGCCATGTCATTCGGCCTTCAAGATGGGTAATCTGCCTTTGATGATCCGCCCGCCTGACATCCTTGCCAGGAAATGCAGCGGAGGCAGGTTGCCGAGCATCGCAGCGGGGAACAGCTCTACTTCTTCCGCCATCATGGATTCCTGATAGGACGACTGATATTCGTCCTGGATCTTCGCATCAACGCCATGGCCGTACCGGATGCTCAGTGATTGGGCTTTGATCTTGGGCATACTGTCGGCAATGTATTGTTGCGTCTCCGCGTCTATCACGCGCAGAACGATTTGATTGTTGATGTTGGCGAGTACCTGGCGAGCCTTGTTCTCATCACCGAGACGTGCAGGAAAGTCCGCGAATGTCTGCGCCGAGATCGTCACTCTAAAGAGCGCACCGCCACCTTTGTTCATGAGCTGGATGGTGGGTTGGTTGATGACCTCTGCGGCTTCGTCGATAGAGAGATTAACCGGCTTGTTTGAGTCGATCCCGTAGTTGTAGCGATCACCGGCCACTGCGGTCAGATCGGCCAGCATGATTGAACCTATGGCACTCCCAACCGTGCCATCAGCCAGGCTATCAAGGCCGAGATAGAGCACCTGGTTGTT
>CAITJF010000135.1 GCA_903892645.1 uncultured Nitrosomonadales bacterium | reverse complement strand
GGGAGCATATCCGGGTGGCGCACAATGTTGTGGTTTTTGCCAATCAGCTCTTCACGGCTAAACCCGCTGATGTCTATGAATGTGTCGTTGGCGTAAGTAATCATGCCCTTGAGGTCGGTGCGGGAGACGATGTAACGACCCTTGGGGAAAGGAGCTTCAACCTGGGTGATGGGAAGATTGGTTTTCAATTTAGGGTTTCAACTTAAAAATAGTTCGAGAAAAAATAGGTGTGTTTGCCACTTAAAAGCTAGAAAATGTAAGTGTTAACATTAATGCGATGACCGTGCTGCGACAACCATTTAGAATGGGTATTTAGAGGGTATGCGGGTGGTTACTGAAATAACTAGTATGAAGCGGGGTTGCACGCAGAGTATCGAAGTTCGTGAAGCGATCACTTAAATAACACCGCCCGTCTGGCAGGGTGTAAGCTTCTTCCTCAGTAACAATACGGAGCCTGTCATGAAGAAGTCAGTCATCCCGCTAATATTTATCGCGGCACTCATAGGTTGCAATAAATCCCCTTCTCAAAATGCGGAGCAACCGAGCGGCGCTCCCGCGCAAAAGATCACCGTCGCTTACACCTTGCAACCGCAAAGCACCCTCGTTCACGTCGCGGTGGCAAAAGGCTATTTCGTCGAAGAAGGGCTTGATGCCCAGCTGCTGATGCACACCTATGGCAAGGCGGCGCTGCAATCGCTCACCGAGAGCAAGGCTGACTTTGCGACCGTCGCGGAAACTCCCATTATGTTCAGCGTGCTCAAGGGCGAAAAGATTTTCGTGATCGCCAACATTGAAGCAAGCTCCATGAACAACGCGATCGTCGCAAGAAAAAGTGCGGGTATCGCAGTGCTAGGCGACCTGAAGGGCAAGCGCATCGGCTTTACGTCTGGCACCACAGCAGACTTTTTCCTGGACTCGCTGTTGACGACAAGCGGCCTCACGCGCAAGGACATCCAACCCGTTGCCCTGAAGCCGGAAGAGATGCTGGACGCCATCGTGGCGAAGAAGGTCGATGCAGTTTGCACCTGGAATTATCCGCTGATACTCATCAAACAGCAGCTTGGGGCCGACGGGGTCATCTTTTATGACCGGGAGATTTATACCGAAACGTTCAACATCGCTGCGCGGCAGGATTATGTGCAAAATAATCCGGAGACAGTCAAACGTTTTTTGCGCGCCCTGATCAAGGCGGAAAACTTCGTGGCGAAAAATCCTGACGAAGCGCAAACCATCATGTCCGTCGCAACGAAAATAGACAAAAGCCTTATCCACGAAGTATGGAATGCTTTCAACTACCATGTTGTGCAAGACCAGACGCTCCTGATCACACTGGAGGATGAAACCAGATGGGCGATGAAGAACAAACTGACCGACCAGACCGACATGCCAGACTACCTGAGCTTCATTCATCTCGACAGCCTCAGGGCTATCAAACCGGAAGCGGTCATGATGAAACGGTAATTCCCCATGCGCATCACTACCCGATTAAAAATCATTTCAACCGTTACGATTATCGCACTCGTCGCTTTGGCACCAGTAGTCATCTGGTCATTCATCGAATTCAAGAGTGCAAAAAATGACTACGTTATTGCAGATGCGATCCAGGATAACTTTTTCGAGCGCGCCACATTCAGGGATCAGTATTTTCTATATCGCGAAAGCCGGGTGCGGGAATTATGGGACATAAGCAAGGAAACAGCCCATGGCTTATTGCGTCAAGCCGAAGTTCAATTCCATCGCAAAGAAGACCGCCATGTTTTGGAACATCTGCGCAAAAATATTGATGACTCTGCGGTTATTTTTCACCGCATCGTCAACAACACAGAAGCATTGAATTCAGCCAACGCCAACCGCCAGATTTACGAAGAGCTCGATAAAAGGCTCTACAGCCAACTGCTGCTGAAGGCCACCATGATCCGCGATACGGCAGCCACCCTGAAAAATGCGAGTTCGCAGCGTATCGAACAAGCCTACCAGCGATTGACCTTCGTTATTGGCTTGTTTGCAGTTACGCTGGCGCTCGCAGTCATCCTGACTTCGAAGCATATTGACACTTTAGTCCGCAAGCGCTTGAAGCCGCTTCACGATGGCGCAGAAATTATTGCCGGTGGTGATCTTGATTACCGCATCAAGAGTGGCGGCTCTGATGAATTCGCAGAACTCGCCCTGTCCATCAATGCCATGGCGGACAAGGTTGGTAAAGAAATCAGCGCGCGCAAGCAACTCGATGAAATACTCATAAACAGCAATCAACGTTTCGAGGCTTTATTAAAAGCCGTGCCTGATTTGATGTTCGAGGTGGACCGCAATGGCAGATATTTAAGCGTGTGGGGTGTCCGTGGCGATTTGCTTGCTGCTCCTGAGAGCCAACTGCTCGGGCACACAGTCGAAGAAATGCTTCCTGCACCGGCAGCGCGGGAAGTGCTTGCCGCAATTTCAGAAGCCGACGAAAAAAATTATTCCTTTGGGCGGCAAATAATGCTCCATTTGCCACAAGGAGATTGCTGGTTTGAATTGTCCGTTGCCAAAGAGTCATCTGCCGCAACACAGAAATCCGGTTTCATCGTGTTGTCGCGCGACATCACCGAACGCAAAAAGGCGGAGGGTGAACTAAGAAAGGCAAAAGAAGCGGCTGTGCAGTCAGCGTTTCTTGGCGATCAGGCGCTGGAATTGGCTCAAGCCGGACACTGGAACATTGATTTTAGAGAGGGTGGTGACTGCTACATTTCATCGGAACGTACGGTCGCCATTTTCGGTGATCCACCACGTGATGACTTTCGCTATCACATCATGAACGATTGGTATGTCAACATCGAAGCCGCAGACAAAGGCGCTGCGGAAGCGACTCTCGCCAACTACCTCGCAGCCATAGATGGGAGCGTGCCGAGATACGACATGATCCACCCCTACAAACGCCCATGTGATGGCAGGATTATCTGGGTACACGTTATAGGTCATGTGGCTCGTGATGCGCAGGGCAAGCCGACCCACGTCTTCGGCGTGGTGATGGACATCACCCACCACAAAGAACATGAAAATGAGCTGCTGCGTTCCAACGCCGAACTGGAACAATTCAGCTACGCCGTTTCCCACGATATGCGCCAGCCATTGCGCATGATCTCAAGCTACCTGCAACTGCTCGAAAGGAGTCTGTCCGATCAACT
>CAITJF010000134.1 GCA_903892645.1 uncultured Nitrosomonadales bacterium | reverse complement strand
CTGTTTTGCATCGCGCGCATCCACGAACAGCAAGTATTTATTCCAGCCGATGTAATCGAGCGGATTGACGCGCGTGCCACGGGGATAAAGGACTTTGCCGGTTGCGTCAGCAATATCCTTGTCTGTGACAATGGAAGGGTCGTAATAGTGTGTGTTGGCTGTTTCTGTGGCTTGAATGCCCGGTATCGGCCTGGGGTGTTCAATGCCCGACATCACGCGGTTTTTGTATTCAGTCTGTCGTTTCGCCAGCTCTCCGGTTTTCTCCATGTGGCGCAGCTTGTCCTTGATGACCTCGATGAGGTCGCGCTCGGCAATGTCATACGTCTTGCCGATGACACCGAGGTCTTCTGCGTGAGCCAACACTACCTGCGTGGCGATCACCAAAGCACAAAGCGCAGCAAGACAGGAGTGGTTTAGCATCTCAGATTTCGTTTTGCGATTCTGAATCTATCGAATGCCATACCAGCTCAACCGGCTCCTCGATACCGTGCATGCTTGCCAGTCCCGGCGCAATATCAGCCACGGTTTTGCTGGCAGCCGCGAACGATTCGCCTTCTGCGGCCAACCAGGGGATGTCGTGAGAAAGCGCGAACCATTGTCCGAGCGTGTCTTCTCCGGTGAAGATCGTTATCTGCTTTGTGTTCATGCTTTCAATTCAGTGATGTCGGAAAGTGCGATACCTTGCATGAGGCGCGCTGCTGCCAAGCTCCCCACTTTCTGCCGCGCCAGCAAATTGATGTCACGCTTGGTGAGTTCTTTGCCGTCCCTCTTGGCCGCTTGCAACAATTCATTCAGCCTGGCAATTTGGCTCGGCAGATCAACAGGCGGTGGCGATTGATCTTTGATCTCAGCATTCCGAGCCGTGCCTGGCTTTGGTGCAGCACGCTTCTTGGGCTTATTGGGTGGTTTGACGATGTTCTGCTGCTCAGGCACATCGCTCCTGACAGGTAGGCGAACTGCCTTTGACTCCTGTTGCGGTTCGTCTGCGGAATCCGCATTGGCAGGGGCGCACTGCGGCGCGGTTGTAGCGCGCTGCGGAAAAAGGTTGCTGATCGACCGGGTAAGCCTGATGGCCTTGGCTACGCCGCTGGTAAAATCAGCTTCACCCACTTTGGCAACCTCACTGCCCGCCTCCATCCAGCCGCGCTCGGTAAGGCCGTCCAGTATCTGTTTGGGAGTGAATCCATAACCGGCAAAGGCTTGTGGCCACTTGAGGCGCAGACAGCCGTCTTCGGGACGCACGGCAAGATCGTTCAATGCTTTCTTGCCTGTTCGGAAATCCTCGATCAGTACCTTGAGCATTTCGCCCATGCTGCCGGTGAGCTGCTCGGCGGCAACAGGAGCTGCTGGCTCAGGTGTGCTGGAGACGTGCTGTGGAGGTGCTGGGGTTTCTGTGCCGGTGCTGACCGCTGGCTCAGACGTGCTGGAGAGGTGCTGGGGACGTTCCTGGTTTTCTGCATCAACATGGGTTTCGCTACTGCCGACAGCTTCGTTGCCACCGATGACGCGGCCAGCAACAGGCGCAATCGGCATCGTGCTGATGAGCGCCTGGTCGCGCAGCCGTATGGACTTCAGTTTCAGGGTGGGTATTTTTTCAGTGAGCACGTCGGGCGCGATGTAGAAATACGGATCACCATCGCCTTCGCGCATACAGGCAATCCCTCTCTCAACCATCATGTCGAGGATGCCATCCGGGGTTTTGGGCAAGCCGGGAATGTCTTCATCGTTGGTGCGCCGGGCGATTTCTTCGCCCGCCATCGGCCAGACGAGGTAGGTCATGCCGTCGATATTCCATACTCGGGCGGAGGGTTCGTTGATGCGCCACACGCCCTCTCGCACCAGACGACGCATGATGTCGGTCAGATACCGCTCGACCGGCACGCCGATCTCGTAACCTGCCATCGCCACACCCATAGTTTTCAGATCACGCTCGACGCT
>CAITJF010000133.1 GCA_903892645.1 uncultured Nitrosomonadales bacterium | reverse complement strand
GGTCGATGCTGCCTTTCAGCCCGCCTTTCTCTGAGAACGCCATCCACTTATCGACCGGGATCAGCGCGTTGTTCTCGCCTTCAGTAAGCAGTCGCTGGAGGCTAGGCTGGCTTGCGTCATAAACACCCCTGACCCGCAAAGCCTTCACAAGCCCATCAATTCGATCCGAGAGGATATCCAGCTCGTTCGCTTGATCTTGATACAAGACAAAGTCAGGAACCGGCACAAGCGTGTCTGAGGTCGTTGTCGAGTACAACGGATCACAGCACGGGAAGAACCCTTCCAACTCCAGAGGATCGTCCCGCTCGTCAATCATTTCGGGGTTGTTCTTGCTGAACCAGTAGACCTTACCGCTGTCCTTGCACCAAAGCTCGCAGATTTTGGCTCGGGTGCGCTCTTTGGTTGATTGCCCGTAGTTCGTCAGCGTTTCGGGGCCAGAGTCGAGCGCGATTTTCTTGCCCGTCTTTTCTCCGAACCGCTCGATGAGGGCTTCCCGGCTCATGTACACCCAGCGCCAGACACAGGTTACTTCTTCCCATGTCCTGGCGACCGAATGACCGAAGTCCTTCCAATGAACGTAGTCAGTCGGAGCGCATTCGTACTCTATTTCCTCTTGCGGCTCGGTTTCTCCCGCGGTGTAGTCTTGGCTTTCCGGGGCCGGTGCGCCTTCAGGGGTTTGACCTTCAGCGCGTTCGTTCTCAACGTCCTCTGTGACTTGCATCCCGTCTTCGGGAACGTCCTGCTGGCGAACGTGCGGTTCGTAGCGCACCCATGCCACGCCTCGCCCACCGAGAAACCTGTCCTCGACCGCGTGTTTCATCGTTGCGCGAAAGTCGGGGTAATGCTCAATCTCAAAGTCTAGGGCGCGTTCGATTAGTTGAGCAGCAACCCGGCCCACTTGGTCATTGTCTCCGAACCGCCGCTTGGCAACGGCTTTCGGCAGTTTCGCGTATACAGCAGGAATCAGCGTCTGGACGTTCGACCAGAGGATATTAAACTTGGCGGTTTCGTTCGTGTGCTGGCTGCGGTTATCGTCACGATAACGCTTCACGATCTTAGTCGTGCGAGCCTCCCACTTCTTGAATTCGTTATCGTATGTAGAAACGACATTCAGCCATTTCTGCACACCTGTGCTGGTTGGTTCCATTATTTATTCCTGTTGGATATTGCTGCGGCTTTGCTCTTAGCGTCTTCTTTGCGTGTCCAGGCTGCGCTCATTTTGTAAATATCACATCCCTGTTGACCCGGTCGGCAATCTCGTAGCCCATGCCAGCCAGTAGGTTGATCGTGTCAGCGTCTGTGTATCCGTAGCGCGCACTTAGCCCATTCATTTCCAGCGTAATCACGGGCCAGCTTGCCTCAATTGTGGCAATCGCACCGAGCAGGGCTTCGTGCTCTGACCCCTCAATGTCTAGTTGCAGCAGATCGCAGTCCGTCACGCCGAGGCTGTCAATCTTGATAACCTCAAACTCATCACCTGGCTGGATCTGGTGCGCTCCGATGTTGTTCGGGCATCTATGGTCAATCGCAGCTTTGCCGTAGCTCTTTCCGAACGCGGCCCGACGAATTACCACCCGTGATTGCCTGACGGTATTCATCACCAACGCATCATAATTGGCCGCGTCCGGTTCAACGGTGTAGACGCGCTTGAACTTTTGCGCTAACGCCATCGGATATACGCCGACATTACCGCCAGCTTGTATTGCGGTTCTGAACTGCTTGCACAGATTTAGACTTACTCCGAGATCGCTTACTTCGGAGAGAATCGCTGGCATACAGCACTCGTCAGCGTCAGGAACCGTCCAGCCGCTATGCAGTCGCATACGCGACCTTTGTCTGTTCCCACGGGCGCGGTTTGCCGTGAAACGCCACAATCTTGTCGTTCGGCTTCAGGCCGACAGTCAGCACATCAGCTTTGAACGAGACGATGCCTTGCGTAATGTCCTGCCAGTAAGTCACCTTCTTGTCCCGCAGCGCCCACTCAATGTATATCTGATCGCCGCCTTCGCAGTAGCGATCCCCGTCGAGGAACTGGTCGTACAGTTCCGTATGCGGCTTCGACCAGTACATCAATCCCGATCCCATCGCGTTCGGGTTCGTCTTGCCCCTGTAAAAATCGCGCAGGATGACGAAATCGTGGCCCTTGGCTGCGTCGAGGATCTCTGAGCAGTCACCCACGAGGATCGTGTCCAGATCCATGTACAGGGCGCTGGGCAGGCGGAATAGCTCGACCTTTGACCACCAGCCAGCCCAATCGTTGAGCAGCGGGATCGTCGCGCAGTCCAGATCCATGTCGGTGAGGCAGACAAAATCCTCGCCGGGTAGAAACTTGGCACATTGAGCCTGGAGCGCGTAAACGTGCTTCGGCTCGTAGTCGCCACCAGACTTGAGGACGCAGGCAATCACGCGCTGAAGATGCCCACAGCCATTACCTCGACACCCGCGCCGGTCGTAACCTTCCACGCGCCGTCAGCCGACACAGCATTCATTTCGACGTTGTACACGCCGATTCCGGCTCCGGGGCTTGCGGGACAGATCGTATGCGTCAAAATGCCCGTGCCTGAGCCGTCAACAACAACTACGTTGCCGGTCGCTGCTGTGGTGACCGTGCAGATCAGCCGGTGGATGTAGTCGCCCTTCGCGCCTGTGCCGCCCAGTACTTGCGCGGTTACGCTGGCTGCAACGTGCTCATACTGGTATCGGTAAGGATAAGAAACTCCGCTCATAGCCGCTTCCTTTGATTAGATTGCTGGTGGGTCGCCCACATATCGTTCAGGGTCACTTCGTTTTCAGGGCCAACGATTAGGGGCTTGATCTTGTCGGGCTGTTTCGTCGTAGGCTCTTTGCGCCAGACGATTGAGAGCATCCGCAGCGCATCTGCCGGGTGGCTCGTCCAATCGTGTCTAGGAGTCTGCCTGAACGCTTTCTTGTCCTCGTCGTACTCGCGCTGGTACTGGCGCAAGGCTTCCAGGCCTTCGTCGCATTTCTCAGCGTCGAACCATGTCATCGGCAGCATCTGGCGCACGGCTTGGATGCCGTCCTGAACGCTTAGATCCGGGACGATGGCGAGGTTGTTGATGCCGAGGTGCTCAGCCATCTGCTCAATGATTGACTTGCCACCCGAGGCGAGGGTCTTGGCTCGGGCATCGTGCGGCAGATAGTGCTT
>CAITJF010000132.1 GCA_903892645.1 uncultured Nitrosomonadales bacterium | reverse complement strand
GCTATGGGGTCTATCTCTACCTGATTCTTTGCTTCATAGGGTGCTGTATTGAACGATTACCCACTCACAATCGATCACCGAAAAAAGGGCGGCCGATGGAGGGCCGTTTTTTGACCGCGTCTGCGCACCACAGCCTTGCGCAACTCTTCCAGCAGCAGCATGCCGCCCCCGAAAGGAATGATGAATAGCCATACTTCGGCGGCCAGCGGTGAGGTGCCGAACAGCGCGTTTCCCCACGGGGTGTAGCCTATTAATACCAACAGCACCAGTTCAAAGCCGATGCCGTAGGCGATCAGACGGTTGCGGCGATGGCCGCGACTAAAAGCCGAAAGGGTGGGATGGCGGCACAGGAACACGTTGACCACCTGCATGGCGATGATCGCCGACAGGCAGGCGGTGGTGGCTTGCAGGTGCAAATTATCATGGTGCCCCAGCACGCCGCCGAACTGCCATGCCCCGCCGTGCAGCACGAAGAAAAACGCCGCCATCCCAGCGACCGCCTCCAGCAGCCCTAGGAACAGGTAGGCGCGCAGCAGCAACCCCCAACTGAGCAGGCGTTCGCTACGCAGCCGTGGCGGCCGCAACATGGTGTCATGAGAGGGCTGTTCCGCGCCGAGGGCGAGCGCGGGCAACATATCGGTGCCGAGGTCTACCGCGAGTATCTGGATGATGGTGAGCGGCAGCGGAATCCTGAACAACACGAAGGCGAGATACGGCACCATCTCCGGTACGTTGGAGGTGAGGATGTAGGTGAGAAACTTGCGCAGGTTGTCGAACACCGCGCGACCTTCCTCAATGGCCGCGACGATGGTGGCAAAGTTGTCGTCGAGCAGGATGATATCGGCCGATTCCTTGGCGACATCGGTGCCGGAGATGCCCATCGCGATCCCCACATCGGCGCACTTCAACGCCGGCGCATCGTTCACCCCGTCTCCGGTCACCGCGACGATTTCGCCCTTGTGCTGCAAGGCTTGCACGATGCGCATTTTCTGATCGGCGCTGGTGCGCGCAAAGATCAAATCAGGTTCATCGAGCAACAGTTGCAGATCAATATCAGACATGGTGCGCAGCTTGTCGCCGGTCACGGCCAGCGGGTTTTGCGCCAGCCCGATCTCGCGCGCCAGTGCGCTGGCGGTGTGCGGATGGTCGCCAGTGATCATAATTACGCGGATACCGGCAGCATGGCAGGTGCGAATCGCCTCGTGGACAGCCGCACGCGGCGGGTCAACCAACCCGATCAGCCCGGCGAAGATCAGCTCGCTCTCGTGCTGTGCGGCGTGATTATCGTGAAATTCGCGTAGCGATTCGTTTGCTTCCTCTCCCGCAAGCGGGAGAGGATTGAGGAGAGGGAAACGGGCATGGTGGGTTTCATCATCAGGAGCGACATCTTTGCCATGCACGTTCGGCAATATCCGGTAAGCGAGGGCAATCACGCGCAATCCCTGCTCGGCCATCTGCTCCTGCACCGTTAACAGATTGGCGCGGCTGGCTTCATCCAGCGACAAGCATTTCCCTTGCAGCAGCATCTCGCTGCACAGCGACAATACACTTTCCGGCGCACCCTTGCAGTACAGCATGTGGCCCTGCGGCGTATCGCAAATCACCGACATGCGCTTGCGCTCGGTATCGAAGGGGATTTCATCAATGCGGGGGAATGCCGCACCATCCAACGGTGCGCCTTCGAGCAATGCCACTTCCATCGCATCGCCCAACCACACCGCTTGGCTATTTTGTTCGACGCGGCGCAGATCATGGCAATGGCGCATGATGGCAAACAGCGGCTCGGCTTCATATTCTGCCAATTCGCCAGGAACCAACAGTGCGCCGGAATAAAATACCTGCCGGATGCTCATGCGATTTTGTGTCAGCGTGCCGGTCTTGTCGCTGCAAATCACGCTGGCCGCACCCAGCGTTTCCACGGCGGGCAGGTGGCGCACCAGCGCATTCTTCTTCGCCATGCGCTGGGTCGCCATCGCCAGCGACAGCGTGACGGTGGGCAGCAATCCTTCCGGCACATTGGCGATGATGATGCCGATGGCGAATACCAGATTTTCCATAAACGACAATCCCATCAACTGGCCGATGAGAAAGAACACCGCGCCGAGCAAGGTGGCTAACAGCGCCACCAACCGGGACAGGCGCGCGATTTCTATTTGCAGCGGCGACAGCGGCTCGCGCACAGTTTGCGTCAGGCGAGCGATGTTGCCGAATTCAGTATGCATGCCGGTGGCGTACACCATGCCTTTCGCCTCACCCGAGATCAGCGAGGTACCGGCATGCAGAATGTCGCGCCGCAATGCGACCTGCTCTTCCTGCTCAGCATTTGCATCGCGCGCCTTGGGCAATGATTCGCCGGTGAGATTGGCGGTGTTGACGCGCACGCCGAATGCCTCGATCAGGCGGCAATCGGCGGGTACATCATCGCCCGCCGCCAGCAGCACTACATCGCCCGGCACCAGTTCCGCTACCGGCAGCTGCACCGCACGGCCGTCGCGCAATGCGGTGGTATGGTGCGGCAGCAGATTGCGCAATGCGGCCAGTGCCTTTTCCGCACGGTATTCCTGCCAGAACGAGAACAGCCCGTTGATCAGGATCACGCCGAGCACGGCATAGCCCAGCATCGCCATGCCCTGCCCGGGATCTTTCCACTCAGCGACAAAAGCCAGCCCTGCCGCCAGCCACAGGATCAGCGCGAAGAAGTGGGTGAATTCCTTGAACAGCCTGCCGACAAATGACTGTTCGGTGATTTTTTCAATCTGGTTGGCGCCGTACCTTGCCAGCCGCTGCACTGCCTCGGCCTGCGTCAGCCCCTGCGCGCTGCTGTGCAGGTGCGCATAGAGTTTTTCAATGGCATGACGGTGCGGGTTCACGATGTCCAGTCAGAAATATATTTCCCTAGCAACAAGCACACACCCAGCCCCACCATGACCAAGCCGCTGACCAACTTGAGCCAGCGCCCTTCTTTTTCCTGAAGGCGGCGCTGGCTGAGCGTAATTATGCCGATAGCCAGAACGATCACATCATCGAGCATATAGGCCACATCATAAAGTAAAAGGTAGCCGTAATAACTCAGGCTATCCAATTGCTTCAGCATCAGAATCCGCGTAAACAGAGCCGGGAAACCCGAGGCGCACATGAATTCGACGATCTGCACCAGGGTAGCCAGCACCGCTGCGCCGAATATTGCCCCAGCAAGATTTTCGGCCTGCAAGATACGACGCATGCGAGCGTAGATGCCGGGCTTGGCGGGGGGGGTCGAGAGCGAAACTCCCCCACCCGAAAATCCAGAAGTTCTTGAGGTTGATCGCCCCTGCCAGCAGCGCAAGGGCGGCGATGATGATTTCCGAGACGCACGAAAGGCCGATCAGCAAAAAAAGATTGAGCCAGGCCACCATGAAAACGAAATAGGCAATGCCTTCCACGGCCGCCGGGACTCTCACCGTAGCCACACCATGGTTTATTGCCAGATATCGTTTATTCGCCGGGCTCCGAATCTGGCCCCGGCAATCCATCTTGAAATCACTGCTGCCGATGCGGATCAAAACGAACCGGCATTAACCGGGGGTTACATTAAGCTGCTGAGGGCAAAGCCAGCGTTACGTGCATTCTGCTTAATGCCTTTTGCTCGATTTGGCCTTGTGCTCCAGCGTGATTCCGACCAGTTCCAGAGCTACACCAAAGATAAGCAACAGCGCACCCAGCCAGCCTTCTGGAGCGAAGAGCATCAGAACTGCACCCAGCACCACCATGATCACTGCACTGGCGCGCCGGGTACGTGGATTCTTTATCATTTCGGCTCCTTGCTCATGCCATGCATACCCTCAGGAATGGGTGTTCACAGATGCATATCACATGTAGCTCCCGTTATTCGGGCAGAGGCTGCGGGTTCTTTACGACACTGAGACATTGACCTGCCTGGGCCTGGGCTTGGTCTTTTCAGACTTGGACAGAGTGATATTAAGCATGCCATCCTTGAACTCAGCCTTTACTTTGCTTTCATCGGCATCATCGGGCACCCGGAAGCTGCGCATGAAGCTGCCATAGCAACGCTCGATACGGTGGAATTTTTTACCCTTCTCTTCTTTCTCCTGCCTGCGTTCACCTTGAATCGTGAGCATGCCATCCTGAATGGTGACTTTGACATCCTCTTTCTTCACACCGGGAATTTCGGCTTTGACCAGATATGCCGCATCCACCTCGCTGATATCGACGGAAGGGACCCAGTCCGCCACGGTCAACATTTCATTGCCCGATTCGGTGCGAGTCGGAGACCGCCCAAAGATACGATTCAAGCGGTTGGAAACTTCTTCCAGTTCCACGGAGGGGTCCCATTTCAGCAAGTTCATGATAGCGCTCCTCCACAAGCGGCAGCAAAACAGTCTTCACGCCAAAGACAATTCATCTGATCGCATTCGCCGCTACAGGCGGTGGCAAAGCAGTCGAAATTACCTTCCTCAGCTTGGATTTTTTTAATCAGCTCGGTTTTTGAAAGTTTGTTTGGGTTGATGCTGATCGATTTGGCGAGGGTACGAATATTTTCCAGTTTCATGAGAACCTCCTAGGAATTTAATTCCTCGACGCCTGTAACCTGTGGCGTAGAAGTTGTGGTTATCCGGTGTGAATACGAACTTTAGGCCTTTTGAAAGTGCCCTTAAGCAAAATAATAATATTCCCTTGCATGCGAAGGGCGCTATCGGTGTTTGCCTGATTATGGTGTAGGGGGTGGGGAGATTCTGCCGTCAGTGTTTGTCTGACAGGGCGCGAGGGGGAATGGAGGCGTAATCTTGTTGCAACCCAGCACATGCCCATTGTTGAAAGTCATTGTCAGTATCGCCTTCTGGCGTTAAAGTTTGACGGGTGCCAAATAATGAAGGGAAGCGGCAATGGTGGTATTGACGTTGTTTGTAGTGCTGGCTGTGATGATGTTGTTGGCCTTCTTCCGCGCCTCCCTCGGGAGCTGGCTGCTGGCGCTGGTGGTGCTGGCTTTCATGGTTTCCAGCATGATGCGTTTTTCCGATGGCACGGTGCAGATGATTTACCTGTTCCTCGCCTTGGTGGCCGGTGTGTTCCTTTTCCCCGCCGCACGCCGTCTGTTGGTGAGTGGCCCCATCCTAAAAGTTTTTCGCAAGATACTGCCGCAGGTTTCACAAACTGAACAAGAGGCGCTCGATGCTGGCACGGTGTGGTGGGACGGCGAGCTGTTCGGCGGAAACCCGAACTGGCACAAGCTGCTGAGCTTTCCCAAGCCTGCGCTGACCGCCGAAGAACAGTCTTTCCTCGATAACGAAACCGAAGCCTTGTGCGCCATGCTGGACGACTGGGACATCACCCACGTGCGCCAGGAT
>CAITJF010000131.1 GCA_903892645.1 uncultured Nitrosomonadales bacterium | reverse complement strand
GTCTTATTTATTAAGCGCGGCCAAAGTAGACCTAAAAATGCCGCCGGTACGGCAGCATCTAGCCCCCAAGCAGCGGGATTGCCCATCGCTTGTGCACCGAGTGCTCCAGCCAAAGTAAATATATTCCAAAAAATAAAGACGCCGATTCCAGTTAACCAGAAACCTTGGCGCGCAGCTTTCACCCCGAGATGCTCTTGCGAAATGGCCACACCGGTTGATTCATCAATTGTTATTTGTGCAGCTAAGATTCGCCGCAAACCTTTTACTTGTAATACCGGGGCCATACGCAGCCCATATAAAGTATTTCGAACACCGAGTAAAGATGCAGTTGCAATTCCACTGATTGCGCTGCCGCCGGCGCCCAATACTCCAACAACTGCAAATTGTGATGCCCCGGTAAAAGTCAGTAGTGAAAGTAAGCAACTCTGCAAAACAGAGAACCCGGCGGCAACAGATGCGGCACCAAAAGCGATTCCATAGGCGCCAACTGTTAGAGATACGCTCAATGATTGGGCGGCGGTGGCGCGGTTCACTCTAGACACGGGGCCATTCTGCCTTAGATATCCTCAAGGAGATAGCGCCTTATATATAAGGTGACGCCCATGAGTAATGAAGTCATTTTCCGCGACGATGTCACGGTTGAACTTGTTAAAGCTAGCGCTAGTGATGCCGATGTAATTTGGGCTGCGCGAGTTTCAACTGCCGGAGAACAGTCGCTAGATGAGATCGGCGAAGATCCAGCGCGCTCTGCAGGGCTGATTAATTACTTAGCCCGCGAACGCCACGGTTCTCCCTTCGAACATACTTCGATGACATTTTTCATCAGCGCTCCAATATTTGTCTTCCGCGAATTTATGCGCCATCGCATCGCTTCTTATAATGAAGAGTCAGGTCGTTATCGTGAACTTAAGCCGGTTTTCTACATCCCAGCTAAAGAGCGCAAGCTGATCCAAGTCGGTAAAACTGGCGCATATACATTTGAAGATGGCACACAAGAACAATTTGATATCTCAGTTTCGGCAATGAAGGAAGCATATTTAGTTGCCTACGATAGTTATCAGAAAATGTTAGATGCTGGGGTTGCCCGCGAAGTAGCACGCGTAGTCCTGCCCGTTGCAACTTATTCATCGATGTATGTCTCAATGAATGCGCGCGCGCTGATGAACTTTCTTTCCCTTCGCACAGCGCGCGAAGGTTCACATTTTCCGAGCTACCCACAACGCGAAATTGAGATGGTCGCTGAGAAAATGGAAGCAGAATTTGCAAAATTAATGCCGTTAACCTACGGAGCTTTTGAGAAATCTGGACGAATCGCACCCTAAAACGGTAGGTTTCACCCATGACAATCCAGGCACCATTCGGACGTATGCTCACCGCGATGGTGACGCCATTTGATAAAGATGGCAAAATCGATTGGCCGGGCGTCGAAAAATTAGCAGCGCATTTAGTTGCAAATGGCCATGATGGAATTGCAGTAAATGGCACGACAGGTGAGGCTCCAACAACAAAATCTTCCGAAAAAGAGGAGATCATCCGCGTTGTTAAAGATGTGGTTGGTCCCAAGATATTTGTAGTTTCCGGCGCTGGAGATAACGAGACTGAGTATTCAATCAATCAAGCCAAGCGCACCGAAAAAGCTGGCGCAGATGGTTTGCTAGTTGTCGCCCCTTATTACAACAAACCTCCCCAAGCTGGTGTTGCCGCCCACACCGCAGCTCCGCCCGCAGCCCACGCTGGTGTTGCCGCCTGCACGGCAGCTCCGCCCGCAGCCCAAGCTGGTCCAGCTCAGAGCTCAGGCAAAAGAAGTTTGGAGGGGGTGCAGACCCCCTCCCACGGAGCTTGAGCAACTCATTGCCGATGCCCAGCGTGCTCGCATTGTGGCGGACACCGCGGAGGCAAAGGCCCTTGAGGCGTCCATTCACGCTGTATCCGGCCCAGTGGCGGGGACGGCTTCGACCCAAATGTTGAGAC
>CAITJF010000130.1 GCA_903892645.1 uncultured Nitrosomonadales bacterium | reverse complement strand
TCCCCGCAGCAAGACTGCGGGGAATTACAAGTTCAAGATACTCTTTTCAATAAATCACGATTTTGATTTATGTTGAATCAAAAGGTATCGCAGTAAAAGCCACCCCATCCATCGGGTCGGCAGTTTGTGTGGGTTGGGTCAGGTATGTAAACAGGAGCCGGCTGATTGATAATAACTTTTGGGGCTTTTGCCGCCTCAAGTTCTAACTGACGTTGATGCCTTTCATATTCTTCATTTCGCAGACGCTCTACCTCATTCTCTGTTTTTACTTGCTGGGTAATCTGTTCGCGAACCTTTGAACAATCTTCTCCCCGTTTTTTCAATTCATTACGCCATGTTTCATAATATACATGATGGCCGGGGTACTTAATAACCCTGTAGCAAAGGTCAGGCGTTGAAATCGGCACAGCTTGCTGAGGAATGAGAGGACTGGTTGCGCAACCAACCATCAGAGCGGCAGTGATTGCGAGAGAGTACATTTGCATCCGTGGCATTGTTTCTCCTGAGCATAATTGACAGTTAGCGTAAGGGGTGGAACCGCAATCAGTCAATAGCGGTTTCAGATATCGGCCACCCAAAGGCTTTGTGTAGCCATCTGACTGATGAAACCCCTAGCCATTTCACTAATTAAACGACTAGCCCTCCCACTGATGAACTAATTAGCCATTCGACTAGGCTGTCAAAAGACGCCAGCCAAGTCGCTGGTTATAAGCAACCGAAAGACGGTTGCCAAGTGGCTGGTTATAGGTTGGCAAACTACGCCCACTATTTCTGTACGGTTTTCCGCAGAACATAACGAATCGCATCCGGTGTTTTCATGATGTTCATGAAACTGTTTTTACCCATCATGCTCAAATCGGGGAAATTAATTGCAATACGAAAACGGGCATACAGCGCATAAACCTTGTTGCCTGAAACCAGAATTTCGTAAGGCAAATGAGCGGTAGATTTAACATCACGGAAATCAATTTCTTTCATGATGAATTGATCATCCATGTAGTTGTCAACTTCTTTGGTAGCTTTCATGGCAACCCCGAACACACTCTCATTTTTCCCAGGCACGTCTACACGATAAACTTTGGTTACCCCGTTTTTATTGGAGGCCAGTTTTGCATCCACTGACTGAACAGCCTCTTCGTAGCTGGCATATTCAGCCAATATGCTGGGCTCGTCGAAATATTCCATCCCCATCATATAGTGATACTTGCGCGCCTGGCTGGCGGTCATTCCCTGCGCACCGAACTCTTCCACCTTACCCAGCGCAGCAGCCAATCCTGCGGCAACACTGCTCAAGTCGCCTTTCATGCGATACACATTCGCCATGTAAACGGGGTTGGTATAGCTCACCTGCACCTCGTCATTTACCTTGGTGACAGACACCCTCTGTATCGCGCCAAAACCACCATGTTCAGAGGCTGCTGCATTCTTTTTCAATTCTTCGTTGGTGACAATTAAAATGGTGGCATCAGGGTAAGGTGAATAGTCTCCGACCACGGTAAAACCACCTGCTGTCAACGCGGTTTTTGCTTGCTCGGATTTTTCGGCAACCTTTCCCGCGCCTTTTGAAGCAAGTACAAATGGTTTCAACTTCTCGTCATCGGCCGTCGCGTTGCTTATGCTGAACAGCAGCAATGCCGACAACAATATATTCTGGAATGTCATTCGTTTCATCAGGCTTCTCCTCACGGGTTGTTTGGCTACGGTTATTAACTTGCCAGGCTCTCAGGTTTTTTTGGGTTAAACCAGGCCAGTTTTTCCCTGAGCGTGACAACCCCGCCGACAATAATCAAGGTTGGCGCTTGCAGTTTCTCAACCTGTGCGATTCCGGGCAGCGTCGCTAACGTGCCGGTGATGACGCGCTGATTTTGTGTGGTTCCCTGCTGCACGATGGCGGCTGGGGTGCTGTCTGGCAGGCCGTGCGCGATGAGTTCGGTGCAGAGTGTTGCCAAGCCATGCAAGCCCATATAAACCACGATGGTCTGTTTTGGGCGGGCCAGCGCGTCCCAGTCGAGATTCATGCTGCCGTCTTTCAAGTGCCCGGTAACAAATATGCAGGACTGCGCATGGTCGCGATGTGTCAGTGGAATGCCGGCGTAGGTGGAAACACCTGATGCTGCCGTAATACCAGGCACAACCTGGAACAGGATACCATGCTCGGCGAGGGTTTCTATTTCTTCACCACCGCGCCCAAAAATGAACGGGTCGCCACCCTTGAGGCGCACCACGCGCTTGCCTTGCTTGGCCAGCCGCACCAGAAGTTCGTTGATTTCTTCCTGCGGCATGGTGTGGTTATCACGTTTTTTACCGACAAAAATTCGTGTCGCATCACGCCGCGTCATTTCGAGTACCGGCTTGGATACCAGGTTGTCATAAACCACCACGTCAGCTTTTTGCATCAGCCGCAAGGCGCGAAACGTCAGTAAATCCGGATCGCCGGGACCCGCCCCGACCAAATACACTTCACCTGTTTGTTCCGGCCTTTCACTTTCCAGCAGGCTGAACAGCATGGCTTCTGCGCTAGCCTCGTCGCCCGCCAATACTTTTTCGGCGACCACCCCTTCCAGTACATTTTCCCAAAAGATGCGCCGCTTGCCAGGATTGGCAATACGCGCCTTGATGGTGTCGCGGAGCCGTGCAGAAAATGCAGCCAGGCGGCCATAGCCTTGCGGAATCAGCGTCTCCAGCTTGCCACGCAGCATTCTGGTCAGCACAGGGGATGCGCCGCCGCTGGAAAATGCCACCATCAGCGGCGAGCGGTCCAGAATCGACGGCATGATGAACGTGCATAGATCGGGGCTGTCCACCACGTTCACCGGAATATTTCGCGCGTGCGCCTGTTGTGAAACCTGCTGGTTGACTGCGCTGTCGTTGGTCGCGGCAATCACCAATATTGCTCCGTCCAGGTGTGCGGGCTGAAAGCATTCCGCGACATGCTCAATGCCAGGCATACCGGCAAAGGCCGCTGAAAGCTCTGGCGCGATTACTTTTACTGTCGCGCCCGCATCACGCAACACAGACGCCTTGCGATGGGCAATCTCGCCGCCGCCAACAACCAGGCACAGCTTGCCTTTAACATTCAAAAAAATCGGCAGAAAATCCATGTCTATCCTTGCGCTTATCGAAAAAACCGCGCTTGTGTTTAAAAAATTCAGTTAACTGCCGCACGCATCAGGCCGGTTGATTTTTCAGTTTTGACACGCTGAATAAAAGCGACAAAACGGGCAGCCCAGTAGCAATTGCCAATGGTGCGCAGATGTGTGTATGAAGCCAGCAGGTTGTTCAGGATGAGGCCGTCCTGTTGCCCATTGATGCCGTACCCACGCGCAACATGGTAAGCGAACTGGCTGTCAGGCGGAAGATTTTCCAGACTTGAATAATGAAATTCGTGCGCCCTGATTTGTTTGGCCAAATCATTCGGGCGCGGCCAGGGATGGGTCGGACTTTCTGCCAGATGCACATAGCCACGCCCGACAGGTTTGTCGTGCATTTGCACATCGCCGGGTATTGCGCCGACCATCTGGTAAGACCGGCCTTGATAAGCAATGCTGCGCGACAAATACATCAACCCGCCGCACTCCGCATATACCGGCATGCCGCCTACGATAGCCCGATTTATTTGGCTGCGCATCGCGATGTTGTTTTCCAGCTCTGCGGCAAATACTTCCGGGAATCCGCCGCCGATATACAGCGCATCCACATCGGGCAGCTGTGCATCGCCAAGGGTGTCAAACGGCACAATTTCTGCTCCCGCCGCTTCCAGCGCATCCAGATCGTCGGCGTAATAGAAACCAAAAGCCCGGTCGCGCGCAACGCCTATCCTTATTTTATTCCCACGGGGCAGCGCTCTCACTTCGGCTTTATACGGCGTATTGAGTGGCTCTTTTTGAGAGAGTGCGAGCAGCCTGTCCAAATCAATTTGGCGCTCAATGACCTCGCCTATTTGTTTGATTTTGGCTGAAGCCGCTTCCGATTCATTGCTGGGCATCAGCCCAAGATGGCGTTCGATGATGCTGAGTTGTACATCGTGATGAATCGCGCCGAGTACCGGCACATCAGTATAGTGCTCGATGACACTGCGCAGCTTGGCTTCGTGGCGGCTGCCACCCAGATTGTTGAGAATCACTCCGGCGATATTTATGTCACGGTCAAATGCCTGATAACCGAGAATCAGCGGTGCAATGCCACGCGTCATGCCGCGTGCATCAATTACCAGAAACACCGGCAGGTCGAGCAGTTTTGCCAGTGCGGCGTTGCTGTTGCTGCCGTCCAACGCCAAGCCGTCGTAGAGCCCTTTGTTGCCCTCGACCAGATTGATCTCGGCGCTATGCCGCACGAAGGTGGCTACAACGTCATCGCGTTCCATCAGGTACAAATCGAGGTTGCGGCAGGCACGCCCTGCGGCCCCGTTTCCAGATGCCAGGCTGAGCCACATCGGATCGATGTAATCGGGGCCTTTCTTGAACGGCTGGACAACGTGCCCGCGTTGTTTCAACGCGGCACACAGCCCTATGCTGACCATCGTCTTCCCGGAAGACTTGTGTGCCGCGGAAATCAGCATCCGGTTCATGGAAAGATCAATCGGCGATGTATGGCTTGTCATGCGGCATGAAATTAAGCGCCCGGACGCTGACGGTGGTAATCAAAAAAGCCATTCCCAATCCACCAAAACCCAGCAGGATTTCCGGTAGCGAGGGGCTGTATTGCGCGATTTGGCCATCGCCAAAACTGCTGCTTGCCGCATAGCCGGGAAAAATAGACAGCGGATAAGCCTGGCCGCCAATGACGAACACATAGAGCAGCGCGAACCCACCCAGAATAACCAACAGCGATGCGGCTACCACGTTCCTGGTCTTGCCCAGGCCCGGATGAAAGATCAACACCAGTGGTAGAAGATTGCCGAGCAAGCCATAACCCCACCAGAAGAGCCTGGGGTAGAGGCCGCCGTCAATCAGGATAAATCGCTCGAAACCGGACTGATGCGCAAAATACAAGTTGGTCAGATGATAGGCCGCAACAAAATAAAGGGCCGCCATCACAAAAATACCCAGCAGGTTTTTCATACGTTTCACGATGTCCGGAGCGTGTGTTTTTCCATTCCATGCATAAATGGCCGACTGAACAACATGAAAAACCGCCAATCCCCAAGCGAATGAAATCACAATGAACATGGGCGGCAGCAAAGCTGATCCGTAAGCCTGACGGGCAACCAGAAATGCGAAGATCAGGCCGGTGCAGGTGGTAAGAATGATCCGCCAGGCGAATACGGCCAAACCAACCGGCTTGGACCATGGGTTCATGCGCTGTTCCATCATGGTCCAGAGATAAACGCTTACCAGGCCAAACAACCCGGAGTAGAGCAAGACGTTCCAGGCGAATACCGAGGTTGGGTTGTAGTTGGTCGCGGCGACTATTACCCGATCCGGCCGCCCCAGGTCGAGCATCAGCACGGTCAAGCCGCCCGCCAGCAATGCTATGGAGAGCAAGCTCGACAGTGGCGCCCTGGCCTTATAAATGGGTTTGCCAAAGACCGAGCCGATCGAAGCCACGTTGAGCACCCCGGAGGCGGCAACAATCATGAAAATAGCGAAAACATGCGGAATGCCCCAGACGATCTGGTTGTTCATGCCAGTGATGATATGGCCGTGCTCTTCCATCAAATGTGCGGCGAACAATCCCGTTAGCACCACTAACAACCCTGCCGCAACCAGGCTGTAAAAATAGCGTTGTTCATTTTTGTTAAACGAGCTGGTTGGCATGGTTTATAGCCCTTGATAACGGATGCCGGTATTAAGCCCCAGATCAGCCCGCACCTGAGTGGATGCGACGGTGCGTATCTTTATGGCAATTTCGCTATCCGGATCGTTAAGGTTGCCGAACAGGATGGCCTTGTTCGGACAGGCTTCGGCACAAGCTGGTTGCTGGCCGCGATCAATGCGATGCACACACATCGTGCAGCTCTCCACCGTGCCCTTGCCGCGCGGCACATCGGGGTTCTGGTCGTGCAGCGGTTCATGCACAAAAGAACGCGCCTTGTACGGGCAGGCCATCATGCAATAGCGGCAGCCGATGCAGCGATGTTTGTCAACCAGCACGATGCCGTCAGCGCGCTTGAAGGAAGCACCCGTCGGGCAAACATCCACACAGGGAGGATGTTCGCAATGCTGGCACATCATCGGCAGCGACAGCGTACGGCCACCGCGCATGTCCTTGAGCTCAATTTTTCGTATCCATTGCGAGTCGGTTGGGCTTAACCCGCCAGAATTTAATCCGCCAGCCAAGCCGTTTTCCTTGTTGCATGCGGTTACACAATCGTTGCAACCGTCCACGCAGTTTGCGGTGTTGATTAACATGCCCCAGCGCACCTTGTTGGAAACGGCCTCGGGTTTACCGTGTGCCACTTCGAACAGCAGCATTCCCGGAGCGATGGCAACCGCTGCCAGCCCCGCAGAGGTTTTCAGGAATTGCCTGCGCTGCACATTGATGTCGCTCATTTACTCTGCGCCCAAGCGGATTTTCGTTTGCTGGAATGGCATTCAAAGCAATCGATCTTGACCGCTTCATAGCGATGGCATCCTTGGCAGAAGCTGTCATCGCGACCGATTACGCTGTTATCGCGCAAACTGGCATGGCACTCGATACAATTTTTCAGGCTGTGTTTCTCGTCGCGCATGCCTTTATGCACCGTTTCATCGCGTTGTTGGATGAGCAGATGCATGTGATTTTTACGCATCCACTGCGTGTCTTCCACACACTGTCCACCCTTGCCGATATCGAGCTTTGGCACCAGTAAACTTTCTGCAGCTCCTGCAAAAGCACTCAAGCAGAAGAGCATAGCCAGCAGCGCAATCAGCCTTGACATCGCTTACTCGCCCAAACCCATCTGGATATACCCCGTCGGGCAAACGTCCGCGCAGATATGGCAACCAATGCACTTGTTGTAATCGGTATCCACATAGCGACCGAGCGTGGCTTTGGCCTTGGGAACACGGAATACAGCGGTTTGCGGGCAATACACCACGCAATTGTCGCATTCAAAACACATGCCGCAGCTCATGCAACGCTTTGCTTCCGCCACCGCTTTTTCCTGGCTGAGCGCACCCAGCCGTTCGTCAAAATTGCCCAGCGCGGTTTCTTTGCTGAGTGTAATGACGTTGCGTTGATTACGCGCAACTTGGGAAAAATGCCCCAGGAACAGCTTGTCGTGCGGAATCACATAGCGATCCGAACGATTGTCGAAATTGTGTACGGCCACGTTGGAGCTGTATGTGCCGCGCAACGGTTCGTGCATTTCCTTTATTTCCAGCCCCTTCTCCGTCATCTTGCGCATCAGGTCGAATTGATGCGCGTCGATCTTGGGGCGTTTTTCCAAATCCCGGCCATTCAGGTAATGATGGATGCCATCCGCCGCAATAGAGCCGTGGCCGATAGCAGTGGTCAGCAGATGTGGGCGAATGACGTCGCCGCCCGCGAACACACCCTTTTGTCCGGCAACCAGATAGTTGCGATCCGTTGATACCGCACCCTTGCCATTATTAAATTCCTCCAGCCCGGCAAAATCCACCGCTTGGCCAATTGCGGAAACGATCAGGTCAGCCGGAATATCCTGCTCGGTTCCCTCGATATTTTTGACATCCAGTTTGCCGCCGGCCAGCTTTGCTTCGCACTGGCTGACGCGTAACGCCGTGGCGCGTCCGTCCGCGCTGCGCACGATACCGATGGGTGCCAGGCTGCCGCGGATTTCGATGCCTTCGGCGAGCGCCTGTTCGATTTCGTGTTTATTGGCCTGCATCTTGTCAATGTTAAAGATGGAAGTCAGTGTCACTTCAGCACCCTGCTTGACCGAAATCTCCGCCACGTCGTGCGCCATGCGCCCGGCAATGGCATGCTCGGTATCGGTCGGCTTTGCATGTGCGATATGGCCGAGACGACGCGCCACGGTCGCGACGTCAATCGAGGTGTCACCCCCGCCGACTACCACCACACGCTTGCCAACATACTGGAGGCGTCCCTCGTTAAAAGCCTTGAGGAAAGCAGTCGCTGTTACCACATTCGGGGCTGCGCTATCCGCAATAGGCAAGGCACGGCCAGATTGCGCCCCCATGCCGAGGAACACCGCATCAAACTCCTTGCGGATTTGCTCCAGTGTAATGTCTTTGCCGACGCGGCATTGCAAACGAGTTTTTACGCCCAAATCTGTGATGCGTTTAATTTCCGCATCCAGCACATCGCGCGGCGTGCGAAAACCCGGAATGCCGTAGCGCATCATGCCGCCGAGATACTCATGCTCATCAAACACCGTAACCTCATGCCCCTTCAATGCCAGTTGATAGGCGCAGGACAAGCTGGCTGGGCCACCACCAATGACCGCAACTTTTTTACCAGTTGGCTGGGCCGTCTTGCGATAGGCAAGATTATTGGCAATCGCATATTCGCCGAGGAAATGTTCCACCGAGTTGATGCCGATGTGATCATCCACTTCGTTGCGGTTACAGCCGGTCTCGCATGGCGCAGGGCAAACGCGACCCATTACCGACGGGAAAGGATTGGCCTCGGTCAAGCGCCGCCAGGCATATTCCTGCCAAGGCATCGCTGGCTTGCCATCAGCTCCAAGCGGCGGCTTTTCCGTGCCGCGCACGATGGCCAGGTAGCCGCGAATATCTTCACCCGCCGGGCAACTGGCTTGGCAAGGCGGGGTGGATTGAATGTAGGTCGGGCATTTGTGCGTATGGCTCGCCTGGAATATTTTTTCGCTTAATCTGCGAACCTTGCTGTCCCCGTCTTTATAGCGGCGGAACGTGATTTTTTGGGTTACTTCAATGGTTGATGACATTGCCTGCCTCCTTTATTTGTTGTCCAGCCTGATCGCATTGCTGACCAATTGGTGAACCCCACCAATCATTCTTCTGTCGAACCCGTAAATGGGCATTACCTTGGTGAATTGCGCCTTGCAGATAGCGCATATACATGCCATGAAATTGACCCCGTGTTCGTCCACCACCTGCTGCAACACTTCCATGCGCGGCAACGCACCCTTGACGCGCAAATCCAGCAGGTCATCGGTCAACAGTCCCCCACCGCCACCGCAACAGAAGGTCTGTTCGCGCGTGGTTGAGGACGGCATCTCGACAAAATTGTTCGCCACTGCCTTGATGATATTGCGCGGGATTTCAAACTGCCCACCGGCAAAATTACCCATGCGTGAACCGCGCGCCACATTGCAGGAATCGTGAAAGGTAATGATGTGTTTGTCATTGGCTTCCTTGTCGAAGGACAGCGCGCCCTGTTCGATCATGTCCCAAGTGAATTCGCAAATATGCATCGGCTGTTTGTAGCGATGGTCGAGCTGCTTCTGCAACATCATGGCAAACCGGTCGTTTGCATCTGCCCCATCTCCCACGCCGGTCAGGGTATTCCAGAAGCTGTAGGCAACGCGCCATGCATGGCCGCACTCGCCCACTATAATGCGCTTTACACCCAATTCCAGCGCGGCTTCGCGGATGCGCATGGCGATCTTGCGCAGTTGCTCGTAATTGCCGATGAACATGCCGAAATTGCCTGCCTCGGAAGCCATAGAGGACAGCGTCCAGCTGGTGCCCGTGGCATGAAAAACCTTGGCGTAGCCGATCAGGCTGTCAATATGCGGCTCGGCAAAGAAGTCGGCGGAAGGCGTAATTAGCAGCACTTCCGCACCCTTCACATCGAGCGGGAAACGCACATCAATGCCGGTGCCCTCTTTGACGTCTTCTTCCAGCCCCTCCAGCGTATCCAGCAGTGCCGGGCCGGGCAGCCCGAGGTTATTGCCGATACGGTGTACTTTGCCGATGATCTCGTTTGAGTATTTCTGACCGTAACCCACGCAGTCCAGAATTTCGCGCGCAGCCATAGTGACTTCTGCGGTGTCAATGCCGTAAGGGCAAAATACCGAACAACGGCGGCACTCCGAGCACTGGTTGAAATAGGTGTACCACTCGTCGAGCACTTCGCGGGTTAAATCACGCGCCCCGACCAGTTTTGGAAAAAATTTCCCCGGCAAGGTGAAATAACGGCGATAAACACTGCGCAGTAAATCCTGACGCGCCACCGGCATGTTTTTTGGGTCTTGTGTGCCGATAAAATAATGGCACTTATCCGAGCACGCGCCGCAGTGCACACAGGCATCCATATACACTTTGAGCGAGCGGTATTTGCCAAGCAGCTCGCCCATCCTGGCTATTGCACGATCATGCCAGTCCTCCACCAGTTGCCCGGGAAAACCCAGTGCTTCCTGAATTTTATCGTTCGCGACAAACGGCTTGCTATCTTCCATCGCCCCCGGTTTTAAGGCCGGAATAATGGGAATGATGCGATATGCCGGGGCGGTAATCGTGGCGCTCATTTGGCGTTACCCATGTCATTGGGCCCAAGTTGGCTAGTATCCAGTTGTTTGGCCCAGGCAGAAATATGACGTTTTTCACGAGGATTATCTGCCTGGTTGCGGCTGGGGGAAAAAAATACACCGGGGGCATGCAACAACTTGCTGATCGGGAAAATCAGCAACAGCACAGCCACCAGGAATAGATGCACATACAAGCCAAAGTGCGCAGGCAAAGGTTGCCAGTTGAAGTACATCAAGCCGAGAATGAAACCTTTGACCGCGATCACATCGGTATGCGCAAGGAATTTCATCAACAGACCGGACGCGGCAATCACCATGAGCAGTACCAACATCAGGTGGTCGGAAGGGGTGGAGATGTAACGGATACGCTCGACAAATAAACGCCGTACCCACAATCCAGCCAAGCCGAGCAGCATGGCAATGCCCGCATACACACCAAAGGGTTGAATGAGCGCCACCCAGGACCAAACAGGTTCGGTGAAGTAGCGTAAGTGGCGCAACAGGACGAGTGCCAGGCTGGCATGAAACAACCAGCCCAAGCCCCAAGTCCATAAATTCGCTTTAAACAGACTTTCAAAAAACAAAACTTCGCGTGTCATACGCAACACTACGCCGCCAGTATTAATGGGGGCGGGCGTAGTGGGTATTTTAAGCGGGGCCGGCGTGCGTGAATAAACTCTGATACGGTAGAGCACCCCCACGACAAACAACAAGGTAGCGAGGTAAAGCAGGATTGCGAACAAGGTGCCTACCATGGTGCGGTCCTGGTATTAACAACATTAGTTAATGCAAAAAATTAGACGCAACCTGTCGGCTTCGGCAAGCCGCCAATCTTGCAAGCCTGCTTTCCTGGGCCGTAGGGGAACAGACTGTACAGATATTCGCTATTACCCTTCTCGGGGCCAAGTTTCTTGCCTATGGCCTTTGTCAGCACACGAACCGCTGGTGCAATTTGGTATTCTTCAAAATACTCCCGCAGAAAATTAATCACTTCCCAATGCTGCTCGGTCATGTTGATATTTTCAGTCTGCGCGATGTAATTGGCGATTTCTTTATTCCAGTCGGCCAGGTTGGTGAGGTAACCCTCTTCATCTGTTTCATAAGTCTTACCGTCAACTTCGATGCTGGGCATGGTGTTTCTCCTTTTGAAAATCGGTTGGTTATGCACAACTACAGTTTCTTGTCGCAGGAGAGAATCCCCTCTCCCCAACCCTCTCCCGCGAGCGGGAGCAAACGAATCGCTACGCGAATTTCACCTCACAGCCAGGATTGGCAGGTTTTATTTGTGGTCGTGAGTTCAACGAAGCCACCGTAATCCACGGGCAAAACCCCCTCTATGATGCGATCGGCAAGCCCGCGTGCATCGAGGTCCGGTTGCAGGACATAGATTCTGAAACGCCCCATCGCCTCGCGTATCTTGCCCTCGAACGCATTGCCCGATGTGGCGGCATAGACGGCGTCTTCGATAAGCAGAATTTCTCCTGATTGGGCGACGCGCAAGCAGCTATCGAGTGCACTATTGGTCAGCGGAGATTTGTTGATGATGTGCAGCATTTAACGGTTCTCCTTTAGAAACTCAAGACCACATCTTGCTGATCCATCAATTCGCCCATTTCCGCACGACCAAGCACGGTAACATCCACCAGTAAGTCTTCCTCACCGAGACCACGCGCTTCCAGCGACTCTTTTTCGACATACAGTTTTTCAATGTCGTAGCCTTCCAGCGCACGATAGGCAGACGAGAAATTTTTGGTTTCTATGCCCTTGGTCTGTTGTCCTTTTTTCAGCTGATACACACCATCATCCAGAAAAACCAGAGAAACGTCCTGGTCAAACGCGGCGGTAATCAGCACTACTTCGAGCGCTTCCAGCGCATAGATCGTACCGTGCGGGGCTTTGCGGTTAACGAACATGAATTTTTTGATATTACTCATCCCGCCCCCTAATCGCCAAATACAACCAAACGGTCAGTTTTAATACCCGCTTCCACCAACTGCCCCAGTCCGGAAATACGGAAGCCTTGCGCCAAATTTTCTTCCTTGATACCGCGGCGCAAAGCTGCCGCTACGCAAACCACCAAGTCCACACCATGTTCCTCGTTGAGTTTGCTCCAGCGATTGACTATATTGCGATCATCCTGTGGCGGCTCGGTCAATCTCGATGCGTTATTCACCCCGTCGTGATAGAAAAACACACGCCACACTTCATGGCCTTTACCAATGGCAGCCTTGCAGAACATATAGGCCGAGTCACTGGCCTGATGCTGATAAGGGCCTTCGTTGACTACGATTCCAAACTTCATAGGGCCACCTCTTAGAGATCAAACTCATTCCTTCCCCCATGCAGGGGGAAGGTTAGGATGGGGGTAGAACAGTGGAGCATTGACGCCTCTGCCCCCTCCCTAGCCCTCCCGCTGCATGGGGGAGGGGCTGTGTTGTATGCCTTGTCCATACGGCCCCTCGAATCAGAAACGGATATGGGTTGAAGCATTGAGAGTGGCACGGGAACCACGCCAATCGTCAATCAGATATTTGGTAAACGGCAGCTCGGTCATTTCAAAAAAGCGCTGCCAGCCGATGCGCTCTATCCAGTCTGCCATGCGTTCCCACGGGCGGCCATCTTCCTTGTAAACGTGCAGAATCCGCTTCACCACCTCAGTGACTTCGGGCCATCTTGGTGGATTGTTTGGCAAGCCGGAAGTCACCATTTTCATGAACGTCGGCTTGCCGCGTGCATTGGAATTCTTGCCGCCTACCCAAATCGCCAGCTTGGAATACTCCGGATCATTGATCTGCATCGGCGGGCAGGGTGGATAGCATGCTCCGCAGCACATGCATTTTGATTCATCAATCTCCAGGGACGGCTTGCCGTTTACCATCGCCGGGCGAATCGCCGCCACAGGGCAACGCGCGACTACTGCCGGGCGCTCGCATACGTTGGCCACCAAGTCGTGGTTAATCACCGGTGGTTTGGTATGTTGAATGATGATCGCGATGTCCGCCTGTCCGCCGCAGTTGATTTCGCAGCAGGACGTGGAAATATGCACGCGGTTGGGCATTTCCTCACGTTTGAATTCCACGATCAGCTCGTCCATCAAAGCCTTGACTGCGCCGGAAGCATCGGTACCCGGGATGTCGCAGTGCAGCCAACCCTGGGTATGGGAAATCATCGAAATTGAATTGCCTGTACCACCCACCGGGAAGCCGTGCTTTTCCAGTTCTGCAATCAGCGGATTCACCTTCTCCGCGCTGGATACCATGAACTCGATGTTGGAACGGATAGTAAAACGCACGCGGCTTTCCGCGTATTTGTCCGCGATATCGCATAGCCTGCGGATGGTATGAATGTCCATTTGCCGCTGCGTGCCGGCACGCACCGTCCAAACCTCGTCGCCGCTTTTCGCCACATGATGAAGTACGCCAGGGCGGGGACGGTCATGATATTTCCATTGGCCATAATTTTTAGCCAGAACCGGATGCAGATAGGGTTTGTTGTCCGGCACCCCGGTTTCTTTTGGGCGACGCATTTGAACAGGTTGATTCATGTTCTATTCTCCTCAGACAGCGGCTTGTTTTTTGGCATTGATCCTGGCAACTTCGTCATCCCATCCGTCGGTACGGACGTATGGGTTCGTGCGCGGGGTGGACACCATATTTGAATCCACTTCAATTTCCATCGCCTCGAGGAAACTCACCAAGCCAATACGCTCGATCATTTCACCGGTGCGTTCATGCTCGAGCGCGTTTTCTGCGAAGAAGTCAATGATGCGCTGGCCGAGATCGACCAATTTTTTCATGTCTTCATCTGTTTCCAGCTTCATGAATGGAACGACCACCGTGCCCATCAGGTCGCCGATCTTGAGGGTACGCTTGCCCCCCACCAGAATGGTTGCGCCCTTATCTTCACCGGGAGCCAATGCCCCAGTCATTACATTGATGCAGTGCATGCAGCGCACACATTCGTGGTTATCAATTTCTATCGCATGGACGTCATTGACCGCAACGCTGGAAATGCTCGGGCCGCTCTTAAGATCCTTGATCTGTTTGAGCTGAAATGTTTTGGTCGGGCAACGCGCAACAATGTCATTTACCAACTCGTCCATGCCGTGCTTGGCAAACCATTTTTTCGCCAGTGCTTCGTCGGTGCGGATATTATCGCGCCAAGTTCCGATCACGGCCATGTCAGAACGTTGTATGGAGTTCATGCAATCGTTCGGGCAGCCGGAAAATTTGAATTTGAACTTGTACGGCAAGGAAGGACGATGGATGTCATCCAGAAAAGTGTTCAATACAACGCGATGTGCCTTGGCCTCGTCATAACAGGATTGCTCGCAACGCGCCGCACCGACGCAGGACATTGAGGTACGTACCGCCGGGCCGGCGCCGCCCATGTCGAAGCCCATTTCGTTGATTTCGTCCCAAGCCTTCTGCACGTTCTCGGTGGTGCAGCCCTGCATCATGATGTCGCCGGACTGGCCGTGTAATGCGATCAAACCGGAGCCATGCCTCTCCCAGATGTCGCAGAACTTGCGCAGCGTATCGGTATCGTAGTGCATGCCGGGCGGAGGCATGATGCGCAGGGTGTGGAACTCGGCCGCATCCTTGAACACCGGCTGACCGTTTTCATCCTTGAGTTCGGTAAAACGCGGAATAACGCCACCGCCATAGCCAAACACACCGACCGTACCGCCCTTCCAGTAGCCTTTTTTTGTTCTGTACGAAGTCTCAAGCTGCCCAAGAAGGTCAACCACATAGTCCTTGTCTTTTGCCAACGCTTTCAAGCCAGTCACAAAACTGGGCCATGGACCATCCTCGAGTTGATCAAGATTTGGGGTGTCATGCATCTTCTTCGCCATAATAATCTTCCTTTCAGTCGTATTGACTAGTACTTACTGTCGGCAATCGATTTAATGGCCCGGCAGAGGCGGGGCTTGTTTTTTTATCTGGATAACCCATCTGAACTCTAGCACTTTCAATCCCGCAGCCACCCAATTTCCTAATGGTTCTGTGCACTATACGGTGCATCCCCCATGCATTCCATCACCTTTAGTGGCTATCTTCAATAACCCTAAAGGGTAGTATTTTGTCTTCCCCGGTAGTATTTCATTTCCAAGTACATTAGCGATAGACTTAACTATCTATAAAATCCTGTTCAGAATACTCTGGGAACATTGCGATCTGTCTAAATGGGAGAAATTTATAATGGCACAAATCAGTCAATTATCAAAGATCAGGGTTCCCTTGGGTAATCAGGAAATTGAATTGCAACAAATAGATCATGCCGAAGGCGGGATGAGCCTGCTGCGCATCCGCATTCGTGAGAACAGACGTTTTACGATTTTCGATATTGACCCTGCCACAGCGCAACAGTGGGCGACTGCCATGCAAATCTGGGCAGATTCCCAAAAACAAGCTGCGTAGCAACAACAGGCAAGTGACTAATAAAATCCCAGAGATGATCGACATGGTGTTCGATCTTGGCGGTGGAATACTTCCCGCTGCTTATCCCTTTGCGCTGTGGGAGGCACTGATACGCCATGTTCCACAACTCGCGGAAGAAAAGTCTGTCGGGGTATTGCCGTTGCGCACGGCAGAAAATAACGAAGGGATGCTGCTTCCCAAACGCGCCAAGCTGGTGCTGCGCTTGCCGCTAGCGCTTGCCGCCCGCGCCACCGCCCTGTCAGGACAACAACTAGATATGGCGGAAAACACCCTGCAGTTAGGCAAAGGTAAGCTGCGCCCAATTCAATCCTACCCCACTATTCACGCGCAGCTGGTAACAGGCGCAACCGACGAAGTGCTTTTCCTGAATGGCATCAATGCACAGTTAAGCCAGATGGGGATTGCTGCTGGATTGATCTGTGGCATGCGTCGTACCCTTGCATGTACTCAGCAATCCATTCACGGTTATAGTTTGGTTATACATGGTCTGAAACCAGAAGCATCTCTACAATTACAATATGCCGGGCTGGGAGAAGGCCGTCAATTTGGCTGTGGTATTTTTGTACCTTACAAAGTCATCTCCGGTTTGGAATGATGGCTAATCAAAGAGTTTTTTAACGGAGGCTGATCATGGGATACCTGGTTGCGGGCACTGAACTTGAAACCGATGCGGAAGGCTACTTGTTGGAGCCAGATTACAGTGAAGAAATAGTTGGCATCATTGCTGCGGCAGAAAACATTGAGTTAACACCCAAGCACTGGCAGGTCATAAATTATTTGCGTGATGAATACCGTGAACATGGACACACGCCCAATTTTCGCAATATGCTGAAAGGCATTAATGAATTCTGGCCAGAGGCGGATAGCAAAGCGCTGTATGATTTATTTCCGACAGGCCCGGCCAAACAAGGCGCGAAAGTTGCCGGATTACCGCAACCGCTGGGCAAGGGCGGGTATTGAAAAACGCAGAACGTATCCGGCATGCCGGCTACAGAAATGACGGTTCAGAAACCAAGAGGATATCTAAAAATGAGCACTCAAGACTTTCATGCCAATGTAAAACTGGATTTGCGCGGCCTGAGCTGCCCCGCGCCGCTGCTCGGTGCCAAGCGCGTGGTCGATGATCTAAAAAATGAACAAATACTGCTGTTACTCTCGGATTGCCCGGGTACCCGGGATGATCTTTTCGCCTGGGCGGAACAGACCCACAATCACGTATTGAAAACGGAGGCGATAGCAGATGGCGGCACGGGTTATTACATCATGAAGGGCAAGGGGAAAGCGCGCGAGGCAAATGTGATTCTGGATATTCGCGGTGTTGTATGCCCCGGGCCAATCGTGGAGGCCAAGAAGCTGCTGAACGGCATGAATTCTGGCGAGATTCTCAAGCTCGTCAGCAACTGCCCTGGAATACATTCCGACATCGTCGGCTGGGCAAGCGTGACCGGCGTAAAAATCCTCGACACTATTGAAGGATCTGCGGGCGAGTATGAGTTTTTCCTGCAAAAGGGTTGACCCGAACCTTCGGCTCACCCGACATGCGCATCAAAAGCCATTGGTTCAAGAGTGAACGTGAAAAAACGCCGCAAGAAATAGCGGGGGCGTTGGCTTTTGTCATCTGGCGCATCGGCGACAACGCGCTCAAGAATACCCGCAAAGCAGATTTTGAGATCGCCATCGGCACGCAGTATTTTGCCTTCCTCACCGAATTTCTGGTATTTCTGATTCAGGTTGCAGACCGCATCGCCTATCGCCAATTACCCGCTGAAGTGCGCTTTGTATTCACCAGCACATTGGCAAACCGCGTGGCGGAAACGCTGGCTGAAAATCAAGGCAGGCTGATGGGTAACAGCATCAGCAAACATAAGCAGCACTTCATCGACAAACTCAACCAACGCGCAGGGGAATACGCCGAGTTCGATTACGGCAGCGATGGCCCGGGGTTTGCGTTTACCCGTTACCTGGCCTACTGCATGCGCGAAATCATGGATGAGCAAGATATCACTTGGGTCATTGACCAGATGATGAGCATCGAGGCACCGGAAGCCGTAATCATGGTAGAAAAAACCATGCGTGACCTGTTCGAGACAGAACCGGGGCAACCACGTACCCGCAAGACCGCTAGCGTGGATTGAAATGCGCAGATTTGTACTGGGCAATTAATGCAAAATCCATTCGATCTTAATAACCCAACGGCTTACCTGTACTGGCGTGATCGCAAGCTGGCACACGCCATCACCAACACCAGTGAACTGATCGTCGAAATCAATAATCCGCACGCACTGACTGCGGCTGAACACACCGCACTGTTGGCGCGTTGCCGTCGCAGCAACATGGCGATTTATGCAACCCGAGCCGGGCGTGCCGATGAAAATATGGTGCGTCAACTCGGACAGCAGTTCGGCTTGAATCGCCTGGATGCAAACTGGCTGGCGAGTGAGCAAGGCATAACACACATCACCATGTGTGCTGGCGACGGCCAACAGCAGGCTTATATTCCCTATACCGACCGTGCCATAAAATGGCATACCGACGGCTATTACAATTCTCCCGAACAGCAGGTGCGCGGCATGGTACTGCATTGTGCGCAGAGTGCAGGGCAAGGCGGCGAAAACCGCCTGCTGGATCATGAAATCGTTTATTTGATGCTGCGTGATGCGAATAGCGATCTTATCCGCGTACTTTCCGCACCGGATGCGATGACCATTCCGGAACGCATCGGCGAACAGGGCATAGCGCGCCCCGCGCAGACCGGCCCAGTATTCTCCATAGCTCCGGCAAACTGTAATCTGCACATGCGCTATACCGCACGCACCCGCAGCATCGAATGGAAGCAGGATGCAACCACGCTGGCTGCCGTTGCGATGCTGGAAGAACTGCTTGCCGCGGATATGCCGCATATCCACTGCGCGCGGCTTGAGGACGGCATGGGGCTGTTGTGCAACAACGTGCTGCATGATCGGACTGCTTTTAGCGACAACCAGGCACATCCGCGCCTGCTCTACCGCGCGCGCTTTTACGACCGCATCGAGGGGAGTTGATCACGACGAAAGCGACACCCGAAAAAAAGCCCGCCTAGTGTGGCGGGCTGGTGAAACTCTTATTCCAGTTTGTTGTTTACATCTTCCAGCCGTAGGCAATACCCAAAGAGTCCTGATACATATTGAGGTTTGCTTCGCCGCCGCCTAAAGGAGTCATAGAGTTAGCGCCATTGATTGTTTTCTTGAACGCATGCATGTAGCCGAGCGTCAACTCTGATTTGCTGGGCAATATCCACGTAGCACCCAAGGTCAAATGATCCTGAACGACACCCGGTGCCAGAATATTAAATAAGGTTTCAGTTTCCGGGACCGGCTGACGACCGGTGTTATAGCCAGCACGCACCACCAAGCCGCTATCATACTGGTGGCTTACGCCCAGCTTGAACACAGTCATATCACGCCAGCCAAAGCCGGGGCCGTTACTGTTCCCCAGCAATCCGGGGCTAGCCAATGAATTTGCAACCGACGGAACTCCACTGTATTGGATTTGCTCAATATCGGCAGCAACGGTGGTTGTGTCGCTAAGCTTTACCGCAATTCCTACCCCATAGTTGGCGGGGATGTCAAAACCACCCTGTTCGGCAAACAGACCAGCATACTTGCTGAATTTGCCCATTTTGGTTTTGGTCTGGTAGGTCGCACCCAATGTTACCGTAGGGGAAACCTGTCCTGTCCAGCCTAAGCGCAGGCCATATCCCGTGGAAGTATCCTTGCCATTGTTGGTTAACTTGGTCGGATCGCTCGACCAGCCTGCAAGTCCAAAGCCTTCCAATCCTTTGGCCTCAAAGCTTTGGTAGGCTAGATTCAAGGATACTCCTATGAAGTTGCTTGGGTTAAGCTTCATCGCCCAAGTCGGAGCGATGAATAGCTGTTCCAGATTTATACCAGCTGGGTTTGTGCCGCCAATTGCCGCAAACGGGCTGCTGGTGTAATCGGTATTCATGCCGCCGTTGCCATAAACCGATACGCCGAACGACATATCCGGATTCATCATCTTGTTGTAGCCGAATTCCGGAATGAGAAAGTTGCTCGTGCCGTTCCCGCTGTATGTACCATTCATGCCGGGAACAGGGCTGCCCGCTATATCCGCGCCCCTGGTTGGTTTGAACCAGTCCACGCCGAAATCAATCCGGTCACCTATCATGACCATACCTGCTGGGTTGGTCGCGGCGGCAAGGGCATCCTGCGGTAGCGCAATCCCTACGCCCCCCATACCTTTCGCTTTCATACCATAACCGTGCGCAAAATACCCGTCAGTCGCATGAGCAAGTGGTGACACCATCACGCCAGCGGCGAGCAATGAAGCAACAATTTTCTTTATTCTCACAAAAAGTCTCCCTGATTGATTGATGAAACGAACCCACACGCAACTACTGCACGGCTGTGCAACTCCCCATTTTAAACAAACAGACAGATGTCGGTATCTCCCGCAAAACCCAAGAACGTAGCCGCTCCGCCGTATTCGATGTTGTCGATAAATTCGCTCTTGTCGAATTCGAACAAATCAACCGTCATCTGGCAGGCAACGAATTTCACTTCGGCTTCCAGACACAGATCGCGCAACTCTTGCAGCGAGGCCACGCCATGCTTTTTCAACTTTTGCTTCATCATCATGGTTGCCATGGATTCCATTCCAGGCAGCATCTGCACCATCACCGGCATCGGCACGGGCATCGGCATGGCCGGATTGGCCAGCGGGCTGATCATCACACTGGACAAATCCTTGCGCAGCAACTGCAAGCCGTAGAAGGTAAAGAACACCTGTACCTCGTAGCCAAGAGCAGCGGCGGTGGAGGCGAGGATGAATGGCGGGTAGGCCATATCCAGCGTACCTTTGGTGGCAATGATAGCCATTTTTTTCATGATATTCCCTTATGCGGTGAGTTGATTATTTTTTCTGCATGAAGAAAATGTATTCGCCATTTTCCTCGGTTTGTGAAACCAGCGTATTCCCGGTCTGATCTGCAAAGGCTTGCATATCTTTCACCGAACCGCAGTCGGTGGAGATCACTTTCAATACCTGCCCGGAGACCATATCGGTCAGTGATTTCTTGGTTTTCAGGATAGGCAACGGGCAGTTCATGCCGCGTGCATCCAATTCCTTGTCAAAATTCATCGCTTCATCTCCCGCAACTTAATTAGAATTACCGCCAAAACTGATTTGCCATCATATGGAACCACTCGCGGCGCATTATAGGAATAACCAGCCTATCAGCGTCCATACCCACTAAGAGTGGTCAGAATAGCCCATTAGGGTTATTTTTCAAACCTTTCATTGCTTATGCTGGTACAACCAATACCGGCTGGTTAGCCATCCCCACTACCTTCTGCATGGTGCTGCCCAGCAACATACGCACCACGGCATTGCTTTCGCCAAGCCGTCCCACCACAATCAGGTCTGCACCTACAGACTTGCTGGCTGCGAGAATCTGCTCGTGTGGAGAACCTGTCAGAACGAGCTGGCGGACAACAACATTAAGTCCGGCAACTGTTCCGGCATGGCGAGATACAATCACCTCTGCCTTTTCGTGCAACGCTGCAGTTTCGGCTACGCTCAAGATGGTTAGCGGCAAAGCGCATTCCCTGGCAATGCTAGCCGCCGTGGAAGTAATTCTCAGGGAGTGTTCGGAATCATCTACTGCTGCGAGCACACCGTTCGACCACATGGCGCCATTGCGCGGCGCCAGCAACACACTGCATGGCGCGTGTCCGGCCACCTTGCTGACCATTTCACCAACCAGTAATTTTGCCAGGAAACTGCGCTTGCCGCGCCGGCGCGTAATAATCAAATCGGCCTGCTTTTCCTTGGCCTCGTTCAGAATCTCACGGTACGGCTCCTCGCCACGCCGAACATGGATTTCGAGCTGAACGCCGAGCTGCATGGCGGTACTGCGCAGGGCATCAACTTTGCTAGCGGCTTCACGGTCATTCCGCGCGGCGAGTTGCGGAGCCGCAATCTCGAATTCCGGGTTGCTCACCACCGGCAGCACCGCCATCAACGGCAACCCGCAGCGACGTGCCATTTCGAAAGCCAGCCGTTCCGCGCCAGTATCGAATTCGGTGTGTTCGGTCGCTAGCAATATCCGCTTGAAAGGTGTGTTGTGCATGTTTACCTCAATGATGTCCACCGCCCAGAATACCGGATGCGGCTAGTAGTTGTACGGCTAATGCAATCACGCAAATCATCACAAAAACCTTGTCTCGGCGACGGGCGTAAACCGGAATAATGGCTAACAGGCAAATCAGTGAGCAGCTGGACAACCAGGCGATACCCACAAGGCTGGCAAAATCTCCTTCACCAATCATTTTCAGCCAACTCCAACCGGTGGTGGTGTTTGTTTGTTTAAGATATTCCTCTACTGGCAGATTCCACAGATAAGGAAGTTGATCGACCGGTACATGTGCGGGCATCCAGCCGAACACATAAGCAAGAAAGCAGACGATCAGCAGTACCAAGCCAGAGCGCGCACCCCAGCTCAGCAAGGTGGCATAGCGTTGTTGTTCGACGGAAATATGATTGTTGTCCATGATAACTACATCCAGATACCCAAGCCCTTGAGCAGGGCACGTAAACCGGCGAACAGCAACAGTGAAATGACCAGCTTGCGCACCACCGAGGCCTTGAGTACGTGCAACAGACGTGCGCCGATAAAGGCACCCAGCATCATGCCGATGACTGATGGGACGGCGATCATTGCCAGCACTGCACCCTTGTTGAGATAAATCCAGGCAGCCGATGAATCCACCAGCGTCAGAATAAAACTGGATGTGCCGGCAGAAACCTTGAGTGGTGCGCCCATCAGCAAATTGAGCACGGGTACATTAGCCCAGCCTGCGCCCATGCCAAATAGCCCTGCCAAGAAGCCAATACCCACAAAAAGCAATAATCCGAGTGGTGTACGATGAACCTGCCAATGGATATTTTTTCCTTGCGAAGCATCATGGAAAATTCCATGCATAGACAATGCGGCGGAAAGCCTATCGGGGGCGACAACATCTGGGAATTCGGATTTTTTGGCTGATGCCATAAGAACGACAATGCCAAGAATGGTGATGCCCAAGGCGATTTGCACCAGTGATGCGGGAATGGCGAGTCCTATCATGGCCCCCGCTATCGAGCTGGCTGATGCCAGCAAAGCCAGCGGCAGCGCCAGCCGCAAATCGGCAAGCCCGACACGCAGCAGCGATGGTCCTGCTGCCAAAGCACTGGCCAGGGCGACCAGCAATCCTGCGCCACGCACAAAGTCGAGATGAAAGGGGAAAAAACCGCCCACGATAGGAACGAAGAGCACGCCGCCACCCACACCGGATGGCACGGCGACTATTCCAAGAAAAAAACAGGTGATGAACAGTGCCAGCGGCCAGCCCCACCAAGGCATAGCTGAAGCTGATGGGGCAACCTCTGCGGCATAAGTGCTGCCTGCAAAAATCGTCAGGACAAGCAAAACCGGCAACAAGTTTGTCTTGACCAAGCCACCCGTTTCTCTAATCGCCAACACTGCATTTCTGAGCATCACGACATCCCTTGATAGTAGAGATTTTGCGGGTGTTTCGCTTCCGCGAAAAAATACCAGCGTTCCGCCAGCAGGCCGGCAAATTGCGAGACGAATGCGACACACAGCAACAATGCGGAAGGATAGGACAAATTGGAGGCCAGCAACAGTAGCGGGAGGGCAAACGCCAGCAGCAGGAAGCTCGCTTTCATCCTGCCTAGAAACGCCTCACTCTTGCCGTGGAAAAACTCCCGCGTGCTGAATGAGCCACCCATCGCGCCCTGCGCTGTCTGCACGATGCGCGGATGCTTGATGCCAATCGCCGTTTGTAGTGTCGATTTCGGCCTTAGCCGTGCATTACGCCACAATGACGAACTGCGTCCAAGCAGACCCAGCAAGGTAATGATGATCGCCCACCCGCCGAGGAAGCCGGTTTGCGTGGGTGCAACCATGGTGGCGTACAGTGTCGCCAGTGTGAAACCGGATGCGCCGCCAAGTAGTGTGAAATTGATTACCGTCAGCGGTGAATGCCATTCCTGCAAAAAACGTAAACAGGCGTAAATCATGCCGGTACTCACGAACAGGGCAAATGCCAATATTGTAGCGATGCCGCCCAGGATGACCGTGGCATTGATACCCAGTCCGCTGGGCAGCGTCAACAGCACCGGATCGAGCCCGATCAAATGGGACGCCCCATACAGAAACAATATTCCCATGAACGCGGGCAACACGATGACTTCGCGCGAAAGCCACGAAGTGCGCCACTGTGCCGCCGAACGCCAGGCACGTTCCGGGCGCCCCAGGTGAAAAAATGAGGCGACCAATCCTGCCGTCGTGAAGAGTAGTGCCAACAGGCTGCCCCATCCATAAAAGCGTGCATCCTGATGCGGCAACAGATCAAACAGCGCGTAGGATTGCTGGGTAAACAGAGCCAGAAACAAACCTTGGCCGATGCCGATCAAGGTGGTGAGAAAAATAACTGAGAAGGCTGGATTCATGATGTGAGTAGTTACCAGGAGGTGACATCGTCGAGCGTCGGCTCGTTCTTGCCCGGCTTGGGTAGTTGTCCGTCAACCTTAAGCGGGTTATCGGCACGCTCGAGTTCATCCTTGTGTATCTTGAGATGGGTCTTGCGGCGCGGCAGATAATGGTTGGCCGGATGCGTGCCCCATTCCGGCATCAGCGCGTAACCGCCGTTCTCGCGTATCGCTTTCGATACCTCCGATTCGGGGTCATGGATATCGCCGAATAACCGTGCGCTGGTCGGGCAGGCCTTGACGCAGGACGGCTTGCGGTCAATTTCCGCCAGCGAGGTATCGTAAATGCGATCCACACACAGGGTGCATTTCTTCATCACTTTCTGCTGTTCATCTATTTCGCGCGCACCGTAAGGGCAGGCCCAAGTGCAATACTTGCAGCCGATACACTTGTCGTAATCCACCAGCACGATGCCATCCTGCTTGCGCTTGTACGAGGCCCCCGTCGGACAGACCGGCACGCACGGCGGGTCTTCGCAATGCAGACAGGACTTGGGGAAATGCACCGTATCCGTGCTGGGATACTGCCCAACCTCAAAGGTCTGCACCCGATTGAAAAACGTGCCGGTCGGATCAGCGCCATAAGGATTCTCGTCGCACAGCGGCCCGGCTGCGCCGGAGGTGTTCCATTCCTTGCAGCTGGTCACGCAGGCATGGCAACCGACGCAGACATTGAGATCGATAACCAGAGCAAGTTGGGTCATTTACGCATCCTCGCGCCGCAGACCTTCTCCTTCCCCCTGGCAGGGGGAAGGTCGGGATGAGGGTTGAACCCCCAATAGACAATTCCAAATTGCAAGCTTCACTCCTTCAATATTGCTCAGCACTTCATTGTTCCAGAATCGCATTATGCGAAAACCTTTTCCTTCCAGCCTTCGTGTCCTGATGTCATCGCTATCTGAATGATCTGCGTGTTGTCCACCGTCAACCTCCAATACCAACGCCGCTTCCAGACATACAAAATCGGCGATGTAATTTCCGATGGGATGCTGTCGGCGAAACTTGTGTCCCGCAAACTGCTCCATGCGCAAATGCCGCCAGAGCAGTTTTTCAGCGTCGGTCATTTCACGTCGCAGACTGCGGGAGTGTTGCTTTGTTTTTGCCCTGATCCGCGTCGTTCCGCTCATGAAATTTCTACCCCCACATCCCGCGACACGTTACTGGCGCAGCCAGCCGTTTGCGGGAGCGGGTGTGAGGCGGTCATTCCCGCCCCGGATGCTTCGCAACGCCGTGTCATAGCCGCCACCCTAACCCTCCCCCTGCAAGGGTGAGGCAACTATTTTTTTTCGCCCTTCTTGCCACCGCCAAAATAAGCCAGCCAACTTGGACGCTTGCTCATGCCCGGCACCGGGTTATACGGCTTGAACTGCGGCGAGGTCTGTTGCGGTTCATCGGCCCCGGCCGGATAAATGCGCACTCGCACATCGTACCAGGCAGCCTGCCCGGTGATTGGATCAGAATTGGAATAGTGCGTGCCGTCAGGATTGGCCGGCAGCTCCTCGGAGATCAGGTGATTGAGCAAAAAACCCTTCTGCGACTCGTTCGCGTCGGGCGATAAGTTCCACGCGCCCGCCGCCTTGCCGATGGCATTCCAGGTCCACACCGTACCCGGCTCGACCGCCTCGGAATATCTCGCCATGCAGCGCACCTTGCCCCACTGCGATTCCACCCACATCCAGCCGCCGTCCGCGATGCCTGCGTCCTGTGCGGCGAGCGGATTCACGTACAGATAATTGTGCGCATGGATCTGGCGCAACCAGGCATTCTGCGAATCCCAGGAGTGGTACATGGCCATCGGCCGCTGCGTCACGGCCGCAAGCGGATACTTGTTCTTGTCGCTGGATTGGGTTTCCAGCGGTTCATAGAAAAACGGCAGCGGATCGAAATAAGTTTCGATGCGCTTGGCCAGATGAGGAGGCGGCTTGCGCGTGATACCACGGCCTTGTGCGGCGAGGCGAAATTTTTGCAGCACTTCGGAATACACGTGAATCAGGATCGGCTCGGCATAGCGCGTGATGCGGTTGCGCTGCGACCATTCCAGATAACCCTTGTTCCAGTTGCGCATGTACTGGTAGGAACGCGGCAGCTTGTGGTGATACACGCAATTGTTTTGCGCGTACATCTCCCACTGCTTCGGATTGGGTTCGCCGCGCAGGAATTTATCGCCATCCTTGCCGCGCCAGCCCGACAGGAATCCGATTCCCGACCCCGGCTCGGTTTCCCAGTTCACGATGAAATCTGGGTAGTCGCTGAATTTACGCTGACCTTCCCTAGTGACGAAGGCGGGCAGTTGCAAACGCGTGCCGAGTTCGATCAGCACTTCCTGAAAAGGCTTGCATTCGCCTGTCGGCGGCAACACCGGGATGCGCACCGCATCCACCGGGCCGTCGAATTCCGAAATCGGCCGGTCCAGCATTGACATCACATCATGGCGCTCCAGATAGGTGGTGTCCGGCAAAACAAGATCGGCGAATGCCGTCGTCTCGGAATGGAAGGCGTCGCAGACGACAAGAAACGGAATTTTGTGTTCACCATTTTCGTCTTTATCGCAGAGCATTTTTCTGACCTCGACCGTATTCATCGTCGAGTTCCATGCCATGTTTGCCATGAAGATCAGCAGCGTGTCTATCGGATACGGATCTCCGCGCCAGGCATTGGTGATGACGTTGTGCATCAACCCGTGCACCGACAGCGGATATTCCCACGAGAATGCCTTGTCGATGCGCACCGGGCTGCCATCCGTATTGACGAACAGATCGTCCGGATCGGACGGCCAACCCAGCGGCATGCCGTCCAGCGGCGTGTTCGGCTTGATCGCCAGCGGCGTATTGGGCGTGCGCGCGCAGGGCGGAATAGGGCGCGGGAAAGGCGCTTTGTGCCGGAAACCGCCGGGCCTGTCGATGGTGCCGAGCAGCGACATCAGAATCGCCAGCGAGCGTATCGTCTGGAAGCCGTTGGAATGTGCCGCCAAGCCGCGCATCGCATGAAAGGCCACCGGGTTGCCGGTCACGCTGTCGTGTTCCTTGCCCCACGAGTCCGTCCAGGCGATCGGCAATTCGATCTTCTGGTCGCGCGCCGTGATGCCCATCTCACAGGCGAGGCGGCGGATGGTCTCGGCCGGAACACCGGTGACCTGGCTCGCCCATTCCGGGGTGTAGTCCTTTACCCGTTCCTGCAACAACTGAAACGCGGGCTTGACCGGTGTGCCGTCGGGCAGTTCGAATTCGCCGAACAGGAACGGGTCGGCTCCCTCCGCGTGCGTGACTACCGGCTTGTCGCTGTTGCGATCCCACCACAGTTTGTTTTGCGGGTCATAACATCCCTCCTCTTCCGGCACCTCGGTGCGCACGAACATGCCGAACTCGTCGTGCGTGTCGTCGAGATTCACCAATTGGCCGGAGTTGGTGTAGCGCACCAGAAAATCGCGGTCATACAGACCGAGCGCGATGATTTCGTGGGTCAGCGCAAGCAGCAGCGCGCCATCGGTGCCGGGACGGATACCCACCCATTCATCGGCAATCGCCGAGTAGCCGCTACGCACCGGATTGATCGAGATGAAGCGTCCGCCCTCGCGCTTGAATTTCGAGATCGCGATCTTCATCGGGTTGGAGTGGTGATCCTCGGCCGTGCCGATCATCACAAACAGCTTGGCGCGCTCCAGGTCAGGCCCTCCGAATTCCCAGAACGAACCGCCGATGGTATAGATCATCCCGGCCGCCATGTTCACCGAACAGAAGCCGCCGTGCGCCGCGTAGTTGGGCGTGCCGAACTGGCGCGCGAACAATCCGGTCAGCGCCTGCATCTGGTCGCGTCCGGTGAACAGCGCGAATTTCTTCGGATCGGTGGCGCGTATCTTTCCCATCCGTTCGGCGAGGATGCTGAAAGTTTCTTCCCAGCTGATCTCCTCGAATTCGCCCGTGCCGCGCTCCGCCCCCGGCTTGCGCCGCAACGGCTTGGTCAGCCGCGCGGGAGAGTACTGTTTCATGATGCCGGCACTGCCCTTGGCGCAGATCACGCCGTGGTTGAGCGGATGATCCGGGTTGCCGTCTATGTAGCGCACCTCGCCATTGCGCAGGTGGACGCGTATCCCGCAGCGGCACGCGCACATATAACAAGTCGTGTTGCGCACCTCGATCTTGGCATCCGGCACAGGTGATGCCACGGGATCGTGCAGCGGGGATATTGTGCTCTGTGAGTCGCCAAAATTATGGGTTTTCATTAAATATCTTATTGATGGTTGATTTGCTCAATCGCGGCCATTCTGGGCGAAACAACGGCCATTCTTAAATGGTGTGCCAGTATGCACAGCTGATAGACCCGCTATCCATAGCCGTGATGAGCTATTAGGGCATAACCCATAAGGGGTATCGTGGTTTGGTGCCGAAAGTTCTAGCATGATCGGGCAGTCAGTTCAAGTAATTGATGAAAGGGATAAGATTATGGCACTCGTAAGACCGCACGGTAGAGGCGAACTCAATCCCTTGCTGCTCAAGGGGAGAGTCCTTGCGGACGAACTGGAACGGGCGCGGACGTTGCCGCAAGTCAGAGTCAGTTCGCGCGAGAAGGGTGATCTGGTGATGCTCGGCATCGGCGGTTTTACACCACTTGACGGCTTCATGTCGTTTACCGATTGGCAGGGTGTGTGTGCGGGCATGCGCATGACAAACGGCTTGTTTTGGCCTATCCCTATCACCCTTTCCACCGATTACCTCACCGCAGATTCCATCAATACCGGCAGCGAAATTGCCTTGCTTGACCCGAGCGACGACAGCATTCTGGCGACGATGCGCATCACCGAAAAATACACCATCGACAAGGCGCACGAATGCGCAACGGTGTTCCAGACAGCCGACATCAACCATCCCGGCGTAAAAATGGTGATGGCGCAGGGCGACATCAACCTTGCCGGCCCGGTCAAGGTACTGTCGATGGGCGGTTTCGACCGGAAATACGGCGCACTGTTCATGACACCGCGCGAAACGCGCGAACTGTTTGAGATCATGGGCTGGAGCAAGGTCGCTGCATTTCAGACGCGCAACCCGATGCACCGTTCGCATGAATACCTCGCCAAGATTGCCATCGAGGTGTGCGATGGCGTGTTGATCCACTCTCTGCTTGGCAACCTTAAACCGGGCGACATTCCCGCCGAAGTGCGCACCCAGGCTATTGCCGCCCTGACCGAAAACTATTTCGTCAAACATACCGTGGCGCAGGCCGGTTATCCGCTCGACATGCGCTATGCAGGCCCGCGCGAAGCGCTGCTGCATGCGCTGTTTCGCCAGAATTACGGCTGCTCGCACCTGATCGTGGGGCGTGACCACGCAGGCGTCGGCAGCTATTACGGCCCGTTCGACGCGCATCACATTTTTGACAGGATTCCGGAAGATGCGCTGGAAACGCAACCGCTAAAAATCGACTGGACGTTCTGGTGCTATCGTTGCGGCGGCATGGCTTCGGCGCGCACCTGTCCGCACGGCGATGCCGATCGCCTGCTGGTGTCCGGTACCAGACTACGCGAGATGCTTTCGGAAGGCTCTGATATCCCCGCCGAATTCAGCCGGCCTGAAGTGCTGAAAATATTGCGCTCTTATTACACGGGGCTCGGCAAAAGCGAAAAGAAAAGTTAAAGCTTGGCGGCCTCCGGCCTGCTGAATTGAGGTTTTCCACGCAATGGGTGGACAGTTATGTTGTGATTTGTTTTGTTGTGTTTTTTTCAGAGGAGTATAGCGAATGCCAACTTTTGTACGTACCGAAAAATGTGATGGCTGCAAGGGACAGGATAAAACTGCCTGCATGTATATTTGTCCGCACGACTTGATGAAGCTGGACAAGGACGGCTCCGAAACCGGCCACGCGATGAAAGCTTTCAATCAAGAACCCGAGCAATGCTGGGAATGTTATTCCTGCGTCAAGATTTGCCCGCAGGGCGCGATCGAGGTGCGCCACTACGCCGACATCGTGCCGCTGGGCGGCTCGGTGCAGCCGATGCGCGGCTCCGACTCGATCATGTGGACGATCAAGTTCCGTAACGGCACACTGAAGCGCTTCAAATTCCCGATTCGTACCACGTCCGAAGGTTCAATCAATCCGTACGGTGGCAAGCCGATGCCCAAGGTATCCGAACTCACCGCTCCCGGTGTATTCACCAAGGAAGTCATGGGCGGCTATCGCGCCGGCAAACCGGAAGAGCTGATCCGCCGCAAATAATGATGATCAATCAACTAATGAACTGGAGTGCGCAAAATGTCTGAAGGAACTTTCGGTAATCCAAAAATTGTTCAGGAGGAGCTGGATATTCTCCTGATCGGCGGCGGCATGGCTTGTTGCGGTGCTGGCTACGAAATCATGCGCTGGGCGGATGCGGTCAAAGCCGAGACCGGCATGGAACTCAAAATCAAACTGGTGGACAAGGCTGCGATGGATCGCTCTGGCGCGGTCGCGCAGGGCCTGTCAGCGATCAACACTTATATCGGCCCGGATCAGGATCCGGCTGACTACACGCGCATGGTCTCCAACGACCTGATGGGTATCACCCGCGACGACTTGGCTTATGACCTGGGGCGCAACGTGGACGATTCGGTGCACCTGTTCGAGGAATGGGGCCTGCCGATCTGGAAGACCGATGCGGAAGGTGTGCGCCATGACGGTGCGCAATCGATCAAGGAAGGCCTGCCTTTACTCAAGGACGGCGGCAAACCAGTACGTTCCGGCAAATGGCAGATCATGATTAACGGCGAGTCCTACAAGTGGATTGTTGCCGAAGCTGCCAAGAAGGCCTTGGGGTTGAGCCGCATCGAAGAACGCATTTTCATCGTTAAGCTGGTCAACGACAAGAACGACCCCAACCGCATCGCCGGTGCAGTCGGCTTCTCGGTGCGCGACAACACCATCCACATCTACAAAGCCAAGGCTGTCCTGCTCGCGGCGGGTGGTTGCGTGAACCTGTTCCGCCCCCGTTCGGTAGGTGAAGGCAGCGGGCGGGCTTGGTATCCTGTGTGGAATGCAGGCTCGACCTACGCCATGGCCGCCGAGGCCGGCGCGGAAATGACCATGATGGAAAACCGTTTCGTCCCGGCACGTTTCAAGGATGGTTACGGCCCGGTCGGCGCATGGTTCCTGCTGTTCAAGGCCAAGGCTGTGAATGCCTACGGTGAAGACTACATGGTCAAGAACAAGGAGATGCTGAACGACTACCCGCCTTACGGCCAGGCCGCCGTGCCTGCCTCCTGCCTGCGCAATCACCTGATGCTCAAGGAAATGAAAGACGGCCACGGCCCGATTTACATGGACACCGTCACGGCCATGGCCAAGCTGAAGGAAACCCTATCGCCGAAGGAAGTGAAGCACCTCGAAGCGGAAGCATGGGAAGATTTCCTCGATATGTGCATCGGCCAGTGCGGCATCTGGGTCGGTGAAAACATCGAGCCGGAAAAAAAGATGTCCGAGCTGATGCCGACCGAACCTTACCTGCTTGGTTCGCACTCCGGCTGCTGCGGCATCTGGGTATCGGGTCCAGAGGATCTCGGCGCACCGACGGATGAGGAACACGAAGACAAGGGCAAGATTCCTGCGCACCTGCCCAAGGGCTGGAACTGGGGCTACCGCTCCATGACCACGGTCAAGGGCTTGTTCACTGCGGGTGACGGCGTCGGCGCCTCTGGCCACAAGTTCTCTTCCGGTTCGCACACCGAAGGCCGCTTGGCTTCGAAGGCGATGGTCAAATACGCACTCGACAACAAGGACTGGAAAGTCGAACTGGATACTGCCCCTGAAGTGCTGGCCGAGGAAATCTACAAACCGGTGCGCAACTTCCTGGAGCACAAGGACTACACCACCGCCATCGACATCAACCCGCACTACATCACGCCCAAGATGCTGCAAATGCGCCTGCAGAAGATCATGGACGAGTACGTGGCAGGTGTCGCAACTTACTACAACACCAACGACAAGATGCTGGCGGTGGCCGAAGAGAAGCTGGAGATGCTTAAGGAAGACGCTGGCAAAATGCGCGCTAAAGACCTGCACGAGCTGCTGCGCGCATGGGAAAACTACCATCGTATTTTGACAGCGGAAGCGCATATGAAGCACATCCAGTTTCGCGAGGAATCCCGCTATCCGGGCTTCTACTACCGCACCGACAAAAACTTTGTGGACGAAAAAAACTGGCACTGCTTCGTGAATTCGGTGTACGACAAAACCACCCACAAGTGGACTTGCTTCAAGCGCAAGCATGTTGACCTGGTGGACAAGTCCAAGCTGTTCAAACCTGCCGCGCATTAAACTACCTGCGAAAATCGCGTAAGATAACTGGGCACCGCAAGGTGCCCAGTCTTTTGCAACCCTACCCTACATACTCGAAGAGAATTTAGATGACCGACACCTACATGGCAGCCGATCTACCGTTCTCCGGCAGCCCGGTCATACCGCAGATGTGCGACGGCAGCAAACCGATACAGTTCCGCTGCCGCAAGGGCATCGCCTGCTGGAATACCTGTTGCAGCAACATCGACATCTCGCTGACCCCCTACGACATCCTGCGCCTGAAACAACGCCTGGGAATCACCTCGAACAATTTTCTGCTGCACTACACCCTGCCCTACGAGATGGAGCAGAACGGCATCGCCGGAGTGAAGCTGCGCCCGGTGGAAAACGGAACGGCCTGCCAGTTCATGACGCCAGAAGGTTGCAGCGTCTATGACGACAGGCCGACGGCCTGCCGCTACTACCCGGTGGCGCTGCTGTCGATGCGCAAGCAGGACGAATATACCGACACCCAATCCTACGCGCTGGTCAAAGAAGAGCATTGCCTGGGCCACAACGAGCCGAGGGAAATCACCATAGACGCTTACCGCAAGGAGCAGGGGCTGGAAGAATACGACGAACTGGCACGCGGCTGGCGGCAGCTGATACTCAAGAAAAAATCCTCCGGCCCCAGCGTGGGCAAGCCATCCAAACGCAGCCTGCAACTGTATTTCATGGTCTGCTACGACCTCGACACCTTCCGCAGCTTCGTAACCAGCGAGGGGTTCAACGAGCTCTATGACCTGCCCGCAGATGAAACCAAAGAAATTCTCGCCGACGATACCGCGCTGATGCTGTTCGGCTTCCGCTTTCTCAGGCAGGTGCTATTCGGCGAAAACAGTGTTGCCTTAAAAAAGGCTGCCGCCGAAAAACGCCAGGAACGTGTTCAAGAAAAAGCACAGCAGATCGAGCGTGAGGCCAGAGAAAAGTGTGCGGCTGAACAGGACAGCATGTACGGAAACCCGGATGACTGAGCCAAGGTGTTTTGCAAGAGCCACAACCAACAGGAACTAACGCCATGATGGAATATATTTTCTTTGACGCCAGCCTGCGCGACAGGTTTGTGGAACACGCCAAGGGCTTGGGCGTGGCGTGTGATTTGCAGGATGACAATATGGGATGGGTTGTCGCGGTGCCGGAGGATTTGGCTGATGACCTAGTGGAATCGTTGGAAGCGCACTATGACGAATTACAGGAAACGCAATCTGACCTTATGTCCCAGTCTGAAGGCGGGCTCAAGCGGCTGGCCGGATTTCAACTTGTTCTGCCGGATGGGCAAACCTGCATGGTGCCTTTGCAACATGATGTGGCTAATCGCCTGCTTTCCTGTTTCAGCTTCGAAGAAATACAGGCGCTATTCGACGCCGTCGTACGCAGCGCACTGAATCCCAAGAACAGCCCTTTGTGTGAAATTTTGAGGGCTGACGCAAAGGCAAATTGAGGGCAAACATCCAAGCGACCCTTAAAGTTACTGTCTCAGAAAAATATTTTCTCCATTATGCGTAGTAGTTGCGATTTGATCTGACACTACCTGTCAGGTCATCAGCATCTTAAAGCGGCAAGCCCAACAACCAGCAAGCCGAACTGGTAACTAAAGGCTGGAAACAATGGTAGGTGTGCTGGGCAGCGTCATACGGGGGATATGAGGACAGGGCTAGTTACTATATTTAATGCTAAACTTCAACCACTGCATAGTGCAGTAACCATCTACAGGGGATAAATCACATGAACCGCAAAGAACTGATCGACGCACTGGCAACAAAGACAGGCAGCACCAAGGCTGACGCTGACCGCAACATTGCAGCACTGATTGACATCATCACTGCCACACTAAAGAAGGGTGACAACGTTGCATTGGTTGGCTTCGGTACTTTTGAAGTACGCAAGCGTGCAGCGCGCACCGGTCGCAATCCTCAGACTGGAGCAGAACTGAAGATCAAAGCATCCAAGGCTCCAGCATTCAAGGCTGGCGCTACTCTCAAGACAGCTGTAAATGGCGGCAAGAAATAATTGTTCCAATAGCAACCACCAGGGCATCTTGGTGGTTGCGTTTATAAATGCCAGCCTTCGGGAGGTTGGACGTCGTCCGGTTTGTGTCTATATCTGTTGAAAAACTCTTTTTCCAGGGTGCTAAAAATAATTTAAGTCTCTTAGGCAAGTTGTATTTCGAAGGATATAGGGGGCTCCATTTTGTCTGATCGTTCGTTGTAAAACCTCTGGTTCGCCTATACGATGAAAATCAGTTGGCACAATCAGGTGTCAATTTTATTGGGGGAAGATTCAGTTGGGTCAGATACTTTCTGTCAGATCAAGCCTGGATTAATACAACTGAGCACATGATCCTGGGAGAGGTTGTCAGGCCACCAGCCACCGGAAGCTCGCCTGTTCATAATCGTCGCCCTCCGCCAGCAGGCCGGTGAGTTCCATGTTGCGGCTTTTTTCCCCCATCATTGCTTCATGTATGCAACCCGGCACATAACTGCCGGATTCCATCAGCATGGTGGCGTTCACATAGGAGTTATGGGCGTCCGGCAACAGAATGACCGGCAGGTAATCATAAGCAAAAGATCCTGAGCTGGTTTCCCAGTTGGACACTCGCTCAGCGCCCTTGCCGAGGGAACGCAGCCACACCGACAAAGGTCTCTTGGCGAGAATTTCAATCCCCACGTGCACCTTGTTTTGGTGATCGGTGTGCATGCGCCGGATCATGCCGACCCACCACAAGTTGCTGTTCTGAGCCTTGAGGCCGCATAGGGCTCCGATTTTGGCCCAGGCGCCAGCGGCCCTTGGAAGCACTCCTCCAATCCCGCCGATGCTCACATCCAGGATATCCCAGGTTTCCGTGGTGTAATCGATTGTCTCATCGACAATGCCGATTTTGGAGCGCTCTTTTAGCATGGCCGTGTCTTCTTCGGAAAGGTTAACCATCTGGTCCAGCTCGATGCGTGTGACCAGTTGGCTGATGACCTTGAAGCCATGCACCACTTCGATGGCGGTGCTAATACCTTTCCGCTCCTGATGCCGGTGCGGATGCTCCTTGCCCCAATACAGTTGCAGATGTTTGAGTACGGTAAGCTTGCCATCCGGGGTGAATTCGTTGCCGAAGCGGCGTTCCTCATTGATCATGCCCCGTTCGTTCTGATGGGTTATTTCCCCCACCTTGGGAACCGCCCTGACTGCCCCGAAGAAGCGCATGGCAGGAGTTGCCTGGAGCTTGTCATCCGCATGACTTGGGGCACATGGCTTGGAGAGGTCAAGAAAATATGGGCAATCAGCATCGGGCATTTCCTTGAAATCGAAAAGGCTTACCAGGCGCGCGGAAATGCGGTAACTCACTTCGATCTGATTTGGCGCCAAAGTCGCGGGTGAGGAAACATATAACATTATCGCCCGCAGCAGCTCCCTTTGCGGGTTGGTGTGGATGATGTGCCCAGGGTAGGCGTGGATCATGGTGTCGGCAAACTGGCTGATCTCGGCAAAACTGTAATGTGTATACAACTGATCCCAGACAACCTGTTCCACATCCAGATAGCGCATCAGCTCCAGCTTCATCTGCTCGGCGACAGCACGCAGCAATCTGACGCAGATGATCGGCATCTGTTCCTTGAGGCCCAACGGTTTTTTTTCTGCCTGCTGGTATTCATGAACGCATGCGGCATAAGCTTCGGCCAGCGCTCGCATAAAACCATGCATGCCCTGCCACAGGTGCATACCTTGGAAATCCTGCAAATGGGGCGCAGCCAGATATTGCCGCAGCAATTCCGCATGGAGCGGCTGGCCGGTTTCATCCAGCAGCATAATGACGCCAATGCGGCGCTCGAGGCGGAAGCCGGGCGTGTCCTTGACTGAAGTCAGCCAGGAGGTGATGTCATCCAGTGCCTTGAAGGGGTTGTCCTTCGGCAGGTCGGCGAGAAGCTTCCTGGCTTCCGCCACGTCGTACATGGGATGGTCCGGCTTGTCGTCCAGTATTTTGAACCAGGAAGGCATCGAATGGGTGTATCAGCGCTAAGAAATCTTTGGTTAAGTCCGGCATGAGTTGCGTCGAATAGCCATAGCATATTCGCAACGCAAGCGACAAAGCAAGCGCACAAATTGGCCGTTATTCTTCTTGGGGAAGAGTGGCAGTGGCAGCATCGTCCTGAGCAATCGGCTTGGCCCGTTCCAGCACTGCCGCAAAAAAGGCATCGGTGCCGTGTAATTGCGGCAGCAGTTGCAGGCATTCGCCTGTATCCAGGGGAATCAATTGCTGTGCGAGAATTTCTGCCGCAGGGCGCAGGACGAAATTGGGATGACTGGACAAGAAGTCATCAACGATAGCGCGGTTTTCCTGCGGCAACAGGCTGCAGGTGGCATACACCAGGCGTCCGCCGGGTTTGACCAGCTTGCTGGCTGCGGCGAGGATGGCGGCCTGTTTCTGCGTGAGTTCGATTACGCTTTGCGGCGACTGGCGGAACTTGATATCCGGGTTGCGGCGCAGCGTACCCAGCCCGCTGCACGGTGCGTCCACCAGCACGCGGTCTATTTTGCCGGCCAGGCGTTTAACCTTGCTGTCGTTTTCATGTGCGATGAGCTGCGGGTGCAGGTTGCTGAGTCCGGAACGCTTCAATCTGGGTTTGAGATTGGTCAGCCGCTTTTCGGATACGTCAAAAGCATACAGCCTGCCCTGCGAGCGCATCATGGCGCCCAGCATCAGTGCCTTGCCGCCTGCGCCGGCGCAGAAATCCACCGCCATGTCGTTGCGTTTTGGGGCGAGCAAGAACCCCAGCAGCTGACTGCCTTCGTCCTGCACTTCAAATTTTCCGGTGAGGAACAGTGCGTGCCGGGTGAGCGAGGGCTTGTTCTTGAGGCGGATGCCGATGGGCGAATACGGCGTGGCCTGCACGTCAAAGCCTTCCGCCTGCATGGATTGCAGCACTTCATCGCGGTTGGCGAGCAGCGTGTTGACGCGCAAATCCAGCGCAGCGGGCTGCTGCATGGAGCGGCCCAGCGTGAGGATGGCATCGTCTGTCATCGTGTTCTGCAACTCTGTGACCAGCCAGTCCGGCAGTTCGGCCTGCACCGATAAAGGCAGTTCGTCGATGTTGATGCCCTTGATCTGGCCCAGCCATTTCTCCTCCTCACGTTTTAGCAGCGGGGTGAGTTCGCGCAGGTTGTAGCCGCCGAACCGGATCCAGTAGGCCAGCGCCATGCGGCGCGGCGTGGCCCGATTAGAGGTTGCAGATTTGTCGGCACAGGCGTATTCCAGAAACAGGCGATGGCGCAGCACGCCGAATACGGTTTCCGCTACCACCGCGCGCTCGTTGGAGCCGATGCGCTCCTGCTGGAAGAATTGGCGCAGCATGGCATCGGCCGGATGCGCCAGCGGCAGGATGCTGCGCAGGGCTTGGGTAACAAGGTCAAAGCGGTATTCGGTGAGTAACATGGTTATTAATCAGTATAAAAATTGTTAGCCGGGAAACGGCAATTACCCGAAGATGTTTACGGATGACACGGAAAATTCAGACCCGTAAAAGTGGCTGAACTGCGCTTTAAGAATGAATGGTGGCGTGCCATTACGGCACGAAATCAAACTGGGTCAGCACCTGCGTGAGCTTGTCGCCGTCCGGATCGGTGATGACCATCTTGTACGGAAAGTTGGCGTGCTCTGTCGCCAGCCAGATTTCCGTCCGGCTCTCGCCTGCTTTCGGCGGGCTGGTGATATACAGCGCCTTGAATGTGCCGAGCGGAACCGTCACGCTCTGGCTGGGTGTGATGCGGTAATTATAAATATCCACCTTGCTGCCGTTGGTCATGTGGAAATCGAGCGTGGCGGCATTCTTCAGCGGCGCGAACATGAACTGGTACATCGCGCTCAGCCTGTCCTGTGTTCCTGCGGGTAGCGGCACAGTGTGTTTTCCGGCGCGGTCGGTCAGGGTGATGCTGTTGGCGGCCCAGTCGAAATCGGCGCGTATATTCCGCTCGGTGTCGAGTTTGCGCTCGTTGGTGAAGGTGAGTGGGCGCAGTCCTTTTGCGGTCAAGGCACCCTCACTGGTGACGCGGATGGTTTCCGGCTTGATCATGGCGACCAAACCGACAGCCTTGCTCACGCTTTCGATGTGATAGCGATCCTGTGTGCGGGTATAGGTTTCCGTGATAGTGGCGCCCCTGATGTTGCCCTTAAGCACATCGTAACTGACCTGAAGGCGTGTGGGAGGCTCCACAGCACCCGTAAGGGGTAGCTTTGCAGGCGACTTGCCTCCAGCCGAAGGCTGGGCAAGATCGTCTCCGCCAGTGGGTGCCCCGCTGCCTGCGCCAAGACCGCCCGAAGGGCGAGAGTCTGGTGACGTCCCCTTTACGGGGGTGCGTAGCGCCCCTTCCGCAGCACCAACGAAAGTTGCCATGCTGCACAACAGCAGCCAGACGGCGAGGCGCACGATGTTATGCATAAACCTATTCCAGTCCCGGCGTGATGAGGGCGGAGCCCGGCTGCTCAACGCGGTTCAGCAATACTTTCTTGCCGTCCGCGTCCAACCTGAGGAGTTCGTTGCAGAACCAGCGAATGGCCTGCGGGTAGATGCGATGCTCCTCTCGCAGCACCCGTGCAGCCAGGGTTGCCGGGGTGTCGTTCATCAGTACCGACACGGCGGCCTGGATGATGATGGGGCCGTGGTCAAGATCGCTGGTGACGAAATGTACGGTGCAGCCGTGCGTTTTTACGCCGTCCTTAAGCGCGCGCGCATGGGTGTCGAGACCGCCGTATGCGGGCAGCAACGAGGGGTGGATATTGATGAGCCTGCCCTGGTAGCGCGCCACAAAATTCGGGGTGAGGATGCGCATGAATCCGGCGAGGGCGATGAGGTCGGGTTGGTAGCGGTCTATGGCAGCGGCAAGCGCGGCATCGAACGACTCGCGGTCAGGGTAGTCGCGGTGCGCCACGACTTGTGTTGCGATGCCATGCCGTTCGGCGATGGCCAATCCCGGCACATCGGCGCGATTGCTGATGACCGCCGCCACGCGGCAGGGCAGGTTGGCCTCCAGCAGCGCCTGCATGTTGCTGCCGCGCCCGGAGATCAGAATAACGATGGACTTCCTCGTTATATTATTGAACCTGGGTCTGTGCCTCATCGCCTTGGCGTGCCTGTATTGTGCCTATGGCCCACACGGTTTCCCCGGCGGCTTCAAGTTGGTTGAGTGCGGCAGTGACATCATTTTCGGCAACGACAACCACCATGCCGATGCCGCAGTTGAAGGTGCGGTACATTTCCTGTTGCGCCACGTTGCCCTGTTCGCGCAGCCAGTTGAACAATTTCGGTGTGTGCCAGGATGTTCCATCCAGTACGGCCGTAACATTCGTTGGCAGTACGCGCGGGATGTTCTCCAGCAGGCCGCCGCCAGTGATGTGCGCCATTCCTTTGACCTTGACTTTTTGCATCAGCGCCAGCAGCGGCTTCACATAGATGCGCGTGGGCGCCATGATGCAATCGGCCAGCGTGCGTCCGCCGTCAAACCTGGCGTTGAGGTCGGGTGCGGAGCGTTCGATGATCTTGCGCACCAGCGAATAGCCGTTGGAATGCGCGCCGTTGGAGGCCAGCCCCAGCACTATGTCGCCGGGTTTGATGTCAGCGCCGGTGATGATCTGCGATTTTTCCACCACGCCAACCGCGAAACCGGCGAGGTCATATTCGCCCACCGGATACATGCCGGGCATCTCGGCGGTCTCGCCGCCGATCAGCGCGCAACCGGCCTGCTCGCAGCCTGCCGCGATACCCTTAATGACTTCGGTGGCGGCTTCCACATCCAGCTTGCCACAGGCGAAATAGTCTAGAAAAAACAGCGGCTCCGCGCCCTGCACCAGAATGTCGTTGACGCTCATGCCGACCAGGTCAATACCGACCGTGTCATGGCGGTTGAACTCAAACGCCAGTTTCAATTTCGTACCCACGCCATCGGTGCCGGAAACCAATACCGGTTCTCGGAATTTTTTGGAAATTTCGACCAGTCCACCAAAGCCGCCGATACCACTCAAGACCTCGGGGCGCATGGTGCGTTTGGCATAAGGCTTGATGTTCTCCACCAGACGGTCGCCAGCGTCGATGTCCACACCGGCGTCGCGGTAGGAGAGGGGATTTGGTAGACTCAAGTTGAGTTCTCGCTTTCTTCGGGATAAAGTGCAGACCATTTTGGTTGGCGGATTTTACCTCAAATGACTCTGTAACGTTTAACCGCACTACTGATCTTCTTGCGCCATGCCAAGGATTGGAATCTTCCAGTAGGCTAAATATAAGGCAACCGTGACACAGCAACTGCTACTTGATATTGCACCAGCGTGGCTGCCCACGCTGGATAATTTCGTTGCCGGGCGCAATGTGGAATTGCTCTCGGCGTTGCGTCATGCGTTGGCGGGGACGGCAAACGAACGGTGTTTTTACCTGTGGGGCGAGGCGGGCAGCGGCAAGAGCCACCTGCTGCAAGCGGTGGCAGGGCAGGCACGTGCGTTGGGACAGTCAGCAGCCTATGCTCGCAACACTGTGCCGGATACGGCACCAGTGATTGCCGTGGATGATGTGGAGACTCTGGATGACGCTGCTCAAGTTGCGCTGTTCGATCTCTACAACCGCCTGCGCGAAAGTGGCGGCATGCTGCTGGTGAGCGGCACGGCAGCGCCCACGCATCTGCATCTGCGTGATGACCTGCGCACGCGTCTGGGCTGGGGGCTGGTGTATCAGGTGCATGGCTTGAGCGATGAAGAAAAGGCGCAAGCATTGGAGCGGCACGCGCAAGCACGCGGCTTTGCCCTGCCGCACGAAGTGACGCAATATCTGCTGCGCCACGGGCGGCGCGACCTGCCAAGCCTGATGGCGCTGCTGGATGCACTCGATGCGCATTGCCTGCGCTTGAAGCGCGGGGCGTCCGTGCCGTTATTGAAAGAAGTGATGCAAACATTTATTCCGGAGCAATCGTGAACTTGGCGCTATTTGATTTGGACAACACCTTGTTGAGTGGCGACAGCGATTTCGAGTGGGCACAGTTTCTCATCGAACAGGGCGTGCTTGACCGCGAATTGTTCGAAGCGAAAAACCTGACTTTTTACGAGCAGTACAAGGCGGGAACGCTGGATATTCACGAGTTCCTCGACTTTCAGTTGAAACCCTTGTCACGCCATACACGCAAGGTGTTGGACGCATGGCACGAAGAATTTATGCAACGCAAGGTGTGCGGCATGATGGGTGCCGCCGCGCGCGATTTGGTGGCTCGGCACCGTGCGGCGGGCGACGTGTGTGTCATCATCACCGCTACCAATAGTTTTGTGACTGCGCCGATTGCGCGCGAATTCGGCGTGGAGCACCTCATCGCCACCGAGCCCGAACAGAAGGATGGCGAATTCACCGGGCGCGTGGCTGACGTGCCGTGCTTCCGCGAGGGCAAGATTACCCGCCTGGAAAGCTGGATGACGCAACATGGTTGGGGCTGGAATAGTTTTGCCAACAGCTGGTTTTACAGCGACTCGCTGAACGACCTGCCGCTGCTGCGCAAAGTGAAGAGCCCGGTGGCGGTTGACCCCGATGCCACGCTACGCGCACATGCCGAGCAGCAGGGCTGGCACATTATGACGTTGCGTTAATCCTGGAACGGCTCACACTACTGATGTTCAGAGCGTGGTTGTTACCGCGTTAGCGGCTGTACAACCACGGCCTATCCCTTGCGGGTGCAGATTTACACGGGAAAAAGTTGTCCGTATTACGTAGTTGATATGGGTCAAAAATCAGCTTGCGCAGAAATTCTGGTTTGTGGTTGATTTACCATGATGTGAATGTCACAAATGTGCTGCCAGAGGCAGACAGTCGAGCATTCCACACATAGCAGTACAGCCCATTCTACAACCGGAAACGGCGATGCTCTACGCGGGGCTTTAAATCACCGATGCAGTTTCCGGATGACTGGCTCATCGCTGAACAAGATGAAAAACTGGTAGCATGAACACACCCGTTGGAAGACAAAAACCGAGGGAGCATCACCATGTGTCTTGGCATCCCCATGCAAGTTGTCGAAGTCGGTGGCGTGTTTGCCTGGTGTGAGGGGCGTGGTCGGCGCGAACGGCTCAATATCCTTTGGCTGGGAGAGACATCACCCGGTGACTTGGTGTATGTCGTGCTGGGACAGGCTCGCGAAAAGCTGACGGTGCAGCGTGCGGCCGAAATAAACCTTGCACTCGATGGCCTTGCGGCAGCATTGCAAGGTGAGACCAATCTCGATGCATACTTTCCCGATCTCACGACACACCAATAATGCCGAACTTCGATACCGGCTGTGTGCGAGTGCGGCTGACTTGTGCCGATGACCTGGTCAGCGCAGTACAAGTCGGCAGCGAACGCCCGGACGTGGCGCTCGCCTTGCGTGGCCACACAGCGGATCAAGCGCTGCAATTGGTTCCCTTGCTGTTCGCGCTTTGTGGTGAGGCGCAGGCGCGCGCGGGGATTCTGGCGTTGGCCGCAGCGCGCGGAGAGGAATGTGTGCCGCGACTCGATCCAAGCGTTCAATGCGAAGTGTTGCGCGAGCATCTTTGGCACTGGTTGCTCGATCTGCCACCGCTGTTAGGGGAGAAGGCATTGCAGCATGAATTCGTCACCGCTGCAGGATGGATCGAAGAAGGACGTCGCGACGAGCTGCACGCGCTGCTGGCCAGTCCGCGCATTGCGGCGCTTCGCTTGCGTTTGCAACAGGCAGATGAATCGCCTTCTCCTCAGCCCCGTCTGTTACCCCCATTCGATGCGAGAAGTTCGCTGGCCGAGTGGCCGCGATTGACTGCCGGATTCTGTCGCCTGCCCGATTGGTGTGGCAATGCAGCAGAGACCGGCGCCATCGCACGGCAACAACAAAGAATTGAAAATTCAACATTGCTTCTTTCTGCCCGCTGGCTGGCACGCTTCGACGAACTGCTGGATTGGGCGACGGATGATGAGCAGGTCGGGGCTGGGGGCGCCGTGAGCGCGACACCCGTGGCACCGGGCATCGGTCGCTCACTCGTGGAGACCGCCCGCGGTTTATTGATGCATGAGGTCGTGCTCGATGGAGAGCGCATCACCGACTATATGATCGTCGCACCCACCGAATGGAATTTCCATCCGCAGGGAATGCTGGCCAATCATCTGCTCGGGCAAGAAGCCAGGAATCGCGATGCGCTGCAACAGCGCGTGCGACACGCTGTTGCAGCGCTCGATCCCTGCGTGCGCTGGGAACTGGAATGGGTATGAAGGTACTCGTGCTGGGCATCGGCAACACGCTGCTTACCGACGAAGGCGTAGGTATCGTTGCCATGCGCGAACTGGAAGCACACTTCAGCACTCGCGAGGATATGGAATTCCTCGATGGCGGCACGCTGTCTTTCACGTTGGCCGTACCGATCAGCGAATGCAGCGCCTTGCTGGTGATCGATGCCGCCGAGCTCGGTGCTGCGCCGGGCTCGGTACGCAGCTTCGAGGGTATGGAGATGGATCGTTTTCTTGGTGAGAATCGCAAGAGCAGCGTGCATGAAGTGGGGTTACTCGACCTGATGTCCGTCTCGCGCCTGACCGGGCACTGGCCGGAGCGACGCGCCTTGATCGGCATCCAGCCAGCTTCGATGGATTGGGGCGAGGCGCTGACGCCTGCGGTCGCGGCAGCACTACCGGAAATATGTGCCACAGCCTCTGAGATCATCGGACGTTTTGCCAGTCACCCAGATTCGGCAATGCATCATGATATGAGTTGACCCAGCCAGATCGGCCGCGCAGAATACCTTCGCATTCCATGGTTAACCGACCACAAGGAGGCAACATGAAGCAAGCAGAGCAACTTGATAACTTGCCCGGAACCGTTGGCGAAGGCTTGACACAGCGCGGCATCAGCCGCCGCGAATTCCTCAAGTTCTGCTCTTCTCTGACCGCGCTGCTGGCGTTGCCGCCTTCGATGGCGAGCGCGATGGCAGAGGCAATCTCCAAGGCGCGGCGGCAATCGGTGATCTGGCTTTCTTTCCAGGAATGCACCGGCTGCACCGAATCCATCACGCGTTCGCATTCGCCGACGCTGGAGAATCTGATTTTCGACCTGATATCGCTCGACTATCACCACACGCTGCAAGCCGCTTCGGCTGAGGCTGCGGAACACGCCCGTGAACAGGCGATGAAGGACAATGCCGGCAAATATCTGTTGATCGTCGATGGTTCGGTTCCGCTGGGTAATCCCGGTTTCTCTACCATCGCCGGAATCAGCAACCACGACATGCTGGTGGAAACGGCCAAGGGTGCAGCAGCCATCGTCGCGGTGGGAACCTGTGCGGCCTACGGCGGCATCCCCAAGGCCGGCCCGAACCCGACGGGTGCGGTTGCGGTGGGCGACATCATCAAAGACAAACCCATCATCAACGTCCCCGGCTGCCCGCCGATCCCGGTGGTGATGACCGGTGTGTTGGTACACTTCCTGACTTTCGGCAGCATCCCCGAGCTGGATGAGTTGGGTCGCCCGAAATCTTTTTACGGCGAAACGATCCATGACCGTTGTTACCGCCGCCCGTTCTACGACCAAGGTAAGTTTGCACAGAGTTTCGACGATGAGGCTGCGCGGCAGGGTTGGTGCCTGTTCAAGCTCGGCTGCAAAGGCCCGGTGACCTATAACGCCTGTGCCACGACTAAGTGGAACGATGGCACCAGCTTCCCCATCCAGTCCGGCCACGGCTGTATCGGCTGTTCCGAGCCGAATTTCTGGGATGCCGGGCCGCTCTACAAAGCGTTGTCCGTGCCGGCATCGGCAACATCCGAGATGCTGGGTGCGGCGGCAGCGGTCGGCGCGGCAGCAGGTGTGGCCATTACTTGGCACAACCGTTCGACCAAGGCTGCGGCAAATACGGCACACGAAAAAGTGACGGTGCAAGAGCTGACCCAGGAGAAAAAATGAGCCATCTCGATCTCCTGACTTTCGCGCGCGGCAGCGCGTTGAACTGGGCGTTGATGCTGTGCGTCGCGGGTGTCGTGCTGCGCCTGTTCGAGATCTTCGGGCTCGGTCGCAAGGCCGATCTGGCAAAGCCTCGCGCGGCCAGACCCGGCAGCGGCTGGCGCACCATGGTCACGCGCTCGCTACCACCAGAAGGCATGCTGAAACACGACCCGGTGACTTACATCGGCGGATATGTGTTCCATCTTGGACTGTTGGTGACGATCTTCTTTTTTGCGCCGCACATCGAATTCATCCGCAGCATGACGGGGCTCAGCTGGCCCGGGCTGCCTGCAGCGCTGGTTGATGCCTTGGCGGTGGCGGCGATGGCAGCTTTGGGCACCCTGCTGGCGCACCGGCTCAACAACCTGGTGAAGCGCATGTTATCCGGTATCGGTGATTACCTGGCTTGGACGGTGACGCTTCTGCCATTGCTGACCGGCTATCTGGCCTATCACCACCTATTGCTGGAATACACCCTGATGCTGGCGCTGCACCTGTTCTCGATAGAGTTGTTGCTGGTATTGCTGCCGTTCACCAAACTGTTCCACACCTTCTCCTTGTTCATCTCGCGCTGGTACAACGGCGATTTGTTCGCTAGGAAAGGAGTGGCCTCGTGACTGCATCCCTGAGCAAAGGCATCAACGCTTTCAAGGAAGTGATTGACGCACCGATTGCCAGCTTCTTCTCCAGTTGTGTGCATTGCGGACTGTGTGCCGAGGCGTGCCTGTTCTACACCGAAACCGGCGAGGCAAAATACACGCCGATCCACAAACTGGAACCGTTGCGCCGCGTCTGGCAGCAGGAATACACCCTGCTGGGCAGCTTGGGCAAACTGCTCAGTCTGTCCAAACCGGTGACGGACGAGGAGCTGACGGAGTGGGAGCCGCTGGTCTATGACAGCTGCACGCTGTGCGGATGTTGTTCCATGGTGTGTCCGGTGGGCAATGATCTCACCTACATGATCCGCAAGATGCGCGAAGGCATGGCAGCCTCGGGACATGCGCCGGAAGACCTGATCGCCGCGACGACACGCGCCATCACCATCGGCAGCCCGATGGGCATCAAGTGGCCGGCGGTGCAGGCGCAGATCAAACACGTGCAGGCCGACACCGGCATCGAGGTGCCGGTGGAACGCGAGGGCGCGGACTACCTGGTGTTGATGTCCTCGATGGAGATCATCAACTTTCCCGAATACCTGTCCGCGCTCAGCCGCATCTTCAAACAGGCCGGGGTGAGCTGGACGCTGGCATCGGACGCGTTCGAAGCGACCAACAGCGGCATCCAGATCGGCTCTTCCGATCTGGCGCGCGAGATCGTCAGCCGCATCGTGGTGGCAGCCGAGCGCCTGAAGGTCAAGTGCGTGATCAGCCCGGAATGCGGCCATGCCTTCACCGCCCTGCGCTGGGAAGGGCCGAACCTGATGGGCAGACCCTTCGGCTTCGAGGTCAAGCATATCCTCGAAGTGCTGGACGAACTGCGCGCGGCTGGCAAACTCAAGACCAGGGGCAAGGATAATCGTCCGCTGACTTATCACGATCCCTGCCAGATCGCCCGGCGCGGCGGGGTGGTGGAGCAGCCGCGCCGCTTGCTGTCCGAAATCGCCGCGGATTTTCGCGAAATGCCCGATGCCGGAGTGATGAATTGGTGCTGCGGTGGCGGTGGCGGCGTCTCGGCCATCACACGCGCCGAACCGTTACGCTTGCAGGTTTTCAAGATCAAGAAGGGGCAGATCGAAGCCACCGGCGTGCAGACGCTGGTCACCGCCTGCGCCAACTGCCGCATCGTGATTGAAGAAGCTCTTGAGCATTACCACATGAAGATCGAAGTGGTCGGGCTCACCGAATTGCTGGCTCAGTATCTCGTTGAGGAAAACGCATCACCAATCCCCTCTCCCGTAAGCGGGAGAGGGTAAGGGAGAGGGGCTTAACGGCCTCATACTTTTTTGATGCCGGATCAATAGTTGAGGAAAATGCATCATGAACCAACCAGCCACCCGACGCGTCATCGTCGATCCGGTCACCCGCATCGAAGGGCATTTGCGCATCGAGGCGGAGACCGATGCTGAAGGCCGCATCACCCGTGCCTCATCCGCCGGCACTATGGTGCGCGGCATCGAGATCATCCTGCGCGGGCGCGATCCGCGCGAGGCCTGGGCGCTGGCACAACGTATCTGCGGGGTATGCACGCTGGTGCATGGCATCGCCTCGGTGCGTGCCGTCGAAAGCGCACTGAAAATTGAAATACCGAGCAATGCGCAACTGATACGCAACCTGATGATCGGCGCGCAATACATCCACGATCATGTGATGCACTTCTATCACCTGCATGCGCTGGACTGGGTGGATGTGGTTTCAGCGCTAAAGGCCGATCCCAAGGCCACTTCGGCGCTGGCACAGAGTCTGTCGGGCTATGCCAAATCTTCGCCGGGCTATTTCAGCGATGTGCAAAAGAAGCTGAAAGGTTTCGTCGAGACCGGCCAGTTGGGTATCTTCGCCAACGGCTACTGGGGGCATCCGGCCTACAAACTGCCGCCCGAAGCCAACCTCATGGCCGTGGCGCACTATCTGGATGCGCTGGCCTGGCAGCGCGACGTAGTAAAATTGCATGCCGTATTTGGCGGCAAGAATCCGCACCCGATGTTTCTGGTCGGCGGCGTGCCCTGCGCCATCAGCATCGATCCGAATCATCCGGGACAGGGCAAGGGGCCGCATTTCCACGGCGGCAATTCCGGCACTGCTCTCAATGTGGTCGGGCTGCAAACGGTGCAGAACGCGATCAACCAGATGCGCGAGTTCGTCGATCAAGTCTATGTGCCGGATACGCTGGCCATCGCGGGCTTTTACAAAGACTGGTTCAAGCAGGGCGAAGGCATCGGCAGCTTCCTCACTTTCGGCGAGTTCCCGGCCAAGGGGATGTCCGACCCCTCCTCCTACCTGATCCCCTCCGGCGTGATACTGGATCGCGACCTGAGCAAGATACACCCGATCGACCTCAATGCGGAAAGCGAGATACAGGAATTCGTCAGCCACGCCTGGTATGAATATTCCGTGGGTAAGGAACAGGGACTGCATCCTTATAAGGGCGAGACCAAGCTCGACTACACCGGGCCGAAGCCGCCGTATCAGCAACTGGATGTGGACAAGGATTATTCTTGGATGAAGTCGCCGCGCTGGAAGGGCAGGGCCGTCGAAGTGGGGCCGCTGGCGCGCGTGTTGATGATGTATGCAGCGGGGCATGAGCAGACCAAGGAGCTGGTCGGCATGACCCTGAAGAAACTCGATCTGCCGGTGCAAGCGCTGTATTCGACCATGGGGAGGACAGCAGCACGCACGCTGGAAACCAAGATCGTGGCCGATCAAATGCAGGGCTGGTATAACCAATTGGTCGCCAACATCAAAGCGGGCGACGCGAAGACTTTCAACGAAACGAAGTGGGAGCCTTCGACCTGGCCGAGCCATGCGCAGGGCGTGGGTGTCACGGAAGCGCCGCGCGGCGCGCTTGCGCACTGGATCGTCATCAAGGATCAAAAGATCGACAACTATCAGGCCATCGTGCCGAGCACCTGGAATGCCGGCCCGCGCGATACACAGGGAAATCAGGGGCCGTATGAGGCGGCCTTGCAAGGCCACCAACTGCATGATGTGAAACAGCCTATCGAGATTCTGCGCACCATCCACAGCTTCGACCCATGCATCGCCTGCGCGGTGCATCTTACTGATCCAGATGGCAAGGAGTTGGTGCAAGTGAAGGTGCTCTGAGGAAGAGTGTTTTGCTTCCGGATCAAAATAAAAACCGCAAATTGATCCGCTTTCAGGAACATGCCGATCACGCTCAGAGATCACACCAAGGTGAACACGCAATGGTATTTGTACTGCCTAGTGCATAACATCGAAAAACTCGCACATCAGGGTTACGGCAGCTGATGTGAGCCACCTACCCCCTGTGATCCCCCTCTGCCTGCCATCAGAGCGGCGCTTGCACCCAGCTGCGAAAATATGCACACTGTACGCATGACGAATGTGAAGTATCCAATCACCAAAAAACATTGTTGTGCTTGGTACAGCCTCGTTAAACCTGTCGAAGTATGGCTGGTTTTTTATCTGTTCATCCGTCGTTTCTTGAATAATGCTGGCTGGGGTATAAAGATGGAAAAAGATTTTTGGCTGGAGCGTTGGGAGCGGGAAGAGACCGGTTTTCACCAAAACGAGATCAATCCATATTTGCCCCAATACTGGCAGAAATTACATCTTGCCTACGGCAGCGAGGTGTTCGTGCCGCTGTGCGGCAAAAGCCGCGACATGCTATGGCTACGCAAACAGGGGCATTCAGTGCTGGGTGTGGAATTGAGTGCAATCGCGGTACAAGCGTTCTTCAAGGAAAACGGCTACACCCCGCATCACGTTATCAGCGAAAAATTCGATCACTGCGAAACGAATGGCACCCGCATCCTGTGCGGCGATTTTTTCGACTTGGGCAAAGACGACCTAGCGAAAGTGAGCGCGGTGTACGACCGCGCATCACTGGTCGCGCTGCCGCCAGGAATGCGCGAACGTTATGCACGCCACCTGCTGAGCATCCTGCCACCCGCAACGCAAATCCTGCTCATTACTTTTGACTATCTCCAGCCGGAAATGCCGGGCCCACCGTTTGCGGTTTCTGCGGGCGAAGTAGAGGCGCTCTACCGCGAGCACGCCGAGATACGCCTGCTGGCGCAACTGGACGTGCTGGCGCAAAATCCGCGCTTTCAAGAACGCGGCCTGAGCCGGTTGCAGGAAAATATCTTCCTGCTGACACTGCACAACTAGTGAATGTAAAGCAGACATTTGACGAAATGTCTGCAAAGTGCCAAGCGGACCTTCAAGAATGAACTCCAGATTGGCCGAGCGCCGCAGTAGCAGCTCTGGCCTGGTGAAAAATCACCCCCGGAAAGTGCTCTGGAGTTGCTATAAGATGCCCAGCTTCGTTAATCCAGAAAAAATTACCGCGTAACAATCAGATATGCTGCTTGATCCTTAAATGAAACATTGGCGTTCATGAGGATATCTTTCTGCAAGTCGATAAACGCCTTGTTAGCTTCTGAGTATGCCTGTGCAGCTGCTTCAACCGCCCTAAAATCATTCAAATTTGCTTTGTTGGGGGATGTCTCCACAGCAAGTCTTAAGTTGTGCCATTTTTTATAAGTACTGGTAACTTCATTTTTTCTTTTTGCCAACTCATCTTGTCTGTCTCCAGCAAGTGCAATTATTTGAGCGTATTTTTTAGCCTCTGCTGCAAGTTTTTGTTCAGTATTTGCCCGGATCATTTTTTCCAAACTATGTTGTTCAGTAAAGGGTGTGTCTGCGATTGCAGCAGATGACAAAAATGACAATAGCCCTGCAATTGTAAAAAGAATATTGCTTTTCAAGATCAAATTCCTTGTTGATTATTAAGTTAAACTTTACCTGTCAGAGTAAGCCAAATATTGTTATATGCTACAACACGATGGAAACGATGACTGTCAGCACACCCACAAGAGCAATCAGTGGAAAGCCGTAGTGTTTGTATTGCGTTACCTTGTCTACTTCAATGGCAAGGGCTGTGATGATGATGCCGATAAATGTGGTAGTCATTTGCAAGCGCTCCAATATTGTTTTGTTGTCGATAGGGAAGCTGCCTCTTATCCCTTTTTTCATCTTTAGATCCAAAATACTTTGTTTGTTGTGAAGTGGTTATATATTGGAGTTTAATCTCACAAAGGTCAAACGCTTATGGGACGAATGGTTGAGTTTTTGGATAACTGGCAAATTGGCAGGATGAACGGCAGAATTTTCGGATGAGTGGCAATCTGGCAACCTCTAACTTCACATCTCGAATGACTTCCCTGGGTTGTTTTGTGGCATTCATTTATGAAAACAGAATCAACCACAGAATAGGGTTAATGGAAGAGGTTGCAATCCCCTTGCTGCATTATAATAATAAAGTTTCCTGTCTAGCAAAACTAGCGACGGAAGCGTTGCCTGAGTTGAAACAACTTGCCAAACTTAACTATATTCAAAGGGGAATGCAATGAAAAAACTGATCGCACTCGCATGTATGGGGTTGCTGTTTACCGCATCCGCTCCCGCTTTTGCCGGGGCGCAGCAGGAAAAAATGAAGAACTGCAACAAGGATGCCAAGGAGAAAGCTTTGAAAGGCGATGAACGCAAGGCGTTCATGAAGGAATGCTTGAGCAAGAAGGCCGAAGCACCCGCTGAAAAGAAAGCTGACGCAGCACTGGCGGACAAAAAATCCGCGCAGCACGAAAAAATGAAGAACTGCAACAAGGAAGCCAAGGAGAAAGCGCTGAAAGGCGATGAGCGCAAGAAATTTATGGGCGGATGCCTGAAGGGTTAATCACCGGCTGTTTGTACCGACCGAAGGTGCCCGCCAGCCGTGCGCCTTTTTTACGCCATCATGTTATTCAATACCCATTGCGCAAGCCAACCATGGAAGGAAAGCACAGTTTTGTGCCGGGTGTATAATCCGCGCTTCTTTAAATGCCGCACATTTCGCGTGGCATTCAATTACATAGCAGGCGATGATAAAAAAACTGTTTCAGCGCGTATTCCGCAAGCCCGCCCAAGTCCGGGTGGAAGGCAAGTGTCACATAATCCCTTTTGGTGTGCATGGAGTCGGCAGTGACGGCATCAGCTCAGCCGCGCGCAGGGTGACGGATGGTCTGCAAGCGGCTGGCTATAAGGCTTTTGTGGTGGGCGGCGCGGTGCGCGACTTACTGCTTGGCCGCCATCCGAAGGATTTCGATATTGCTACCAACGCCACGCCGGAAGATGTGCGCCGCGTGTTCCGCCGTTCGCGCATCATCGGGCGGCGTTTCCGTCTGGTGCATGTGATGTTCGGCGAGGAGGTGGTGGAGACCTCCACTTTCCGCCGCATGATCGAGGCGGAAGACGCCGAGACTGACGAACATGGGCGCCTGTTGCGCGACAACGAGTTCGGCGACCAGGAGCAGGATGCGGCGCGGCGCGATTTTACCGCCAATGCACTGTTTTACGATCCCGCCACTCAGGAAATTTTTGATTACCATGATGGCTATGCCGACACCCGCGCCAACATCTTGCGTGTGATCGGCGACCCGGCGGTACGCTACCGCGAAGACCCGGTGCGCATGCTGCGTGCGGTGCGCCTGTCGGCCAAGCTGGGCATGCAACTGGATGCCGCCACTGCCGCGCCTATCTTCGGCATGAAAGAGTTGCTTGGCAACGTGCCGCAGGCGCGCCTGCTGGATGAGATGCTCAAGCTGTTGCTGTCCGGCCACGCGGTAGAGTGCGTCAAGAAGTTGCGCGAGATGGATTTGCACCATGGCCTGCTGCCGATGCTGGACGTGATCCTGGAGCAGCCGATGGGCGAAAAATTCGTCATGCTGGCGTTGCAGAATACCGATCAGCGTATCAGTGAAGAAAAGTCGGTGTCGCCCGCATTCCTGTTTGCGGCGCTGTTGTGGCATGAGGTGCTATCCGCGTGGAAAATACTTCAGGAGACGGGCGAGCGCCCGGTTGCGGCACTGCACGCGGCGATGGATGAGGTGCTGAATCGGCAACGCGAGCAACTGTCCATCCCGCGCCGTTACGACGCGATCATGAAAGAATTGTGGCTGTTGCAGCCGCGTTTTGAGCAGCGCGGCGGACAGCGCCCGGTGCGTCTGCTGTCACAGCCGCGCTTCCGCGCCGCTTTTGATTTCCTGTTGCTGCGTTGCGAGAGTGGCGAGGTGGATGCGGATTTGGGCTTGTGGTGGGATGAGTTTCAGGATGCATCGGATGAACGTCGCGCCGAAATGTTGCAGCCGGACGAGGTGCCCAAGAAGCGCCGCCGCCGCAAGAAATCGGGCACAGCAGACAAACCAGCGGCAGAAGATCAACCAGATGAGGCAGTTCAGATAGCGCTGCCCATTGAGTAATGGTTGGCGAGTAATGAAGCACACGGCTTTCATCGGCTTGGGCAGCAACCTGGACGATCCACAAGATCAGGTTCTGCGGGCCTTGCAGGCGTTGGATGGCCTGCCGCACATTCGGGTACTGGCACGCTCCTCGTTATATCGCAGCGCACCGGTCGGTTATCTGGAGCAGCCGGATTTCATCAACGCGGTGGCGCAACTGGAAACGGTATTGAGTCCGCGCGCCTTGCTGGATGCACTGCTTGGGCTGGAGCGCGAATGCGGGCGCACACGCGAATTCCGCAACGCGCCGCGTACATTGGATCTGGATGTGTTGCTGTATGATGATTTATGTTGTCATGAACACGGCCTGACCATCCCGCATCCGCAGATGCACGTTCGTGCGTTCGTGCTGCGCCCCTTGCTGGAGATTGCGCCGGGCTGCGTGATTCCCGGCATCGGTCCGGCGGAGAAAGCGTTGCAAGGCTGCCAGCAACAGCAACTGGAGAATATAGCGCATGAGCACTAAACCGAAAGCAATGACCTTGACCGACTTGCAGGTGATGCGCGATAAGGGCGAAAAAATCGCCGTGCTGACCTGTTACGACGCCAGCTTCGCGGAATTGCTCGAAGCCTGCGGTGTGGATGCTTTGCTGGTCGGCGACTCGCTCGGCATGGTGTTGCAAGGGCATGACACCACTCTGCCGGTTACCCTGGATGAAATGGTTTACCACACCGCTTGCGTGGCGCGCGGGGCGAAGCGTGCGTTTCTTGTCGCCGACATGCCCTTCGGCACCTTTCAGGTAAGCCTGGAAAAAACCTTTGAACACGCCGCACGGCTGATGGCGGCGGGTGCGCAGATGGTCAAGCTCGAAGGTGGGGCGGTGATGGCCGAGACCATCACATTCCTTGCCGGACGCGGCATTCCGGTATGCGCCCATATCGGACTGACGCCGCAGTCGGTGCACCAGATGGGCGGCTACCGCGTGCAGGGCAAGAATGAAGCGGCTGCGCAGAGGCTGCTGCAGGACGCGCTGGCGGTCGAGCAGGCAGGCGCCGGTTTGCTGGTGCTGGAAGCGATGCCAGCCAGCCTTGCCGAAGAAATCACCGGAAACATTTCCATCCCCACCATTGGCATCGGCGCGGGCGCAGTCTGTTCCGGTCAGGTGCTGGTGTTGTATGACATGCTGGATATCTATCCTGGCGTCAAGGCGCGCTTCGTGAAGAATTATATGCAGGGCGCGCAAGGTATCGCCGATGCGGTGACACGCTATGTAGCCGAAGTGAAGGCGGGCACATTCCCCGGTGCGGATCACAGTTTCTGATGCAGGTTATTCCCACTGTTGCTGAGTTGCGCCCGCGCTTGCGTGGCGAGGCAAGTATCGCCTTCGTGCCGACTATGGGCAATCTGCACGAGGGGCACCTCGATCTGGTGCGCATCGCGCGCCAGCATGGCGAATGTGTGGTGGTGAGTATTTTTGTCAACCCGTTACAATTCGGCGCGAACGAGGATTTTTCCAAATATCCGCGCACGCTGGAACAAGATTGCAGAATGCTGGAACAGTGCGGCGTGGACGTGGTGTTTACGCCAACCGAGCACGAGCTGTACCCGCAGCCGCAACAGGTGACCGTGGAACCCCCCTCTGCCAATGAATTATGCGGTGCATTCCGCCCCGGCCATTTTCGCGGCGTGGCGACGGTGGTGCTGAAGCTGCTCAACATCGTGCAGCCGCAGGTGGCGGTGTTCGGCAAGAAGGACTACCAGCAATTGTACGTAGTGCGCCAAGTGGCGGCACAGTTGAATTTGCCGGTTGAAATTGTCGGCGGAGAAACCGTGCGCGCACTGGACGGGCTGGCGCTCAGTTCGCGTAACCAGTATTTGAGCGCTGCCGAGCGAACCGAAGCAACTTTTCTGTATCGAATGTTAGCGAGTATGCGGCAAGCCGTGCTGGATGGAACAAAGGATTTCGCCAAGCTGGAACGGCAGGTTGCGGAAGCGCTTACTGCGCGCGGTTGGCAGGTGGATTATGTGGCGGTACGCGCCCAAGCCACGCTGCTGCATCCGGAAAGCGGCGAGCGCGATCTGGTGGTTCTGGCGGCGGCACGGTTGGGAAATACGCGGCTGATTGATAGCCTCGAAGTTTGTATATAATGCGCGCCTCAGTTTCAGGAGAATGACTTAATGCAACGTATCATGCTCAAATCCAAGCTGCACCGTGTGCGCGTGACGCGCTCGGAGCTGCATTACGAAGGCTCGTGCGCGATAGACGACGATTTGCTGGATGCCGCCGACATCAAGGAATATCAGCAGATTGACATCTACAACGTCACCAACGGTGAGCGCTTCACCACTTACGCCATCCGCGCGCAACGCGGCTCCGGTGTCATCTCGGTGAACGGTGCGGCGGCGCACAAGGCCAATCCGGGCGATATCCTAATCATCGCCACCTACGCGATGTATTCCGAACTTGAATTGCAGAAATTCCACCCCCACCTCGTCTATGTGGACGAGCACAACCGCATCATCGCCCAGCGCGACACTATCCCCGCACAAGCGGCTTAGGTAGCTTTAGATTTTGCGAGCCAGGGCGGCTGCCTTGCCCGTGTAAGTTCCCGGTGTCAGTTCGCACAGCCGTTTTTTTTCTGCTTCCGGTATCTCCAGTGTCTGGATGAAGGCACGCAAGCTATCGTGGTTGATGCCGCCCTTGCCGCGCGTAAGCTTTTTCAGTTTGTCGTAGGCATTCTCGATGTTGTACCGGCGCATCACGGTCTGGATCGGTTCGGCCAGCACTTCCCAGCTGCTGTTCAAGTCTTCGCTCAAACGCTGCGGGTTGGCTTCCAATTTGTCCAGCCCTTTCAGGCAGGATTCATACGCCAGTAGCGTGTAACCCAGCGCCACACCCATATTGCGCAACACGGTGGAGTCGGTCAGGTCGCGCTGCCAGCGCGAGATCGGCAGTTTCTCAGAAAAATGGCGCAGTAGCGCGTTGGCCAAGCCGAGGTTGCCTTCGGCATTTTCAAAATCTATTGGATTTACTTTGTGTGGCATGGTGGAAGAACCAACTTCTCCCGCCACCACGCGCTGCTTGAAATAACCGAGCGAGATGTAGCCCCAGATGTCGCGGTTGAGATCAATCAGGATGGTGTTGGCGCGCGCGTAAGCATCGAACAGTTCGGCCATATAATCGTGCGGCTCGATCTGGATGGTGTAGGGGTTGAAGCTGATGCCGTGCGCTGTGACGAAATGTTGTGCCAGATTTTCCCAGTCTACGCTGGGGTAGGCTGCCAGATGGGCGTTGTAGTTGCCTACGGCGCCGTTGATTTTGCCGAGAATTTCCACCTCGGACAAACGCGTGTGTGCGCGTTGCAGGCGATGCACCACGTTGGCCATTTCCTTGCCCAGTGTGCTGGGTGTGGCAGTTTGGCCGTGGGTGCGGCACAGCATCGGCAAATCGGCCAATTGGTGGGCGATGTCGCGCAGTTTGTTGATGAGCGCATCCAGCGCGGGCAGCATGACTTCGGCACGCGCGTGTTTGAGCATCAGCGCATGGCTCAGATTGTTGATGTCTTCCGAGGTGCAGGCGAAGTGGATGAACTCCAATGTTTTTGCGGTTTCCGGGTTGGCCGATAATTTATCGCGCAGCCAGTATTCGATAGCCTTGACGTCGTGGTTGGTGCGTTTTTCGATGGCCTTGATTTGTTCCGCATCAGCTTCGCTGAACTGCATAGTGAGTTGGTCAAGCTGCGCAATCGTTGCGGCGGAGAACGGCGCGATTTCCGCGATGCCTGCTTCGGCACTCAATGCCTTGAGCCATTCGATTTCGATCAGAACGCGGTAACGGAACAGGCCGAATTCGCTGAAATAGTTGCGCAAGGCATTCACCTTGCCATGGTAGCGCCCGTCCAGAGGCGACAGTGCGGTAAGGGCAGTCAAAGTCATGGTGATGATGATCCGTAAGTGGGAACAGGCGCTATTTTACGTGAAAGCCTACGATTTACTTGGTGATAATGCCGCCGCCCAGGCAAACTTTTCCATCATAAACCACGACAGACTGGCCGGGTGTGACTGCCCATTGCGCTTCGCGAAAAGAAAATGCCGTAGTGCCACCGGATGGCATTGTGATATGGCATGCCGCATCGGCTTGGCGGTAGCGCGTCTTGGCGGCGTAGTCGCGTGTCAGATCGGGTGCATGGCCGCTGATCCAGTGCATTTCCATCGCATCCAGATTCTTACTCAGCAGTGCGGGGTGGTCATGGCCCTGCACAACAATCAGACGGTTGTTGGTCATGTCCTTGCCCGCCACAAACCATGGCTCACCGGAATATTCTTTTGCTCCGCCTATGCCCAGCCCCTGCCGTTGCCCCAAGGTATAGAACGACAAACCCTGGTGCTGGCCGACCACTTTGCCTTCCGGTGTGCGCATCTCACCGGGCTGGGTGGGCAGGTAACGGCTAAGGAATTCGCGGAACGGGCGTTCGCCGATGAAGCAGATGCCGGTGCTGTCGCGCTTGGCGTGGTTGGCAAGGCCGTGTTTGCGCGCGATCTCTCGCACCTTGGTTTTCAGCAGCTTGCCTAGCGGGAACATCGTTTTGGATAATTGCGCCTGGTTCAGGCGGTGCAGAAAATAACTCTGATCCTTGCTGGCGTCGTCCGCCTTGAGCAATTGAAACAAGCTGTCCTGTTCGTGTACCTGCGCGTAATGCCCCATGGCAATCGCATCCGCCCCCAAGCGCATGGCATGGTCGAGAAAAGCCTTGAACTTAATTTCGGAGTTGCACAGGATGTCCGGGTTGGGCGTGCGTCCGGCTTCGTACTCGCGCAGGAAATAGCTGAACACACGATCCTTGTACTCCTTGGAAAAATTCACCGCCTCAATGGGAATGCCGATGACATCGGCAACTGCGACCGCATCGATCAAGTCTTCGCGCGAGGAGCAGTGCTCGTCGTCATCGTCGTCTTCCCAGTTCTTCATGAACAGGCCGGTGACTTCATAGCCCTGCTGATTTAGCAACAAGGCGGAAACGGCGGAATCCACTCCGCCAGACATGCCGACCACGATGCGGCGTTTAGTCATAGTGCACGAGCAGCTCCAGCGGATAGCGTTTGCCGGAAAGGCAATCTTCCACACAATGTAAAACCAGCGGGCTGCGATGATATGCCTGGCTTGCACGAATTTCTTCCGGGGACATCCAGGTTGCACGGATAATGCCTTCAT